>NZ_JBEOPW010000014.1:0-160753 GCF_040310465.1 Pseudomonas sp. H26/SER47-MNA-CIBAN-0231 | reverse complement strand
ATGAGAGGGCGTGGATTGAGCACTACCCAAGCACTGGTCGCACTAGCCCGCAAGCTTGCACGGGTGGTATTTGCTCTGTTGAAAAACCAGAGCGAATACTCACCCAAAGGCGTTTAGGGGCTAGGCATGAACCATAGAATCTCCCACAGGGATTTTGGGTGCGCTGAAGATTGTGGCCTTGCCCCGGACCATTGTGGGAGCGAGCCTGCTCGCGAAAGCGGTGTGTCATTCAACGTGGATATATCTGATCTGGCGCCTTCGCGGGCAAGCCCGCTCCCACAGGGGATTTGGGGTGCGACAAAGATTGCTGATCTGCCCCGGATCTTTGTAGGAGTGAGCCTGCTCGCGATAGCGCTGGGTCAGGCGATAAAGAGGTTGAATGTGCCGGCGCCTTCGCGGGCAAGCCCGCTCCCACAGGGATTTGGGGTGCGACAAAGATCGTAGATCTGCCCCGGATCACTGTGGGAGCGAGCCTGCTCGCGAAAGCGGTGTGTCATTCAATGTGGATGTATCTGATCTGGCGCCTTCGCGGGCAAGCCCGCTCCCACAGGGGATTTGGGGTGCGACAAAGATCGTAGGTTTGCCCCGGATCACTGTGGGAGCGAGCCTGCTCGCGAAAGCGATGGGTCAGGCGATGATGAGGTTGAACGTGCCGACGCCTTCGCGGGCAAACCCGCTCCCACAGGGATTTGAGTTGGATTGAAGAGTTGCGTTTGTCAGCGGTTGTATTTCAGCGCGTCGACAAACGCTGCAAACGCTGCGGAGCTCTGGCGCCTGTTCGGGTAATACAGGTGATAGCCCTGAAACGTCGGGCACCACTCTTCCAGCACTTCCACCAGTCGCCCGTCCGCCAGATACGGCGCGACCAATTGTTCGGGCACGTACGCCACGCCGATGCCGTCCACGGCGGCATTGAGCACATGCATGATGCTGTTGAACACCAGTTGCCCATCGACCTTCACGCTGAAATCCTGACCCTTGTGCGCAAACTCCCAGGCGTAAATCGCGCCGGCCGGTTGGTGGCGGATGTTGATGCAGGTGTGCTCCATCAACTGATGCGGCGTGGCGGGTTTCGGGTGGCGAGCGAAGTAATCCGGCGAGGCCACCACGGCCAGGCGCCAGTCCGGGCCGATGCGCACGGCGATCATGTCTTTGCTGATCGATTCACCGAGACGAATGCCGGCGTCGAAGCGTTCCTTGACCACATTGGTAAATCCGTAATCGACGTAAAACTCCAAGGTGATGTCCGGATAGTCCTGCAAAAACTGCGCAAGCATCGGCCGGATGCACAATTCAATCTGATCGTCCGTGCAGGAAACACGGATCGTGCCGCTGGGCTTGTCGCGCAATTCGCCGAGGGCTTCGAGCTCGGCGCTGATCTGCTCGAACAGCGGCGCAATCGAATGCATCAAGCGTTCGCCAGCCTCGGTCGGCGAGACATTGCGCGTTGTACGAGCGAGCAAGCGGATACCCAGACGCTGCTCCAGCGCGCGCACCGTATGACTCAGCGCAGACGGCGTGACGCCGAGGCGGGCGGCAGCCTTGGTGAAGCTTTGCTCCTGCGCCACCGCCAGAAAGGCCTGCAGGTCGTTGACTTTGGCGTTGCTCATTGCTGAATTTTTCTCAAAAGCACATGAAGATTACCGCTACTAATCAAGTTAAGCCTGATCCGTCAAGCTTTGCAGCCTGAGTAACGGGGCAGAAGTGCCTCGATGATTTCTTCTTCAAGACAGGTTTTCGCATGACGGCTCAAGTAATCGACACCCCGACAGCCCAGCCCATCGAAGCGTCCACTGACGGCGAACAACCGGCGTACTGGAGCGGTGTGTTCGCCATGACCTTGTGTGTCTTCGCGCTGATCGCCTCCGAGTTCATGCCGGTCAGTCTGCTAACGCCAATGGCTACGGACTTGCACATCAGCGAAGGTCTAGCCGGCTACGGCATCGCCCTCTCCGGCGCGTTCGCGGTGCTGACCAGCCTGACGATCAGCAGGCTCGCCGGCTCGATGGATCGCAAGCGCCTGTTGCTGCTGTTGACGGCGCTGATGTGCGCCTCCGGTTTGGTGGTGGGTCTGGCGCCCAATTACACGGTGTACATGATTGGCCGCGCATTGATCGGTGTGGTGATTGGCGGCTTCTGGTCGATGTCAGCGGCGTTGGCCATGCGTCTGGTGCCGTCCGCCAGCGTGCCCAAGGCATTGGCCATTTTTAACGGGGGCAATGCCCTGGCGACCGTCGTGGCGGCGCCGTTGGGCAGTTATCTGGGCAGTGTGATTGGCTGGCGCGGGGCGTTTTTCTGCCTGATACCCGTGGCGTTGATTGCGCTGCTCTGGCAATGGATCAGCTTGCCCGCGCTCCCGGCCGCGCCGCGCAAAGCCAGCGCAGCCAATGTTTTTGCGTTGTTCAAAAGCCGCCGGGTGGCATTCGGCATGCTCGGCGCAGGTCTGTTCTTCATGGGCCAGTTTGTGCTGTTCACTTACCTGCGACCGTTTCTGGAAACCGTGACCCGGGTCGATGTTTCGATGCTGTCGATCATCCTGCTGGTCATTGGTGTGGCCGGGTTTATCGGCACTGTGATCATCGGGTCGGTGCTGAAGTCAGGTCTGTACAGAGTAGTGATCGCCATTCCGCTGCTGATGGCGATGATTGCTGTGGCGCTGATCGGGCTGGGCAGTTCAGTGCTAGCAGTGTTCGTGTTGCTGGGCTTGTGGGGATTGATCGCCACGGCGGCGCCGGTAGGCTGGTGGTCGTGGCTGGCGCGCACGCTGCCCGACGATGCCGAAGCCGGCGGTGGGCTGATGGTGGCGGTGGTGCAGTTGTCGATTGCCTCGGGTTCTACCATCGGTGGTCTGCTGTTCGACGGCAGCGGTTATCGGCTGACGTTTTTCGCCAGCGCGGCATTGCTCGTGCTGGCGGCGCTGATGACCTGGCTGACGTCGCGGCAGACAGCCTGAATCAGCTTTCGGTGTTTTCGGCCGCCGCCTGCGCCGCTTCGGCTTCCAGCTTCAGGCGGTCGGCCTTGCAGATGTATTTGGGCTTTTTCGGCGCCAGTTTGGCATTGGCCTTTTTGGCCTTTTCCTTGAACAACTGCTGCAGCTTCTTTTGACGATTCATGATTTTTCGATCAGGGGTGGAGAGGGTGGGAATCCTGACGCAAGGCCGAGTGGTCAGCAAGAAGAAATCCACTAAGCTGAGCACATTCGCCCATACTCTAGAGCATCCCCCAACCGAAGGAATCGCACATGAGAAAAGCTCGCAGATTGATTACCGCGTTGTCTTGCCTCGCGCTGGTAATCGGCAGCACGACGGCACTGGCTGACCCCGGCAATGGCAAGGGGCAGGGTGGTCAGGGCGGCCAGGGCAACGGCAAGGGCAAACCGCAAAACATGCAGGATCACGGTAAACAGGGCGGGGGCGGCCAAGGCAATGGCAACAAGGGCCAGCAACACTCTGGCAATCGCGGCGGCGGGCCGAGCGTTGATCGCGGCGATATTCTCAGCAGCGTCGGCATCTATCGCGGCCAATACTGGAATCCGGGGCCGCCGCTGCCGCCGGGTATTCAAAAGAATCTGGCGCGGGGTAAACCGTTGCCCCCGGGCATCGCCAAGAAGCTGGACGGGCGAATGCTCGAACATCTGCCTCGTTATGACGGCTACGAATGGCGACAGGCGGGCACTGACCTCATTCTCGTTGCGCTGGCCACCGGGCTGATCTACGAGGTGCTCAACGGCGCGTTCGATTGATTGTTGAAAAAGGAGCGGCCGCACGTGCCGCTCCTTTTTTATGTGTGTATTGCTGCAGCCTTTGCAGCAATGAACTGCATTCAGGCTGGGTTGTTCGTTGAGTGCTGCGCTTTCAGACTGAGCTCAACGCTTAACAAATGAATGGAGATGACCATGGCCAACGCAATCCGCTTCAGCGAAACGGGCGCACCGGATGTCCTGCAATTGCACACTGTCAGCGAGCAAACCCCTGGGCTCGGCGAGGTCTGGCTGGAGCAAGCGGCGGTGGGCGTCAATTACCTCGATGTCAGCCAGCGCAAAGGTGCGGTGCCGGTGGCGTTGCCCTCGGGGCTGGGTCTGGAAGGCGCGGGTCGGGTGGCGGCGGTCGGTGCCGGTGTGAGCAATTTGCGCGTCGGTGATCGGGTCGCTTACGCCACTGGCCCCTTGGGCGGTTACGCCTCGGCGCGGCTGTTTCCGGCAGAGCGGCTGGTGAAGATTCCCGAAGAGTTGTCGTTCGAAGACGCGGCGGCGGTGTTGTTCAAAGGCATCACCGCGCAGTATCTGCTGAAAGCGACTTATCCGGTCGGGCCGGGCACGACGATGCTGCTTTACGGTGTCGCGGGAGGTCTGGGGGAAATCATGGTGCCGTGGGCCAAACACCTTGGCGCGACGGTGATCGGTGTGGTGTCGAAGCAGGCCAGTGTCGACAAGGCGCGCGAGTCCGGTTGTGACGAAGTGCTGGTGTTTGATGCCGAGACCCTCGCCGCCGATGTGGTGCGTATCACCGAGGGGCGCAAGGTCGATGTGGTGTATGACCCGATTGGTCGGGTGTCTTTTCAGGCCTCGCTGGACAGCTTGCGCCCACGCGGATTGATGGTCTCGTTCGGCGCGCAGACCGGCGCGCCGGCAGCGGTGGAAATGGCCACGCTGAACGCCAAGGGCTCGCTGTTCCTGACCCGTCCGTCGCTGGCCGCACACACCGCCACGACAGCTGAATATCAGGAGCGCGCGCAAGATGTGCTGGCCGCTGTTGCCGCCGGTATCATCACGCCGCAAATTCGCGCACGTTATTCATTGGCTGACGCGGCGCAAGCGCACGCCGATCTTGAATCGGGCCGATCATCAGGGGCGATCATTTTAAAACCATGAATCTGGATGTTCTGAGCAACCCGCACAGCGATGAAATCGCTGCTTTCCTGGCCGTCGCCGCGCAAGGCTCTTTTGTCGCGGCGGGGCGTTTGTTGCAGCGCCATCCGACCATCGTTTCCAAGCGCCTCGCGGCGATGGAGAAGCGACTGGGCGTGCGGTTGGTGGAACGCTCGACGCGACACGTGCGTATCACCGAGGCTGGCCTGCAACTCGAACAGCGCCTGCGCGCGGCCGTCGAGTTGATGAACGAAGCGCAGCAGCAAGCGGTGCAGGGTGCCAGCGAAGTACGCGGCACCCTGCGCCTGGCCTTGCCGGCGGCGATGGGGCGGTTATGGCTGGGGCCGCTGCTGCCGGAATTTCTCAAGGCTCACCCGCAGGTCTCGCTGGTCGCCGATTACAGCGAAGGCCTGGTCGACATCATCGAGCAGGGCTTCGACGCGGCTATTCGCATCGGCGAGCTTGATGACAATCGGCTGATTGCAAAAAAGCTCAGTGACCATCGACGGATTCTCTGCGCATCGCCGGCCTACATCGAGGCCCACGGCATGCCGCAAACCCCGCAGGATTTGCTGCAACACAATTGCCTGCGCTTCAGCGGGCTGGCGTCGTTCCCGCTGTGGCGTCTGCATCGCGGCAACGAAGTGCAGACCATTACGCCACACGGCAACCTGACCGCCAGCGACAGCGAATCCTTGCTCGCCGCCGCCCGCGCCGATGCCGGCATACTCGGTGCCGGCGACTGGCTGATGAGCCGCGATCTGGCGACAGGGCGGCTGATTCGCGTGCTGCCCGACTGGCATCTGGATTCGGCGGGCGGCGTTTATCTGGTCAGGCCGTCATCGCGGTTTCCAGCGGCGGCGGTGGTGGCGTTCAAGGAATGGATCGAAGCGAAATTCGATCCGGCGCCACCTTGGGCGGTTTGATCACAACCTGCATCAAGACCGACACTGACCCTGTGGGAGCGAGCCTGCTCGCGAAAGCGGAGTGTCAGTCATAGTTGATGTGGCTGACCTGACGCCTTCGCGAGCAGGCTCGCTCCCACAGGTTTCGTGGCTTGCTCAGAAACTCCCGAACGCCCAAATATCCAATGTGAGAGCGAGGGCCAGTTTGGGCGCCCAAAAAAGCCCGGCATCGCTGCCGGGCTTCGGTGTTTTCAGCGCTTTACGCAGCGATCTTGTTGGCTGCCATTTCCTTTTTGTGACTCGCTTTCATGGCTTCCATTTGCGCGCCCAGTTCCTCGAGCTTGGCCTTGCCCAGAAGCTTCTGCGCTTTCGGGAACATTTCCTGTTCTTCCTCTTCGATGTGGTGCTCCAGCAGTTCCTTGACCACTTTGACCCGACCAGCAAATTCCGGGGTGCCTGGATCGGTTTCTTTCAGATCAGGCAATACCAGTGAGTCCACGGTGCGGTGCTCTTCCTTGGCTTCGTAATACATGATGTCTTCTTCCTTGCTGCCGGCTTCCTTGAACGCAGGATAGAGAATCTCTTCTTCGAGGCGGGTGTGGATGGTGATTTCCATTTCCAGTTTGCCCAGCAACTCGACGCGTTTTTTCAGCGCGCGGTCGGTGGACTCACTCAGTTGGCTGAGGATGGCTTTGACTTTTTCATGGTCGGCTTTGAGAAGGTCGATGGCATTCATTTTTTGAGGCCTCTGCTTATCACGGATTGAACACAGCGTTCTTTTTTTCGCGCTGCTGTGTATTCAGGAAGAGGCTATCGCAGGACTCGTGCCAATTCGCCGACCAAGTCCACCCCGCGTAAATCAGGGCCTGACGGCGAAGCAGGCATAACGCCTTCGTGCAGGCTGCAAGATGTCCGCGTGGCGGGCATTGCATATAACAAGCCCGGCAAAAGCCGGGCTGTGGTGATACTTCAGACGGGCCTGCACCCGTGGGTCACCGGTTAGCCTGGGAAGGCGAAATGCGACCGACATGCTTGGGTCCCGCCAACGCCCAGGCGATCAGGCCGAACAGCGGCACGAACACGATCAGCACGATCCACACGCCTTTATTGCTCGATTTCCCCTCGCTTTTGCGCACCCGGTTGATGGCCCAAAGCTCGATCAGCACGAGAATGACCGCCAATACGATCCACACGGTTTCGATTTGCATAGGCTTAACTCCTGATGGTCTGTGCGTTAGGCGACGAGAGGGGCGTTGGGTTCATTCTTTTTGCCTGGGACAAGCGGACGCGGTGATACCCGGTTGCAAAATAGATGTCTGGTCGCCGCTGCGCCCTATATCCTCTGCGCCACACGTTTAGGCTGGAACAGGGACAGGGCAATGGCATTCAGGGTGATGGTCGTCGGTGGTTACGGCAATTTCGGCAGTATCGTTTGTCGGCATCTGGCGCAGATGCCAGAGATTGAACTGCTGCTGTCGGGCCGCGATGCGCGCAAGCTGCAACACAAGGTCGCCGAGCTGCAAGCGCAGTCGGGCCGAGCTTGCGAAGGCTGGTGCGGTGATGCGATGGGCGCAGGTTTTCAAGCGGCGTTGCGAGAGTTGAATATTCAGTTGGTGGTGCACACCGGCGGGCCGTTTCAGGGGCAGTCCTACGCGGTTGCTGAAAGCTGCATCGATGCCGGGGTCAATTACTGCGATCTGGCTGACTGCCGCACCTTCGTCAACGGCATTGATGTGCTCGACGCCCGCGCCAGGGAGGCTGGTGTGGCCGTGCTCAGCGGTTGCAGTTCGGTGCCGACCTTGTCTTCGGCGATCATCGATGAGCAGCGCTTGCGCTTCGCCCGAATCGACTCGATCGAGCATGGCATTTCTTCCTCGGCGAAGATGCCGGGCCTGTCCACAGTCGAAGGCGTGCTCGCCTACGCAGGCAAACCGATCAAACAATTGAAAAACGGCCAGGTTCACGAAGTATTGGGCTGGCTCGACCTGACCCTGCGCAGCATGCCGCAACTGGGCAAGCGGGTGCTGGCCAATGTCGATGTGCCTGACATGGATATTTTCGCACGCCGCTATGGCGCACAGACGCTGCGCTTCAAGGCTGGCGCCGGCCTGAAGCTCGGCGGTGTCGCCAACGCCTTGCTCGCGCAAGCCTTGCGCTTCGGTCTGGTGCGCGATCACGCGCGCTGGGCGGCGCGCCTGCATCGCTTGGGCACGTGGTTCGAACGCTTCGGTGATGGCAAAAGCGCGATGTACATCGATGTTCGCGGCATCGGTGTCGACGGCCAGCCGCTGAGCATGACCGCGCAACTCACCGCACTGAATGACAAAGGCCCGGAAATCCCCAGCTGCGCCGCCGTCGCCCTCGCGAGCAAAATGGCTCGGGGTTATGTACCGCAGGCCGGCGCGCGGCCGTGTGTTGGCGAAATCAGCGTCGATGAATATCTGGCGGCGATCAACGATCCGGCCAATCTGAGCCTGTCGGTTCAGTTCTTCGAAGGGCAGCGTTGAGATGCTCTATCTCTGCCTGAAGTACCTGCATGTAATCGCGGCGATTTTCCTCTTCGGTTTCGGCATGGGCTCCTACCTCTACCTGATCGCCGCCAGCCGCAGCGGCAACCCGCAGGTGATCGCCCATGTCGCACGAATGGTGGTGCGCTTTGATACGTGGATCACCACGCCGGCCGGGTTTGTGCAGGTCATTACCGGCTATCTGCTGATGAGGCTCTCGGGGCTTTCGATGAGCACCGAATGGCTGCTGACTTCGCTGATCATTTTCTTCTGTGTCGGCGCGTTGTGGCTGCCGGTGCTGGTATTGCAGAAGCGTTTGCAGAGCATGGCGCTGAGCGCGGGCGAGGGCGGCCTGCCTCTGGATGATCGCTACGCGAGCACGTACCGCTGGTGGTTCTGGATGGGCGTCGCCGGGTTCGCCGGGATGTTTGTCATCGTGCTGATGATGGTGACGAAGATGACGCCGCTGCAACTGATCGGGTCAGCCGTGGGCTTTTAGAAAACGGCTTTCATGATCCGCAGTCGGCAGCAGACAAGTGTCGTACTTGCCGAACAGCCGATAGCGGTTCAGCGCGATGCGATCGTAAGCCCAGTCGCGCAGACGACGGGGGAAGATCCGCAGCAGTTTCAGCGGCTGCCAGCGCGTTGGCAGTTGCCCGACCACTTCCAGGAATGCATCTGATCGCTCCCAATAATTGCGGTCGCGGATCACCGCCATGGTGTCGAACTCGTCCAGCGGCAAACCGGCCCACGCCAGCAAGGCCTGGCCCTCGGGCGATTGCACGGTCGCCAGCCGCACATGGCGCTGACGGTCATGGCGAATCAGAAAACGCGCCCAGCCGTTGCACAGTTTGCACACGCCGTCGAACAGCACCACGGTTTCGCCGGGCTTGAGCAATGGCGCGGGGGTGGGGCGGGTTTTCATGGCAGGCATCGGCGGATGTCCTTGGCGGCGGTTGTCGCGATCATAACCTTGATCATCGGACTATAAGAGTAGATCGCGCCGGTATTGCCCCGGCGATATGCCGTGCACGCGGCGGAAGGCAGCGCCAAACGCCGCGTCGGACAGGTAGCCCAGTGACGCGGCGACAGTAGCCACATTCTCCCGACCATTGCGCAAGCGGAACGCGGCCACGCGCATCCGCCAGCGCGTGGCGTACTCGACCGGCGCTACACCCATGCAAGTTTTGAATAACGCGGCGAAACCCGATCGCGACATGCAGGCCATCTCGGCCATTTGCGTCAGTCGCCAAGGCTTCTGCGGAGCAGCGTGAATGGCGCGCAACACGCCGGCAATCGCCGGTTCCCGCAGTCCGCCCAGCCAGGCCAGTTGTTCGGCATCCGCGCTGTTGATGTGATGGCGCAGCGCATGGATGAAGATCAGCCGCAGCAGGTCGTTGCACATCGCCTGCGAGCCAGGCTGATGCGACGGCCACTCGCGCCCCAGTTCATCCAACAGCCAGCCGAACGACGAAGCGCCTGCGGTTTCGGCACGAATGATCAGCGAGGTCGGCAGCACGTCGAGCAGCTCGGTTGCGCCGGGTCCCGACAGCGACACGCTGCCGCCCAGCAACTCGACTTCCTCGCCGACGCCAAAGGTCGCCGAGGCGCCGTCAAGGGCAAAAACATCCGCTGCATTCACCGCCTCGATGTCGGGGCCGCTGGCCAGAATGAACGGCGTGCGCGACACCACAAAACAGTCGCCGGCCTGCAACAGGCGCGCCGGCATGCCTTGCATGCGCAGCCAGCATTCGCCTCGTCGCACCACGTTGAATTTCAGTTCGATGGGTTGAAATCGCAGCGCCCAGACACCGCCCGCTTGCAAGCGAACCGAGCAGTCTGCGCGCAGTTCCGAGAGCGCCAATACGGCAGAAAGTGGATCGCCAGCAGGATTTTGGATGATCACGACAGAAACCTGGACTTATCAGACTGGTTCGTCCCGAGAGCTTAGCCAAGAATGAAGGCATTCGATAGCTCACTCAGGATTACGCCCATGGCCACGCTTCAACAACCTGTGCAATCACCGTTCAACGCCGCCAGCACAGCGGCTGAAGTCATGGCCGGCATTGATCTGCGCGGGCAACTCGTAGTGGTGACCGGCGGCTATTCCGGCCTCGGTCTGCTGACGGTAAAAAGCCTCGCGGCGGCAGGGGCGCAAATTATCGTGCCGGCCAGAGACACCGCGCGAGCTGAGGCTGCATTGGCTGGAGTGGACGGTGTCCGCGTGATGCACATGGACCTCATGCAGGCCGAGTCGGTGGCGGCGTTCAGCCACAGCGTGGTCAGCGCGGGTCAGCCAGTGTCCTTGCTGATCAACTGCGCCGGAATCATGGCCGCGCCGTTGCTGCGCGATGCCGATGGCCATGAAAGCCAGTTCGCGACCAACCATCTCGGTCATTACCGCCTGACCTGCGGCCTCTGGCCCGCGCTGGTCAAGGCTCGACGGGCGCGGGTGCTGTCGGTGTCATCGCGCGGGCATCAGATTGCCGGAGTCGATTTTGACGACATCGATTTCTCGCAGCGGCCGTATGACAAATGGGTCGCGTATGGCCAGTCGAAAACGGCCAATGCCTTGTTCGCGATTGCACTGGATCAGCGTGGGCGTAGCCATGGCGTCCGCGCATTCTCGTTGCATCCCGGGCAGATTCTGACGGATCTGGCACGGCACTTGAGCACAGCGGAACTTGCCGCATTCGACGCGCTGGATGAGCAGGGTCGGCCACGGCTGGATGCGCACAATGGACTGAAAACTGTCGAGCAAGGCGCGGCGACGGGGTTGTGGTGTGCGACCAGTGCATTGCTTGCGGATTTGGGTGGTGTGTATTGCGAAGACTGCAATGTTGCGCCGGTCAATGAACCGAAAGCAGGCCGCAAGGGTGTTGCGAAATGGGCGGCGGATGCTGAGCTGGCTGAGCGACTTTGGGCGGTGTCGGAGCTATGGACGGGGCTCACGGTCGCATAAATCGAGTCAAAGGCCAAAAGCCCCTCACCCTAACCCTCTCCCCAGAGGGAGAGGGGACTGACCGAGGTGTTTAGTAGAAATTCGCCGACCTGAAATACCGGGTCGAACTCAGGTTTTGAACAGCACCCAAATCTGCTCTCTCTCCCTCGGGAGAGGGCTGGGGTGAGGGGCTGCTCGATAGAGTTACTCCCCCAGCTTCGCCCAGAATTCCTCCGCCGAAGGGCTGATCGGTGCCGTCGGGCGAGTCAGGTGTATTTCCAGTGGAATATCCCAACTTTCATCCAGTGCCCTGACCAGACGCCCGTCAGCCATTTCCTGTTCGGTCAGGCTTTTCGGCAGCCAGGCCACGCCTTTGCTTTCCAGCGCCATCGACATCAGCACTGCGGCCAGATGGCTGCTGAACAGCGGTTTCAAATGCAGATAATCGGCCTTGCCGTGCAGTCTGTGGGCGACGATTCGGCCCAGGCCGGATTCGTGGGTGTAGGCCAGATAGGGCAGGGTTTCAGGCGACGTGCCGAACTGGGCTGAAGCACTCGCCAGCGGCACAAGTACGTCCTCGCCGACCTTCTTGCCAATGAACTGATCAGGCGCCAGTAATGGCGGAACGTCGGGGTGGCGATGGCATAGCAGGAACTGCACCTGGCCATGAATCAGCATCTGTTCGCACACGGCCATGCTGTCGGAATGCAGGCGAACCGCATCGATCGGCGCGCCACTTTCGGCGCTGCGCAACCAGCGTGGGAAGAAGGTGAATGACAGCGAGTGAGTGGCAGCGAACTGCAAGGTTTTCGCCGCCATGCCGGCCACTTCCTGAGCCTCGGAGCGCATGCGGTAAAGGCGTCTGGCCGCTTCCTGGGCGCTGGGCAGAATCTGCCGGCCGGCCTCGGTCAACGTCGCACCTTGCGGGGTGCGCACGAACAATTCCACACCCATCCAGTTCTCCAGCGAGCGCACTCGGCGACTGAACGCCGGCTGCGTCACATGGCGTGCTTCAGCGGCCCGGACAAAGCTGCCGTATTCGGCCAGCGCTGAAAAATCCTCAAGCCAAACCAGTTCCAAGGGCAATGCCTCCTGTGCATAGGGCGCGGCATTAATAGCATTGGGCGGGTGCCATCGCAAAGCATAACGTTGGGTCACCACAACAAGAGGAACCCGTCATGCGTATCGTCGATATCCGTGAAAAAACCGTCTCCATTGCTTCCCCGATCGCCAATGCCTACATCGATTTTTCGAAGATGACCTGCTCGGTCGTCGCGGTCATTACCGACGTGATTCGCGACGGCAAACCGGTCATCGGTTACGGCTTCAACTCCAACGGTCGCTACGGCCAGGGCGCGTTGATGCGCGATCGTTTTCTGGCGCGGATCACCGAGGCCGACCCGGAAACCCTGATTGATCACGAGAACAATAACCTCGATCCGTTCGCCATCTGGAAAACCCTGATGACCAACGAAAAACCAGGCGGGCATGGCGAGCGTTCAGTAGCGGTCGGCACCATCGATATGGCGGTGTGGGATGCGGTGGCGAAGATCGAAGGCAAGCCGCTGTATCGCCTGCTTGCCGATCGTTATCGCAACGGCGTCGCCGATGACAAAGTCTGGGTGTATGCGGCGGGTGGTTATTACTACCCGGGCAAGGACCAGAGCAAGCTCAAGGCGGAAATGCAGAGCTACCTGGACCGTGGCTATGACGTGGTCAAGATGAAGATTGGCGCGGTGCCGCTGGACGAAGATATCCGCCGCATTGAAGCGGTGCTCGAAGTGGTGGGCGACGGCCAGCGCCTGGCGGTCGACGCCAACGGCCGCTTCGATCTGCAGACCGGTATCGCCTACGCCGAAGCGATCAAGAAGTACAACCTGTTCTGGTACGAAGAAGTCGGCGACCCGCTGGATTATGCGCTCCAGGCCGAGCTGGCCAATCACTACGAACTGCCGATGGCCACCGGCGAAAACCTCTTCTCTCACCAGGATGCCCGCAATCTGTTGCGCCACGGCGGCATGCGCCCGGACCGCGACTACCTGCAATTCGACTGCGCGCTGTCCTACGGGCTCGTCGAGTACATGCGCACCCTGAAAGTGATGGAAGAGCTGGGTTGGTCTTCGCGTCGCGTAGTACCACATGGTGGTCACCAGATGTCGCTGAACATCGCCGCTGGTCTGCACCTGGGCGGCAACGAATCGTACCCGGACGTGTTCCAGCCATTCGGCGGTTTTGCCGATGGCATCCGCGTGGAGAACGGCTACGTCGGGCTGCCGGATATCCCGGGGGTAGGCTTCGAAGCCAAATCTGCGCTGTATGCCGTCATGCGTGAACTGGGCGAGGGCTGATTCGGTTTTATCTGCGGCCTCGATTTCCGAGGCCGCAGCTTCAGGCGTCATCCTCGACGCCAAAGCCACATGCCCACCACAACAATAAAATGAGGTGCTTCCGTGGAAACTTCAAAATCGCGCTGGTACAGCCAGCTCTATGTGCAAGTGCTGATCGGCATCGTCATCGGCGCTGCCATCGGATACTTCGTGCCGGACATCGGCGCCAAGCTGCAGCCGTTTGCCGACGGTTTCATCAAGCTGATCAAGATGCTCCTGGCGCCGATCATTTTCGGCACGGTGGTGGTCGGTATCGCCAAGATGGGCAGTATCAAGGAGGTCGGCCGCATCGGTGTGAAAGCGCTGATCTACTTCGAGATTCTTTCCACCATCGCTCTGGTGGTCGGCCTGATCGTAGTCAACGTGGTCAAGCCCGGCGCCGGCATGAACATCAACGCCGGCACCCTCGATGGCAGCGCTGTCAACAAATACAGCCAGGCGGCGAGCGAGCAGGGCGGCCTCGTCGAATTCTTCCTCAATATCATCCCGCATACCTTCCTCGGCGCCTTCTCCAACGGCGTGATGCTGCAAGTGATTCTGTTGTCGGTGCTGATGGGCGTCGCCTTGGTGCAAATGGGCGAAACCAGCAAACCGCTGATCAACACCATCGATCTGTTCCTCCAAGGTCTGTTCAAAATCGTCGCGATGGTCATGCGTCTGGCGCCGTTGGGCGCGGGGGCTGGCATGGCATTCACCATCGGCAAATACGGCATCGGCACTCTGCTGTCGCTGGGGCAGTTGCTGGTCGCGCTGTACATCACCACGCTGATCTTCATCGTCGTGGTACTGGGCGCGGTGGCGCGATGGTCGGGCATGCCGCTGATGCAGTTTCTACGTTATTTCAAAGATGAAATCCTGATCACCCTGGGCACCTGTTCGACCGAAGCGGTGCTGCCGCGAATGATGGTCAAACTGGAAAAGCTCGGCTGCAAGAAATCCGTGGTCGGCATGGTCCTGCCGACGGGCTACACCTTCAACGCGGACGGCACCTGCATTTACCTGACCATGGCGGCGATCTTCATCGCCCAGGCGACCAACACGCCGCTGACGTTCATGGATCAGATGATCCTGCTCGGCGTGTTCCTGCTGACCTCCAAGGGCTCGGCCGGTGTGGCGGGAGCAGGGTTCGTGACCTTGGCGGCCACGCTCACCACCATTCACTCGATACCTCTGGTGGGCCTGGTGTTGCTGTTGGGCATCGACCGCTTCCTCAACGAGGCGCGAGCGGTGACCAACCTGATTGGCAACGGCATCGGCACCATCGCCATTGCCAAGTGGGACAACTCCTTCGATGTCGAAGCGTGCGAGCGGGAAATCGCTGCCATGAAACACGCCAAGGCCGAACGTAAATCGATGCTGGCGCACAAGTAATCCGCGCAACGTGGCGATGTTGGCGACAGCTCGCCACGGTTTCCTGGCTAACCATCATGCGACGGCGATAGCGAAGTCATTTCGCAACTCCACAACTGCAAAAACGGCTGGCTGATACTAGCCGGCCCAACCCATCGGCTGACCAATTCGCACTTGCCATCCATGCATAACTGGTAATCGCCGGCCTGCGGGGTTCGGCCCAATTGCAGTGGTTGCAGCGGCGGCAAGTGGCGTCGGAAATGCCAACTGCCGTTCTCCAGTCGGGCATCGTCGGGTATCTCCATGCCAGCGCCGTTGCCGCGAACCCTGGCCTGCTCAAGAACCAGCCCTTGGGCCGTGACGCGGTAGTCCTCCTCCCAACGGATCTTTTCGATGCTGTGGTTCCATGCCAGGGTGAAGTTCGCTACCGGCAATTGTGCCCAAATGCTGCCGGCCAGACCCAGGCACAAGCCGATCATGCATTGGCCGCAGCGGCGCGCCGCGAGCGCCAGAGGTGTTGCACGATGACCAGAATCGCGAGTGCGAAGCCGATTTCATCGGTCACCGGCAGTGCCACGATCAGCAGGGCGCCGGCGCCGAGACTGAGCGCCCGTTCCCAGATCAGCATTTTCTGTTGCAGAAAACCGGTCGACGCCATGCCCCAGAGACCAACCGCCAGAAGAGTCTTGATCAGCATGTAGGCAGTCGCCCACAAGTTGTCGCCTTGCAGCATCAGTGCCGGGTTGTAGACCGCCATGAACGGGATGACGAAACCCGCCAGCGCAATGCGCACCGCCCACAGGCTGATCTTGAAGCCGCTTTCCTTGGCGATCGGCGCGGCGGCAAAACAGGCGAGGGCGACCGGGGGGGTCAGGTCGGCGAGGATGCCGAAGTAGAACACGAACATGTGCGACACGATCAGTGGCACGCCCAGCTCCAGCAGGGCGGGCGCGGCGATCGAGCTGGTGATGATGTAGTTGGGAATGGTCGGAATGCCCATCCCCAGCACCAGGCAGGTAATCATCGTCAGGATCAGCGACAGCAGCAGGTTGTCGCGGCCAATGGCGAGAATGTAGCCAGCGAACGTCGAAGCGACGCCGGTGAGCGAAACGATGCCGATAATGACGCCGACCAGTGCGCAGGCGATGCCCACCGGTACCGCGTGGCGGGCGCCCTCGACCAGCGCGTGCAGGCAGATCAGCAGCGTGTCGCGACCGCCCTTGATGAAAGCGCAGACCAGCACCAGGACGGCAATGACCGCAAAAATCACCGCGATGCCGAGCTGGAAAAAACCTGTGCAGAGCACGCCCAGGGCAATCCAGAACGCACAGCGCAGGCCAAAGCTGTGCACCCGGAAAATAATCGCCGAGCCGAGGATCACGATGGCGGTCAATGCCAGGCCGACCATGCCCGAGAACAGCGGTGTGCGCCCGGAAAACAGCAGGTAAACCAGAACCAGCAGAGGAATCAGCAAATACCAGCGGGCTTTCACCGCGCCCCATGCGCTCGGGCATTGGTCTTTGGGCAAGCCCTTGAGGTTGGAGCGCTTGGCTTCCAGATGGACCATCCAGAATACCGAGCCGAAATACAACAGGGCCGGTATCAGCGCCGCCTTGGCGATTTCGACGAAGGGCACATTGATGGTTTCAGCCATGATGAAGGCGACCGCGCCCATCACCGGAGGCATGATCTGGCTGCCCATGCTGGAGGTGGCTTCCACGCCGCCGGCGAACGCGGCGCGATAGCCAAAGCGCTTCATCAGCGGAATGGTGAATTGCCCGGTCGTCACGACGTTGGCGATCCCGGAGCCGGTGATCGTCCCCATCAGCGCCGACGAGGCCACGGCCACTTTCGCCGGGCCTCCCAGCTTGTGCCCGAACAAGCCCATGGCGAAGTCGGTAAACAGCTTGATCATGCCGGCTTGCTCAAGAAACGCGCCAAACAGGATGAACAGGAAAATGTAGGTCGCCGACACATAGGTCGGCGTGCCGTACAGCCCTTCGGTGCCGAACGACAGTTGATTGATGATCTGGTCGAAACCGTAGCCGCGATGGGCCAGTTCGCCGGGCAGGTATTCCCCGAACAGGCCGTACGCCAGGAACAACCCGCAAATCACCGGCAGCGCGATGCCCATCACCCGTCGCGCGGCTTCGAAGACCAGGGCAATCAATACGATGCCGATCATCAGGTCGGCCGAGGTGAGGTCACCGGAACGCTGGATCAGATCGGCCTCGAACACCCATTGATACAGCGCGGTAGCGATAGCGGCCAGGCTCAGCAGCCAGGCCAGCGGTTGCCACGGACGGTCTGTGCCGTGTGCCGGATAACTGAGAAACACCACCCACAGCAGGAAACCGACGTGCACCGCACGCAGCACCTGGCTGGAGAGAGGAGAGAAGGCTGCGGTGATGATCTGGAAAATCGAGAACAGCAACGCTACGTAAAACAGGGTTTTCGGCCAGTCCCGTGGGTTCGCGGAAATACCGTGATGCTCGTCACTCATTGCCTGCCTTCCTCATCACCACGCAAAGGAATCGACGCTGCAGTGGCCGTTACGCCACTGCGCACAAGCGCTTATAAAGCGCCTTTTTCCTTGTAGTAGCGCTCGGCCCCGGGGTGCAGCGCGATCGGCAGGTTTTTCGCAGCCGCTTCCAGCTTGATGTCCTTGGCCGCCGAATGGGAGTTACCCAAGCGCCCCAGGTTGTCGAACAGCAGGCGGGTCATGTCATAGACGACGTCATCCGGCAGGTCGGCGCGGGTCACCAGAATATTGGTGATTGCCACGGTGGGCACGGCTTCGGCCTGTCCGTCGTAGGTGTTGGCCGGGATCATTGCGCTCTGGTAGGCCGGATTGCCGATTTTTGCCACCACTTCACTCGGGATAGCCACGTAGTTCAGCGGCATCACCGACGACAGGTCACGAATGGCGGCCATGCCCAGTCCCGACGATTGCAGGGTGGCATCCAGTTGTCGGTTCTTGATCAGTTCCACCGATTCGGCAAACGGCAGATATTGCACCTTGCCCATGTCCTCGTAGGTCAGGCCGGCCGCTTTGAATATCGCCCGCGCATTCAATTCGGTGCCGGATTTTGGGGCGCCGACCGAGATGGTCTTGCCCTTGAGATCGGCGAGGCTTTTGATCCCCGACTCTTTGCTGGCGACGATTTGAATGTAATTGGGATAGGCACCGCCCAAGGCGCGCAACTTGGTCAGCGGTGTTTTGAAGCCTGCGTCTTCCACGCCGTTTTTGGCGTCGGCCACTGAGTCGCCCAAAGCCAGGGCCAATTCGCCGCGACCGGCCTGTAGCAGGTTGAGGTTTTCTACCGACGCTTTGGTGGCCTGCACCGATGTCTTCGAGCCGGCAATACCGTCGCTGTAGATTTGCGACAGACCGACCCCGATCGGGTAGTAAACCCCACTGGTTCCGCCGGTGAGAATATTGATGAACACGGGCGCGGCCTGCGCAGCACTGCTAAGGGTCAGCGTGGCGGCGGCCAGCAGGGCAAAGCGTGTTTTGACTCGCATGGGGGCACTTCTCCGTCTTGTTATGGTTTTAAGCAGAGTGATTGCACTCTAGTCGATCCCGGCTGAACGTGATCGCTACATCAGTTCATCCCCAGCCAGTTCGGTAGCACCAGTGAGATCCACGGTACGTAAGTAATCAGGATCAGGAACAGCAGCAGAATCATCAACCACGGCATCGCGGCTTTGACTGTGGCGGGCAAGGACATGCCGGTCACCGCCGAGGTCACGAACAGGTTCAGGCCCACCGGTGGCGTGATCAGGCCGATCTCAAGGTTGACCACCATGATGATGCCGAGGTGAATCGGATCGATGCCCAGTTTCATCGCGATGGGAAAGAGGATGGGCGCCAGGATCAGGATGATCGCTGACGGTTCCATGAACGCGCCGGCAATCAACAGCACAATGTTGACCATCAGCAGAAACGTCACCGGCGTCAGCCCGGCTTCGATCACCCAGGCAGTAATTTGTTGAGGTAACTGTTCGGTGGTCAGCACGTGGGCGAACAGCATGGCGTTGGCAATGATGAACATCAGCATGATGCTCAGCTTGGCCGAGTCGAGCAGAACCTTGGGTGTCTCGCGAAAGGTCAGATCCTTGTAGACGAACAAGGCGATGAAGGCCGAATAGACGGCTGCCACCGCGGCAGCTTCGGTCGGGGTGAACATGCCCGAATAGATGCCGCCGAGGATGATCACCATCAGCAACAGGCCCCATATTGCCTTGCGTGCCGTACTCAGAAACTCGCGAAGCGTCGCACGCGGCAAGGCGGGGAGATTTTTCTTCACCGCGACGATGTAGATCGCCACCATCAATGCGGTGCCCAGCAGCAGGCCAGGCACCACGCCGGCCATGAACAGCTTGCCCACGGAGGTTTCTGTAGCGGCGGCGTAAACCACCATCACAATCGACGGCGGGATCAGGATGCCCAGCGTACCGGCGTTGCAGATGATCCCTGCGCCGAACGCTTGCGGATAGCCGGAACGGACCATCCCGGCAATCGCAATCGAGCCCACCGCAGCGACCGTGGCGGGACTTGAACCGGAGAGGGCGGCAAACAGCATGCAGGCCAGCACCGCCGCGATGGCCAGGCCGCCGCGAATATGCCCGACACAGGCGTTGGCGAAGTCGATCAGCCGGCGGGCGACGCCGCCGGTGGTCATGAAGGCCCCGGCCAGCAGGAAAAACGGAATGGCCAGCAGCGTGTAGTGTTCCGAGGTCTCGAACAGTTTGATCGCCAGCGAGCGCACCGAGTCGGGACTGAAGAAAATGATTGTCAGGGAGCCGGCCAGGCCCAGTGAGATGGCGATCGGCACGCCGATGAACATCAAGGCGAACAAGGCCACGAACAGGAAGGCGATGGTCATGGCTTGTCATCCTCGTGTTCGGCAAGTTTCAGCGCGTCGGCCGCTTCATCGGCCAGCCCGAGGCCGGTCTGACGGTTGAGCAGGATGCGCAGGAGAATTTCAGCGAAGCGGATGAACACCAGCGCGAAGCCCAGCGGCACGATCAACCCGATATGCCACTGCATGACGCCGAAATGGCCGAGATCCTCGGCACCGATACCGGCGTTCATCAAGGTTTCGATCCATTCGAAGCTGGCGACGGCGAGCAGCCCCGCGTAGGCCAGACAGCACAGGCAGGCGAGGATGCCGATGTAACGCTGTACCGATCTGCGCGCCAGTTTGACCAGTGCGTCGACACCGATATGCCCGGCGGTGCGCACGCCATAAGCCAGGCCGAAAAAAATCAGCCAGCCGAACAGCGCTTTGGTCAGGGCAGTGCTCCAGGTCATGGCCTGCGCCATGCCCATGATCTGATCGCCAACGGCGAACAGCGGAACACTGGCCGCCGGCCAATGATCGGCGAGCCAGTAAAACAGACTGTAGAAATTGTTGAGGATCACGTAGACAAACGTGACGAGGGTCATGGCCGCAAGAAGGAAGACGATGAAGCCTTCCTCGAAGTGTTCCCAGATTCGCCGAAGCGCTTTCATGGATGGCATCTCACGTCGAGTGAAGACGGGCAGGCGCCGACGCAGCGGCGCCTGCCTTGCGATTATTGCGCCTGGTTTGCGGCTTCGGCGGCAGAGATCAGCTCAGCGCCGATTTCGCCTTCGAATTTCTTCCACACCGGTTTCATCGCATCGCGCCATTGCGCACGTTCTTCTGGCGTGAGGGTGATGATTTCCGTGGTTTTGGCGGCAAGAATGCGCTGCTTGTCACCCTCGTTCAGTTGCTGGGCTTCCTTGTTCACGTGGGTGGTGACTTCCATGACGATCTTGTCCAGTTCGCTGCGCACATCGGGTGGCAGGCCGTTCCAGAATTTGGTGTTGGTGATCAGCATGTAGTCCAGTACACCGTGGTTGGATTCGGTGATGTACTTCTGCACTTCATGCATCTTCTGGCTGTAGATGTTCGAGTAAGGATTCTCTGCGCCGTTGACCACACCGGTCTGCAGACCTTGGTATACCTCGGCAAAACTCATCTTGCGCGGATTGGCCCGCACCGCCTTGAACTGCTCCTCCAGCACCGCCGAGGCCTGCACCCGGAACTTCAGGCCGCGCGCATCCGCCGGTACACGCAGTGGTTTGTTGGCCGACAGTTGTTTCATGCCGTTGTGCCAATAAGCCAGGCCGGTGATGTTTTTGCTTTCCATGGATTTGAGCAGGCCCTGACCTTGCGGGCTCAGTTGAAAGCGGTCGACAGCGTTGATGTCGTTGAAGAGGAAGGGCAGGTCGAACAGCTGCACGGTCTTGGTGTACTGCTCGAACTTGGCCAGCGACGGCGCAATCATCTGCACATCGCCGAGCAACAGCGCTTCCATTTCCTTGCCGTCACCAAAGAGCGAGGAGTTGGGATACACCTCGACCTTGACCTTGCCCGGCAAGCGTTCCTCGACCAGTTTCTTGAACAGCAACGCACCTTGCCCCTTGGGCGTCTGGTCAGCGACCACATGCGAGAACTTGATGATCACCGGGTCTGCCGCCATGGCCGGGTTCATGCTGCTTACCGCCAAAGCGCAGGCAAGTGCGCTGAACAGAGATCTGAGCATCTGGGTGATTCCTCTTGTTTTTATTGTGATGACCGCTCGACGCGCTGAACGCGTTCAAGTGCCGAGACATGTTCAAGTCTAGGCAGAAATATCTGATTTGCCGGGGAATTGGCGAGAAAGGGTAAAACACCAACGAAAGGTCGAACTCTGATCCGCGCATTGAGCTCTGGCATGATGCATCCAGCCGAGCGAGCTCCCTTCAATGTTTCACCGCATTCTCGATGACCTGATCCCATGGCGGCGTGGCGGGGAACAGTTCAAGCAGGAACGCCGTGAACGCTTTGACATTCGGGCTACCGCGACGGCTCTCCGGCCACAGCGCGGTAATGGCGAAGCGTTCGACGGTGAACTGTGGCAGCACCGGGACCAGTTCGCCCCGACGAACATACGCCGCCGCGACGTAGTGCGGCGAAATACCGATGCCGCCGCCGGCAGCCAGCACCGCCGCGACCGCATCGCTGGCATCAACGGTGAAGGCCGCGTCGGGTGCCAGTTCCAACTGTCTGTCTCCGGCCAGATACGGCCAGCGCAAAGTCTGCCCGGTGCTTTGATAGCGGAAATTCACGCACTCGTGCTCGGCGAGATCCTCGGCCGTAAGCGGAGTACCCTTGCGCTGCAAATAGTCCGGCGAGGCAAACGCACCGATTCGATGTGGCCCAAGCGGCCGAGAGATGAGACGTGAGTCGGCAAGATTGCCAACCCGAACCGCGACATCAATGCCTTGCTCGATGAGGTCGGCATATTGATCGCCGAGCCGCAGATCGACCGTCACATTTGGATATTGCTCGCGAAACCTCGGCAGGGCTGGCGCGAGGATATTCAATCCGATGGGCAACGGCGCTGTGACTTTCAATACCCCCGAAGGCTCGGCGCGGGAGGCGACGGCGGCCTGATCGATGTCTTCGACTTCGCGCAGAATCCGCAGCGCCCGTTCGTAAAGATCACGGCCTTCCGGGGTGAGTACCAGCGAGCGGGTGGTGCGGGTAAACAGCATAAGCCCGAAATGCTCTTCGAGTCGTTGCACGCTTTTACTGATGGCCGACGGCGACACCGACAATGCTCGAGCGGCAGCCGTGTAGCTGCCCAGCGAAGCCGCGCGTGAAAAGGCGATAAGCCCGGTTAAACGATCCAATCCAATTTGTGCCTTCATGGCACTAGTAAAGCGACTTTCGGCCCAATTATCAATGTGGCTTCCAAACCGTAGTCTTTGCCCATCGAACGCCATTCAGGTGTTCCAGACGGAGACTCAGCATGAACATCAGCCAAAACCTGCCATCCACACTCAACGACAAAACCGTGGTCATTTTCGGCGGCACTTCCGGCATTGGCCTTGCCGCTGCGGTGCAAGCGAAAGCCGCCGGCGCCAAGGTCATCGTCATCGGTTCGAACGCCGCACGTGCCGAGCAGGCCGCCAGCGAACATGGGCTCGATGGCTGGCGCGCGGCCGACGTGACTGATAGCCAGGCTCTCGAAACTGCCCTGGCCGATATCCCTAAGGTCGATCACCTCGTTCTGCTCGCCGGCTCGTTTGTGGCTGGCACCGTGCTCGCGGCTGATCTCGATTATCTGCACCGCGCGTTCGATGAACGCATCTGGGCATCGATCAATGCGATTCGGGTTCTTGGCGACAGGCTGGCAAGAGACGGCTCGATCACGTTTATCTCCGGCTCTCTGGCTGATCGCCCGAATGCCTACGGCACCGCCGTGCTCGCCGCCGCCTCGGCAGCGATGGAAGCACTGGCTCGCGGTCTGGCTCTGGAATTGGCACCCGTGCGGGTCAACACGCTGTCGCCCGGCCCGATTAACACCCCGATTCTCGGCAAGGCACTGGGCGAGGGGCGTGATGCGTTCGTCGCTTCTCTTGAGCAGGTGCTGCCCCTGCATCGCCTCGGCACAGCCGCAGAGGCGGGTGCGGCAGCGGTGTTCCTGATGAGCAACACCTTCATGAACGGCGCCGTACTAAACATCGACGGCGGCGCACGCCTGGTTTGACCCACCCCACTTTTTTGAGAGCCTGAACATGACATCGTTATTCGATTCCCTGCGCCTCGGCGCGCTCGATTTGCCCAACCGTATCCTGATGGCGCCGATGACCCGGGCGCGCGGTACCCGTGAGCACGTCCCGACCGAGATGATGGTCGAGTATTACCGCCAGCGCGCCAGCGCCGGCCTGATCATTTCCGAAGCGATCGGCATCAGCCAGCAAGGTCTGGGCTGGCCGTACGCGACGGGCATCTGGTCGGCCGAACAGGTCGCCGGCTGGCGTAAGGTCACCGACGCAGTGCATGGCGCTGGTGGCCGGATCATCGCGCAGCTGTGGCACATGGGCCGGGTCGTGCACCCGAGTTTCCTTGGCGGCGGCCAGCCGGTTTCCGCATCGGTCACCACCGCGCCGGGGCAGGCGCATACGTATGCAGGCAAGCAGCCGTATACCCCGGCGCGCGCGTTACCCCTGGAAGAAATCCCTGCATTGCTGGAAGATTTCCGTCAAGCCACTCGCAACGCAATCGAGGCCGGTTTCGATGGCGTGCAGATCCACGCCGCCAACGGCTATCTGATCGACCAGTTCCTGCGTGACAGTGACAACTTCCGCAGCGATGCCTATGGCGGCTCGATCGACAACCGTATCCGCTTGCTCAAAGACGTGACCGAGGCGGTTGCTGGCGTCATCGGCGCCGACCGCACCGGCGTGCGCTTGACCCCAAGCAGCTATGAACAGGGCATCCGCGACAGTGATCCCGAAACACTGTTCATCCGCGCCGCCGAAGTGCTGTCATTGATCGGCATTGCTCATCTGGAAGTCCGCGAACCGCCGCTGGACGGCACCTTCGGCAAGTCCGAACGACCACCGCTGGCCGGGGCGATCCGCGAAGTGTTCAAAGGCGTGCTGATCCTCAATTCGGATTACGGTTTCGCCAGGGCTCAAGCGCAACTGGATGCCGGATTCGCCGATGCGATTGCGTTTGGACGGCCGTTTATTGCCAATCCAGATTTGCCGCTGCGATTCGCTCGGCAGTTGCCATTGGTGGAAAGCGAAATGAGCACGTGGTTCAGCCAGGGCAGGGAAGGGTATGTGGATTATCCGGGGCTGGATGGCATTTGAATTGAGCGTCAGTGCCAGTCGCCAAGGCAGTGCATGCCTTGGCGCGCTGGTCCGAAGGGGGGCTGACGTCTGCGCTGACAGACCTCAGCCCCTATCTCCGGGTATGGAAAGCAGATCTGCTCTGCTCAGTCAGACTCCCGTTGCCTTGATCAACAGCGAACCGCGCCGGCGCATGAGGGCGTAGTAAGCGCACGCAGGGCACAGCAAGCCAACGGCCCACGCCAGGTCGATGCCTTGCAGGCTGGTGGCAACAGGCCCGACGTACATCGAGGTGTTCATGAACGGAATTTCCAGAGCAATGGTGCAAAGGAATACTGCGATTGCTGTCCAGTTCACCCGACCGTAGATGCCTGCCGGATCGAAGATGTCGGCAATCCGGTAAACGCCTTTGCGCAGCGCGTAGTAATCGACAAGATTGATCGCCGTCCAGGGGATCAGAAAGTAGCTCATGAAAAAGATGAAATTCAGGAAGAACTGTAGAAAGTCGTCCTGCGCCAGAGTGCATAAACCGGTAGCGGTCGTGCAGATGATCAGCAGGAATCCCGCACGTACAGACGGGGTGATTTTGAGCGCAGAGAAAGGCTCGATCATCGTGACCGTCGACATGAAAGCGCCATACAGGTTGAACACGTTGATGGCGATCTGGCCGTAAAGCACGAATGCCACCATCAGCAGGGTGCCTCCTCCGAGCAGGCCTATCAGATGCAGCCCGACGTTATCGGAGAACCCCACCATGCCCTTGGCCAGTACGGCGCCTAACAACATCATCCAGCTTCCACCGATCACGGTACCGGCATAGCTGTACCAGAACACTTGGCGGGTGGATGTGGCGCTCGGCAAATAGCGAGAGTAGTCCGCCACGTAAGGTGCGTAGGACAATTGCCAAGTGACCGCGATGCTGACGGAGGCGAGGAAGCTGACCAGATTGAAACCCTGCGCGGTCCATTGGCCGGTCTCTATCGGCAGCGCGAGGGCGAGCAGGGTGGCGATGCCGAACACCGCAATCGAAATCAGCGAAAGCAGCTTCTGCACGCGATGAATCAATTGGTAGCCGAACAGCGCGACCAGGAAGCATGCCGCGCCCAGCAGAGCGATGTTGCCAGCGGTGCTCAACGGGCTCAGGTCGCTCACCGCCTGAGCAGCCAACAGCGTGTTGCTGACGAAAAAGCCCAAGTAAATAAGCATGACGAACAGCAGCGGGACGATGGCGCCGAAAACCCCGAATTGTGCCCGGCTCTGGATCATCTGCGGAATACCCAGTCTCGGCCCCTGCGCGGAGTGCGAAGCCATGAAGATTGCACCAATCAGCGAACCGATAAGAATCGATAGCGCACTCCAGAAAAGATTGAGTCCCAGGCTGATGGGCAACACTCCAGCCGCTACCGTGGTGATGTTGGCGTTGGCACCAAACCAGACGAAGAACAGGGAACGTGGCCGACCGTGACGCTCGCTCTCTGGGATAAAGTCGATGCTGCGTTTTTCAACTTTCATGTCTGTTCTCCGTTCAGCAGGCGTCGACGAGGCGGCGTTGAAAGCGCGCTACGACTTGTGGGAATTCATCTGGCTGGAAGGCGAGGTGATCGGGTTCTGCGGTTCGAAGCGATGTTGCCGGCTCGTTGTTCCAGCGTCTCGACAATTGCTCGGTGGTGAAGAGCTCCAGCCCGTACAGCCAGTTGGAAAGGATGAACAGTGCCGAGTAATGCGCTCCCTCTGTAGTCGCACTACAGGCGTCAGCGACAAGGCTGATCTGGAAGTCGTGCTGATAGGCGTCGAACAGACTGCTCATGACACACACATCCGTCAGCACGCCGATGACCACCAGGTGCTTGATGCCTCGGCGGTTGAGCATCTGAGCCAAACGGGTGCCGTGGAAGGCGCTGTAGCGGCGTTTATCGATGACGACGTCAGCGTCTCGAGGCGCCAGGGCGTCAATGATCTCGATCGCTGATGTGCCGGTGCGGTAAGTCGTTGGCCTGCCTTGGTCGTCTACCGGTTCGCCCAGCGCCAGATCGCGGCCCGGAGCGTCGTTGACATGGCGGGTATAGAAAATCGGGATATGCAACTGGCGAGCGCGATCGATCAGGGACGCGGCGTTATCGACCACTTGATCGAAGCGTTCGAGCGGGAAGCCATCTTCCTTTTGCATATCGATCACAAGCAAGGCGGTGTCTTGGTTCATCAGGTTTGTTCCGGATGCAGAGCGCCGGGCGAGCCGGAGGGACTCACCTGGAAACTCGGTAATGACGGTGCGCAGCGATTCGCCAAGGCGGAAACTGCGAGAGATCGAGAGAGACTCTCGTGGGGAGGTGTTACCTGACTATCTGCCAGAAACCGTTTTGCTTCGCGCTCACGCAGGATGGCAGCCGCGGCAGCACGATGGAGGACGAAGAGCGGAATCGACGGAGATAACGCGCCATGGCTGCACACGGCAACGCACACGCCGCGCTTGAAGAGCGGGTGTGAGCGTCGCCGAATTGTGCGGAGGATACAGGCATGGCCATAGACCTTGAGCGCGATATGCACTGGAGGAGCAAGATACGGGCCAAGCTGTGCAAGGCCTTCGAAGCCATTGAGCCAGAGCGGACCAAGCGTTTGAAACAGCGTTTTTTGGTATCTGGTATTCCATAATATTGTGTTACGTAGCGTAGCAGCGGCTTGCGTTCTTGCTCCCTTTTGAAGCAGATCCCTCCAGGTTTGCCGCGATCAACGCCGCGCCGTGCGCGTACTCACATCCACCCAGACCGCCAACACCAGAATGCTGCCCTTGACGATCATCTGCCAGTAGCTATCCACGTCGAGCATGGACATGCCGTTATCGAGGCTGGTGATCACCAGCGCGCCGAGGAGGGCGCCGTAGACGGTGCCGGAGCCGCCGCGCATGGAGGTGCCGCCGATGAAGCAGGCGGCGATGGCGTCGAGTTCGCCCATGCTGCCGGCGGACGGTGAGCCGGCGGCGAGGCGTGCGGTGTTGACCACGCCGGCGAGGGCGCACATCACGCCCATGATGCCGAAGATCCACAGCTTGACCGCTTGCACATTGATGCCGGACAGGCGCGTGGCTTCCATGTTGCTGCCGACCGAATAGACCCGGCGGCCGAACACGGTCTGGCTGGTGACGTAGCTGAACACACCGAGCAGAATCAGCAACAGCAGCACCGGCACGGGAATGCCGTCATAGCTGTTGAGGGTCTGGACGAAACCGGCCAGCACCGCGCCGATCACCAGCACGCGCACAACATCACGCACCAGCGAATGCGCCGCCAGGCCATGCAGGGCGCGGTTGCGGCGCTGTCTCCAGGTCAGAAAAATCGTCAGCACGAACAGCACAATCCCCAAACCAGTGCCGATCGCGTGGGGCAGATAACCCTGGCCGACGTAGACCAGTTCCGGCGAAACCGGGGCGATGGTGGTGCCGCCGGTGATCCCCAGCAAAATGCCGCGAAACGCCAACATGCCGCCCAGGCCGACGATAAAGGACGGTATGCGCAAGTACGCCGCCATGTAGCCGTTGGCGAGGCCGATCATCAGGCCGCACAGGGCGACCAGACTGAGATTCGCCAGCAGCGGAATGTGGTAGACCACGTCGAGTATCGCCGCGAGGCCACCGAGCAGGCCGAGCAATGAGCCCACCGACAAATCGATCTCGCCGCTGATGATCACCAGCACCATGCCGCAGGCGAGGATTCCGGTGATCGACATCTGCCGCAGCAGGTTGGAGAGGTTGCGCGGGGTGAGGAAGCCGCCCTCGGTCTGCCAGCTGAAGAACAGCCAGATCAGCACCACGGCAAATACCAGCGCGAGCATCTTGTAGCGGGTGAACAGTTGTTTGACCTGATTCATTTACGCGGTTTTCCGATCATTATTGTTATGGCTGCCGGGCTGGCTGAGGGCGGCGGCGAGTACCTGTTCCTGGGTCAGCTCATGGTTGACGAAGTCGCCGCGCAACTGGCCTTCGCCGATCACCAATACGCGGTCGGAGACGCCGAGTACTTCGGCCAGTTCCGACGAAACCATGATGATCGACACCCCTTCGGCGGCCAGCGCGCCCATCAACTTGTAGATCTCGTACTTGGCGCCGACATCCACGCCTCGGGTCGGCTCGTCGAGAATCAGTACGCGCGGTTTCGCCAGCAGCATTTTCGCCAGCACGGCTTTCTGCTGATTGCCGCCAGACAGGCTGGTGATCGGCAGGGACGGACTTGCGGTCTTCAGATGCAGACGGGAGATTTCCCGGTCGATGCAGCCCAGTTCGGCTTCGGCATCGATGCGGGTCATTTTCGAATAGCTCTCGAGCACGGCGAGGGTGATGTTCTGACCGATACCGAGATCCGGAATGATGCCTTGGCGCTTGCGGTCTTCGGGCACCAGGCACAGGCCGGCGCGGATCGCTTTCAGCGGCGTGCGCGTGTCGATTGGCTGGCCGTCCAGCCAGACTTCGCCCTCGTGGCGGCCGGGGTAAGCGCCGAACAGTGCGGTGACCAGCTCGGTGCGGCCGGCCCCGACCAGCCCGGCAATGCCAAGTATCTCGCCGCGCTTGAGGCTGAAGGAGATGTCGTCGACCCTTTTGCGCTTGGGGTTGTCGACGTCGTAGCAAGTAATGTGGCGCGCTTCGAAAATCACCTCGCCAATCTCGTGCGGCTCGCTGGGATAAAGGTTGCTCATTTCGCGGCCGACCATCTGCGTGATGATCTGTGGAATGTCCATGTCGGCCATGGCGGTGGTGGCGATGTGTTTGCCGTCGCGGATCACCGAAATGGTGTCGCACACGGCGGCGACTTCATCGAGTTTGTGCGAGATGTAGACGCAGGCGACGCCCTTGGCTTTGAGGTCGCGGATGATGTCGAGCAGCACTTCGATTTCCGAGCGGCTCAGGGCCGAGGAGGGTTCGTCGAGAATCAGCAGACGCGCCTGTTTGTTCAGGGCCTTGGCGATTTCCACCAGTTGCTGATAACCGCCGCCGTACTGCGAAACCGGCAGCGACACGTTCATGTCCGGCACTTTCAATTCACGCATCAAGGCTTCGGCGCGGTGGATCATCGCCGGGTAGTTCATGCGCCCGCCGGGCAGCGTCAGCTCATGGCCCATGAAGATGTTTTCCGCCACCGACAGATCCGGAACCAGGGTCAGTTCCTGATGGATGATGACGATGCCGGCGGCCTCGGTTTCGCTGATCGATTGCGCCCGGAGCGGTTGCCCGTCCCAGAGGATTTCACCGTCCCAGGTGCCATGGGGATAGACCGCCGAAAGGATCTTCATCAGCGTCGACTTGCCGGCGCCATTCTCGCCGCACAGGCCCACGCATTCACCGGGCCGGACCTTGATGTCGATGCCGTTGAGCGCTTTGACACCGCCGAAGGTTTTGACGATGCCGTTCATTTGCAGCAGATAGTCGGACATGGAAAAGGCTCGTATACCAGGGACATGAACACCAAAGAGCCCTTGTGGGAGCGAGCTTGCTCGCGAAAGCGTCAGTTCAAGCAATGCATCGCTGACTGATACACCGCCTTCGCGAGCAAGCTCGCTCCCACAGGGTTCTTTGCATAACCAGAGATTTGGGCTCTGGTTATTTCCCGGCAATCTGCGCCTTGGTGTAGAAGCCGTCCTGCTCGAGCAAGTCGATGTTGTCCTTGGTCAACGGCGTTGGCGTGAGCAAGATGGTGTCGACCTTTTTGCTGCCGTTGTCGTACTGCGAGGTGTAGGCGGGTTTCTCGTTGCGTGCCAGTTGCACCGAGAGCTTGGCCGCTTCCGAGGCGATGAGTTTCAGCGGTTTGTACACGGTCATGGTTTGCGTGCCGGCGATCACGCGTTTGACCGCTGCGAGGTCGGCGTCCTGACCGGAAATCGGCACCTTGCCGGCCAGTTGCTGCGCGGCCAATGCCTGGATGGCGCCGCCTGCGGTGGCGTCGTTGGAGGCGACGATGCCGTCGATTTTGTTGTTGTTACGGGTCAGGGCGTTTTCGACGATGCTCAGCGCTTCGGTCGGGTTCCATTCCTTGACCCACTGCTGGCCAACGATCTTGATGTCGCCCTTGTCGATGGCCGGTTGCAGCACCTTCATCTGGCCTTCACGGAGGATCTTGGCGTTGTTGTCGGTGGGCGCGCCACCCAGCAAGAAGTAATTACCCTTGGGCGCCGCTTTCAGCACGCCGCCGGCCTGCATTTCGCCGACCTTTTCGTTATCGAAGGAGATATAGGCGTCGACATCGGCGTTGAGAATCAGCCGGTCGTAAGACACCACTTTGATCCCGGCTTTCTTCGCCTCGGCCACGGCGTTGGTCAGCACTGTCGCGTTGAACGGCACGATGACGATCACGTCGACGCCGCGAGAGATGAGGTTTTCGATCTGGGAAATCTGCTTCTGCTCGTTGGCGTCCGCCGATTGCACGAAGACTTTGGCGTCCATTTTTTCCGCCGCCGCGACGAAGTAATCGCGGTCGCGCGACCAGCGTTCCAGACGCAGATCGTCAATGGAGAAACCGATTTTCGGGTGGGTGGCGTCGGCCATTACCGGCAGGGCCAACAACGCCAGGGCACTGGCCAACAGCGTACGTTTCAAGTTCTTCATGGTGGTGCGTCCTTTTATTTTTGTTGGAAAGACACGGCCTGACGATGAATCGGGCTGGTAGAACTGTAGAGAATCTGCCGACGCAGCAGGCACAGAATTGTCGTGCAATTGTCACAGCGTCGTTGCGTCGGCAGAGGGTCTCGGCGATCAGCGATAGAGATAGCGGTTGACGATGTTTTCGAGCATTTCCTGACGGCCACTGACGGCTTGCGGGTTCAGCTCGTTGGTAAACGCGTGCTCGGCCAGCGACTCGAGATTGAAGTCGCCCGCCATCACCGCTTGCCCGAACGGCTGACGCCAGCCGGCGTAGCGTTGATCCTTGAGCACTTGCAGTTGATCGTTCTCAACCATCGCGGCGGCGCGTTCCAGCGACAGGGCAAGAACATCCATGGCGCCGACGTGGCCGTGGAACAGGTCGATCTCGTCGAGGCTCTGCCGGCGCACCTTGGAGTCGAAGTTGAAACCGCCATTCTTGAAACCGCCGGCCTTGAGGATTTCATAGGTCGCCAGGGTCATTTCTTCGACGCTGTTGGGGAACTGGTCGGTGTCCCAGCCGTTCTGCGGATCGCCACGGTTGGCGTCGATGCTGCCGAAAATTCCCAGCGAGGCGGCGGTGGCGATTTCGTGATGAAAGCTATGGCCGGCCAGGGTCGCGTGGTTGGCCTCGATGTTGACCTTGATTTCCTTCTCCAGGCCGTACTGCTGGAGGAAGCCGAATACCGTAGCGCTGTCGTAATCGTACTGGTGCTTGGTCGGCTCCTGCGGCTTGGGTTCGATCAGCAGGTCACCGGTGAAACCGATCTTGTGCTTGTGCTCGACCACCATGCGCATGAAGCGCCCGAGTTGTTCGCGCTCACGTTTCAGGTCGGTATTGAGCAGGGTTTCGTAGCCTTCGCGACCGCCCCATAGCACGTAGTTGGAGCCCTTGAGCCGATGGGTTGCGTTCATTGCGCTGAACACTTGCGCGGCGGCGCAGGCGAACACTTCCGGATCGGGATTGCTCGCAGCGCCGGCGGCAAAACGCGGATTGCTGAAGCAGTTGGCGGTGCCCCAGAGCAGCTTGATGCCGCTTTGTTCCTGGTGCTGTTCGAGGCGATCGACCATTTGTGCGAAGTGTTCGCGGTACTCCTTCAGCGAATTGCCTTCGGGGGCGACGTCCGTGTCGTGAAAGCAGTAGTAATCGATGCCCAGTTTGCTGAAGAACTCGAATGCGGCTTGAGCCTTGCCGATGGCCAGTTCCATCGGTTCGCCACTGCGTTGCCAGGGGCGTTTGAAGGTGCCGGCACCGAACACGTCGGAGCCCGGCCAGACAAAGGTGTGCCAGTAGCAGGCGGCCATGCGCAGGTGTTCGCGCATGGGTTTGCCGAGGATCAGTTTGTCGGCGTCGTAGTGACGGAATGCGAGGGGCGAATCACTGTTCGGGCCTTCGTAGCGAACCGGCTCGATATTGGGGAAGTACTGCATGGACCTTGTCCTTGTTGTTCTTGGCGGTGTCTCGATACTAGCAACGCCCCCGTGCCCGCTGATTATGAAAAGCCTCAACTGCGAGTGCGATTTTGCGTATTGAGCTTCAGCGCTCGCAGGCCTAGTCTGTGTCCATCGTCGCCGCGACGAAGCGACCCGGAACAGCCTAAAAACAATGAAAAGCCTACCGCCCGTGCACCGCATCGCCCTGTTGTTCAACGGCAGCAAGATCTACGACCGTGGCATCATCAGCGGCATTGGCAACTACCTGAGCAGCACCCGCGCTTCCTGGGACCTGTTTCTGGAAGAGGATTTTCTCTGCCGCTTGAAAGGCATCGAGCGCTGGCAGGGCGACGGGATCATTGCCGACTTCGACGATCCGCTGATTGGCGAGGCGCTGGCCGACATTCATTTGCCGGTGGTGGCGGTGGGCGGTTCCTACGAGGATGCACGCGCTTATCCAAAAGCGATTCCCTACGTTGCCACTGACAACAACGCATTGATCACCCTGGCTTACTCGCATCTGGTCGAGGCGGGGTTGCAGCGCTTTGCCTGTTTCAGCCTGCCGGAAGCGCAGGCCAATCGCTGGGCGCAGGAGCGGGAAAAAGCCTTTCGCAAACTGATGCAGCGCGACGGCCTGCACGCCGAGATCTATCGCGGCATGGGCACCAGCGCGCCGCTGTGGGACAGCGCCGTCGAGCAACTGATCGCCTGGCTGCACAGCCTGCCCAAACCGATCGGCATTATCGCCGTCAGCGACGCCCGTGCCCGGCAGTTGCTGCAAGCCTGCCTGACCGCCGGCATCGCCGTGCCGGAGCAGGTCGCGCTGATCGGCATCGACAACGACCCGCTGACCCGCAGCCTGACGCGTGTACCGCTGAGTTCGGTGATTCAGGGCACCGAAACCATGGGCCGCACCGCCGCGCAATTGCTGCACCAGATGCTCCACGGCATGCCGTCCACCGGCACGCAGATTCTGATTCCGCCTGATGCGGTCAATGTGCAGGTATCGAGCTTGCATCAACCGCTGGGCAATCCCTACGTCATGCAAGCGCTGCTGTTCATCCGCCAATATGCCTGCCAAGGCATCAAGACCGCGCAAGTGGCGGCCTATGTCGGCGTGTCGCGCTCATCGCTGGAAGCGCATTTCCGCGCTGAGCGCGGTTGCAGCGTGCATGATGAGATTCTGCGTTTCAAACTGGCGGCGGCTACCAGCGGTTTGAAGAACACCGATGCGGCGATTGCCGATATTGCCCAGGCCTGCGGCTTCAAGTCTGCGCAATATCTGCACACGGTGTTCCGTCGCGAGTTCGGCTGCACGCCCCGCGAGTATCAGCAGGGCGGCGCATAGCGCTGCGAAGACTTACGCCAGCGCAGCGGCACTGGCTCTGGAGCGCCAGGCGAACGTCAGCACCATCAGCAGGCCCAGACCAGCCATCGCCGCGCCGGCCAGGGAAATCGCCGGATAACCCAGCCCGGCATTGATCACCGCGCCACCCAGCGCCGCGCCGATCGCGTTGCCGAAATTGAACGCGCCGATGTTCACCGCCGAAGCGAGATTCGGCGCGTCCTTGGCGGCTTCCATCACGCGCATCTGCAGCGGCGGCACCAGAGCGAAGCTGGCGATACCCCAGATCAGAATGGCCACCGCGGCCGGCAGCGGCCAGCGCATCAGCACAGTGAATGCGAGCAAAACCACAATCAATGCGCTCAGCGACACGATCAGGGTGCGGTCGATCGAACGGTCGGCAGCCTTGCCACCCCACATATTGCCCAGGGTCAAACCGATTCCGAACAACACCAGCATGGCGGTGATGAACGCGGCGGAGGCGTGGGTCTCGCTGCTGAGGATCGGCGCGATGTAAGTGAACACCGTGAACATCGCACTTGAGCCAACCACGGTCAGGGCCAGCGCGGCCAGTACCGGACCTCGGCCCAATACCCGTATTTCCGCCAGCGCACCCGCGCCTTGCTCTGCTTTCAGATTGGGCAGGGCGAACCACAAGGCGATCATGGTCAGCACGCCGAGGCCGGTAATGCCCCAGAACGCGGTGCGCCAGCCAAACAGTTCACCAAACCAGGCTGCCAGCGGCACACCGCCGATAGTCGCCAACGTCAGGCCCATGAACATTGCCGCCACGGCGCCGGCGCGTTTTTCCGGCGCGACCACGCTGGCGGCGACCACGGAGCCGACCCCAAAGAATGCGCCGTGATTGAGCGAGGTGATCACCCTGGCGACCATCAGGCTGTAGTAGTCGGTAGCCAGCGCCGACATCAGGTTACCCAGGGTGAAAATCGCCATCAGCCCGATCAGCAGATAGCGCCGGGGGATCTTGCCAGTGGTCAGAGTCATCAGCGGCGCGCCGAGCAGAACGCCCAAGGCGTAGGCACTGACCAACAACCCCGCAGCTGGAATGGAAACGCCGAGATCGGCGGCGATGCCGGGCAACATGCCCATCGGCGCGAACTCGGTGACGCCGATGCCAAAGGCGCCGACGGCGAGTGCAACAAGTGGTGGATTGATACGCATGGAAAGTCTCCTCATCTATGCCGCCAATGCTACGATCCATCGTTTTCAGGCGGTAGATGGCGATTTTGGCAATCACCTTTGCGTAAGAGGCACGAATGGACTTCAACGGCAGATCAGGGGAAATGAGCGTGTTCGTCACCGTGGCGCAGGAGGGCAGCCTCTCAGCGGCTGCGCGCGCGTTGGGGCTGACGCCTTCGGCGGTCAGTCGGATCATCGCCCGCGCCGAACAGCGACTCGGCACTCGTCTGTTGCTGCGCACGACCCGCGCGCTGACGTTTACCGCCGAGGGCGAGGCCTTCCTGCGCGGTGCCCGGCGGATTCTCGCCGACATGGACGAGGTCGAAGGGGCCATCACCGATCAAGGCGTACCCAAGGGCCGCTTGCGTGTCAGTGCCGCCCTTGGCCATGGACGGCTGACCATTGTGCCGCTGGTCGCAGCCTTCACCGCCCGTTACCCGAACATCGTCGTCGACCTCAGCCTCGGCGACGAAGTCGTCGACATCCTCGCCGGCCAGGCGGACGTCGCGATCCGCTTCGGCCATCTGCCCGACAGCCCGTTGACCGCACGCCGACTCGGCCACACCGGCCAAGTCGTGGTCGCATCGTCCGACTATCTGAAACGTCACGGCACACCTCTCGAACCGGAAGACCTGCTCAAGCACAACTGCCTGCGCTTCAACTTCCGCCGCGCCGAAGCCAACTGGCCGTTCATCCGCGACGGCAAGGAGTTCTCGCTGAAAGTCAGCGGCAACATCGAATGCAGCAGCGGCGAAGCACTGGCCCAGTTCGCCAGACTCGGCGCAGGCGTTGCACGGATTGGCGAGTTCACCGTCAGGGAAGACTTGCAGCGCGGCACGCTGATCCCGCTGCTCCAAGCTTTTAACCCGGGCGATGAGGAACCGATTCATGCGGTGTTCGTCGGCGGCGCGGCGATGCCGGTGCGGGTGCGCTTGTTTGTGGATTTTTTGCTGGAGCAGCATCGGATGTAAGCGTGCCGGTCGGATTCAGCGAGTCATCCTTGACCCGCAGGCTGGCGGCTAGATTGTCGGGATGGTCCCGCCGTCGATAACAAATTCACTTCCTGTGATCGAAGCCGCTCGCGGCGACGCCACAAACCCGATCAGCTCAGCCACTTCAGCTGGCGTCGATGGGCGGCCGAGCGGGATACCGCCCAAGGCTTGCATGATGATGTCCTTGCCACCCTGATAGTCAGTGCCTGCCTCCTGCGCGAGTCGCTCGGCGAATGCCACCGACGCTTCGGTTTCAACCCAGCCCGGCGATACCCGCACGACGCGAACCCCCTTGGGTGACACTTCTTTCGACAGGCTTTTGCTGTAGGTTGACAGCGCAGCCTTGGCCGCCGCGTACGCCGTCGTTGATTCCGGCAGTGGCAGCCGACTCTGGATGGATGTGACATGGATCACCACGCCATTACGACGCTCGAGCATGTCCGGCAGCAGGGCGCGATCAAGGCGCACCGCCGGCAGCAGATTCAGGTTGAGCTCGCGTTGCCACTGCTCCTCGTCCAGCGCTGCAAAACCACCACCGGGGGCCGACGAGCCACCCAGGACATGGATCACTATGTCGACGCCGCCCAGTTGCTGTTCGACCGCAGCGATGAGTGCATCACAACCTTCCCGTGTCGAAAGATCAGCCGCAACCAGCAGTGCGCCCGGCATTTCGACGTCCACTTGCCGAGCCGAAGTGATGACCTTTGCCTCCTCGGCGAGGAACCACTCGACCACTGCTTTGCCGATTCCCTTGGTGCCGCCAGTGACGAGCACCCGTTTGCCAGTCAATCCTGAATTCAGCATGGCGAGATCTCCAGCGCTCGGAACTGATGGATCGCGTCGTAGATTTTGTTCGCATTGTTAACCGTGACATACGTCTGCACGAAGGCGGGAAGTTGAAGGTTCATTGGCTGACTCCTGATTGATTAACTGGAGTCATCTTGCTGGGCCGCAGATAGTTTGTTCAACTGGGACAAACCTTAATGACCTATCCCGAAAATAAGGACAATCCATGGTTCAGGATCGCTTGGCCCTCAATGAACTGGACGCTGTCATAGCCGTGGCGCGAAGGGGGTCGTTTCGCCAGGCCGCCATTGATCTCGACGTCTCCACCACCGCGCTGAGCAACACCATTGCGCAACTGGAAGCGCGCCTCGAATCGCGACTGTTCAACCGCACGACCCGTAGCGTCGCCATCACCGAAGCGGGGAGAGTGTTTCTCGAACAGGTGGGGCCAGCCTTGCAGGATTTGCGTGCGGCACTCGATGCAGTGCGCTCGCAAAACGCCGGACCCTCGGGCACGTTGCGCATCAACGCCTTCGCCAGCGCTGCGCGTTCGGCGCTGCTGCCACTGGTGATCGAGTTTTTGCAGCAGCATCCGAAAGTCCACATTGACCTTGTGACCGAAGGCCGGCTGGTGGATATCGTGGCTGACGGCTTCGATTTCGGCGTGCGCTCGGCAGGCCTGGTGCCCAACGATGTGATTGTGGTGCCTGTCGGCCCGCCGCAACGTTACGCGGTGGTCGGTTCGCCGGGGTATTTTGCACAACATGGCAAACCGCGCACGCCGTCCGAGCTGCTCGGGCATCAATGTATCCGTGTGCGACTACCGAACGGGGCGATTTTCCCCTGGTATTTCGAGCGGGACGGAGAAGTTACCCGTCTTGATGTGAACGGTCCGCTTACGCTGGATGAATCGAGCGTGGTCAAGGTCGCGGTGCAGGCGGGCATGGGGCTGGGCTTTTTCATGGAGCAGGACGTTCGTGACGAAATCCGCACCGGCGAGTTCGTACAGGTACTCAAGGACTGGACGCCGCCCCGAGACAGGTTGTGCCTGTACTACCCGAACCGCCGCAATCCCTCTGCGGCCGCCAGGGCATTCATTGAGTTGGCGCGCGCCAGTCAGGCTTGACCCCGGCACGGTATTCAGGCGATCAAGCCCATCGTCAGCCCCTTCAGAGTGGCGGCTGCACGGGTCGAGCATTGCAATTTGCGAAAGATGCTTTCCATGTGCGTGCGTACCGTGCTCGGACTGATAGCCAACAGTTGCGCGACTTGTTTGTTGCTGGCGCCACGGCTGATCTCCAGAAGAATGCGGCACTCACGGGCTGTCAGCAGCGAAGGCTTGGGTTGCCGCAGGCGGCGCTCGCCACTGGCGGCGGCGATGACCGCTTCGCAGACATCGTTGTCGAACAGGCCACGGCCAGCATCCTGTCTGAGTAGCGTGGCTGCTGCGGCTTCGTCGTGGGCTGTTCGCCATGGCCGGGCTTGCCTCAACGCTACCCAGGCGACCGAGGTGGCGAACAGCCGATGTTCGGCATTCAGTGCATCACCCGCCACGCCGCGAAAATAGCCGCTGCCATCGAGCCGTTCATAAGCGTGGGTGGCTATCTCGGCGGGCGCGGCCAATTCCGCTACCGGTCGGAGCGCCTGTTGCGTCCAGTAAGGCACCAGGCGCACTCGCTCTGCCGCACCGTAGGGCAGCGGCCCTGGGCTATTCCAAAGATGATTGGAAACGGCTGCGCGGCCGAGACCGTAAATCAGCGCGGACTTGCCAATGTCTGTCAGCGTCGGCTCACCCAGCCCCCACAGGCGCGCAGCTTCCACGGCGACATGGGCGACCTGACGCGAATGCCCGGCTAGCCAAGGCAGCTTCAAGTCAATGACGTCTCCGACCAAAGTCAGTGAGACATGACGCTGCTCAGGCGCGGCTTCAACTTTTGTGCAAAGCGTTTCCAGATCAGCCAGCCAGGCCTTGGCATTGGCCACCAGCAACGACACCAGCGATGCGGGATAGCGCCGATCCGACTGCTCGCTGATCCAGCGCAGCGCCGCGTCCAGGCCATGGGCGCGGGTGAGAATGTCCAGATCACCGGCCATGACCACCTGATAGGCGACTTCCGGGATATGTTCATGCGCCACGCCGAGCGGTCGGCCAGTGCCGTCGTAGGTTTCGAACACCCGACACAGGCCCGCTTCGACGGCGGTTCCGAGCTGGAGGGTTTTGGCGATTGCACCGGACACTTCACAGTGCACCACGGCCAGCGGGGTTGCCTGATGCACCGCGTTCATCTGCTCACTGCCCAGGGTCAGATCGAGCATTGCGCGGCGACCATCGACGTCGTCGCCCAGCAGGTCGGCAAAGCCTTCGGCGTTGGCCGTGCACCCAGACCAGCGCAGCAAGGCAATCTGCTCTGCAACCTGCAAATGCTCACCGGCGCCGTGGCATGCCTGCGCGAGCATCCGCGCCAAAGCGGCAACGCGCCGGGAGTGACCGAGCGGTTGCCCCATGCTGAGGTCGCCGACCTGGGCGATGGTTGCCAGTGCGCCGTCCAGTGAGATGTCCAGTTGCAAGCCACTATCCATGAAAAATGCCCCGGGGTCGGATAATTGACCGATGCCCACATCGCAGTCCGGCCAGCACACTCTGAACTCCCGAACAGGAGCTCATCCAATGAAAACAATCAAATCGAAATTCGCCACCGTCGCCTTTGCCCTGGCCAGTACCTTCATGGCCGGCGCCAGCCATGCGCAGGATACAACGCCTTCGGTGGTAATCGTACACGGCGCCTTCGCCGACGGTTCCGACTGGGCCAAAGTGGTGCCACTGCTGCAAGCCCAAGGCGTGGCCGTTACCGTTGTGCAAAATCCGCTCACCTCGCTGGCCGATGACGTTGCCGCCACGCGCCGCGCGCTGAACAACCAGCAGGGCAAGGTGGTGCTGGTCGGTCACTCGTGGGGCGGCACGGTGATTACCGAAGCCGGTAACGACCAGAAAGTCAGCGCGCTGGTGTATGTCGCCGCCTTCGCGCCAGACGCCGGGCAAACCAGTGGCGAACAGGGCAAAGGTGCGCCGACGCCGCCGGGCATCAGTCAGATCAAGGCCGACGGTAACGGCTTCCTCTATCTCACCGCTGAAGGCATGGCCAAGGACTTCGCTCAGGATCTGCCGGCCGCGCAGACCGCCGTCATGACCGCCACGCAAGGGCCGATCAAGGCCTCGGCTTTCGAAGATAAAACCACCGTTTCGTCCTGGAAAACCAAGCCGTCCTGGTACCTGCTCGCTACCGAAGACCGGATGATTCATCCCGACGTCCAGCGTTCTGCCGCCAAGCGTATCGGTGCGAGCCTTGCAGAGGTGCACGCCAGCCATGTCCCGCAGCAGTCGCAGCCGGCCGAGGTCGCCGCAGTGATTCTCAAGGCCGTGCACAGCGTTGCTGAACAGTGATCGCGCCATCGAAGGGGAGCGGGCGTATGGACCCTCGAAGCGATCACGACTATGACTTCATTGTCTGTGGTGCCGGCACGTCGGGCTGCGTGGTCGCTGCGCGGCTTGCCGACGAATCAGGCGCACGGGTTCTGCTGATTGAGGCCGGCGAAGACTATTCTGGCCCCGAGGTGACAGAACCAGCGCAATGGCCGCTGAACCTCGGCTCTGCGCGCGACTGGGCATTCGAGGGCCAAGCCGATCCACGCTTGAACGGTCGACGGCTCCCGTTGAGCATGGGCAAGGGGCTCGGCGGAGGTTCGAGCATCAACGTGATGGTCTGGTCGCGCGGCCATCGCGCCGATTGGGAGCATTTTGCTGCCGAGTCTGGCGACCCGGCCTGGGGCTACGCATCGGTGCTCGATTACTACCGCAGGATCGAAAACTGGCAAGGCAGCCCGGACGCCACCCGGCGTGGTTCAGGTGGGCCGGTACATGTCGAGCAGCCGGCCACACCTCAACCCCTTGCGTTGGCAACGCTGGAGGCGGCCGGCGATCTGGGCATCCCCCGATTCGACAGTCCCAATGGCGAGATGATGGAAGGCGCAGGAGGGATCGCTGTCACCGACCTGCGCATCAAACAGGGCAAGCGCGAATCGGTTTACGACGCCTACATCCGGCCGCGCTTGCACTATCCGAACCTGACGGTGCTGACCGGGGCGTTGGTGACCCGCGTGTTGCTGGACGGCACCCGGGCCGTCGGTGTCGAAGTGTTGATCGCCGGCGAGCGGCGCCGCTTTCATGCCGCAGCTGAAGTCGTTCTGTCCATGGGCGCGGTGCAATCACCGAAAGTGCTCATGCAGTCGGGCATCGGCCCGGCGGATGAACTGCGAAAACACGGCATCGCACCGGTCGTTCATCTACCCGGTGTGGGCGAGAATTTGCAGGATCATCTGGCTTTCGGCTGCACGTGGGAATACCGACAACCCCAGGCCGTCGCTGGCAGCGGATGCGAAACCACCTTGTACTGGAAAAGCGACAGCCGCCTGGAAGCCCCGGACCTGTTGCAGTGCCAGTTGGCATTCGCGGTACCGTCTCCGCCAGAGGTTGCCATCGAACCGCCGGAGCATGGCTGGACCATGTTCGCCGGGCTGGCCAGACCTGCCAGTCGCGGACGCTTGCGGTTGTCGGGTGCTGGGCCGCTGGATGCACCGATCATTGAGCCGAACTCCCTGAGCGAGCCCGAGGACATGGCCGCAGCCCATGCGTCGATCGAACTGTGCCGCGCACTCGGCAACAGCCAGGCCTTCAATGGGCTGATCAAGCGCGAAGTGGTGCCCGGGCCGAGAGAACACCGCGCTATGGAACAGTTCATCCGCAACTCGGCGATGACCTACTGGCACCTGTCGTGTACGGCAAAAATGGGCCGCGATGCGCTGTCGGTGGTTGACCATCAATTGCGCGTGTACGGGATCGATGGGCTGCGCGTTGCAGATGCCTCGATCATGCCGCGCATTACCGTTGGCAACACGATGGCGCCGTGTGTCGTTATTGGTGAGCGGGCGGCGGATATGCTTCTGGCTGCGTATGGGGTGACGATGGCGAACACAATGCCTTGAAGGTAATGACCGTGCGGGCGGGGCGGCAAATCCCGGCCTGCCGTCCAGGTGGGGCGATGAGTCGAGTCAGTCGATCAATTCATCGGCACCGCGAACACGGCACTGGCGCGCGCAACCGTTCGCTCACCGACGTGCAGACTGACGCCAGCAAACGCCAGTTGGCGGCCCTTTTTGGAGTGTTCAAGACGCACTTCGAGCCACTCGTTGATTTGCACTGCACCGAGATAATCCAGGGTCATGCTCGCCGTGATCAACGGCTGCGGCGGATCGCTGGAGAAGGCCATGGCGTAGCCCATGCCCACGTCCGCTAGTGTCGCCAATACACCGCCATGCAAAGTGCCACGGCCGTTGGCGTGGTGGGAGTCGGTCAGCAAGCCCAGTTCCAATTGCAGGCCGTGGCCTCTGGCGTAGATCGGGCCGAGCAGATCCAGCAACGGACTGCTGCGGGTGAATGGAGTGAAACCTTCGGGAATGGCCGTGGTGTTCATGATCCCATCCTGATGCAGGTGGCTGACCTGTGTGATTGGGCGAGGAAACACAGGAAGGGGCAAGCACTATGCGGATGTGGAATTTGCTGCGATAAGTGCTGTACACGGAACTGACCAACGATAGCGTTCACCTAACGTTTAAGCCTGCCGAATGTGGCTTCCATCGCTGCCCGGTCATGGTCGAGCAACCAGGCATGATGTCGTTGATAAAGCTGCAAAAGTAGTTCGGTGTTGGCTCCAACCACGTCCATACCTCTGTCGTCATAGGGAAAGACCATGACTCGCTTGGGCAGATTGAACAGGTAGACAGCACAGTTCGCACGCGGTTGGATAGCACCGAAGTCCTTGGCCAATGCGCACCAGAGTAATGCTTGAATGCTCGCCACAGACGCTTCGAAGGCGACGTTGACCCAGTATTCCGGTTCTTCCTCGGTGAACCATTCCTCGTTGTCTATTTCTTCGCTCCAGATGCACAGCGCTGATGGAGTGTCGATTCCAGCAGATTTAAGGGCGCGAAGAGTGCTGCGATGGGCGAATCGATTGCGACCGGAATGAATACGCAGACATGCGACAAACGATGCATCCCCCTGGAAAATATCGCCGCAGATGGTTGTGGATTTCCGCACCGCCGTGAGGAATTGCTCGATCATTCCGCCCGTTTCGGAGAGTTCGAAACGCAATCCTCCCGGCCAGGAATAGAAAAGCGGACGGGCGAATGCCTGGGGTCCAAATGCGTTTTCGATCTCAGCTCTCAGATTCACTTTCTTCCCTTCAATGTGGATTTCTGTTTGTTCAAGACGCGGGTGAAGTCAGTGCGAAGACACAAACGGCGAAGCAGTCGTCGGTGCCGGCAGCGCATAGGCCTGTTTCATCCACGCCACTTCCGCCAGGGGTGTGCGGCCGAAGAGGCGTTTGAAGTCGCGGCTGAATTGCGAGGCGCTTTCGTAACCGACCAGAAACGCAGTTTTTGCCGCAGTCAGGTCGTTGCGCAGCATCAGCAATCGCGCCTGGTGCAATCGCGTCGACTTCAGATACTGCATCGGCGAGGAATCGGTAACCTTGCGAAAGTGCAGGTGAAAATTCGGCACGCTCATCTGCGCTTCCTCGGCCAGGGTCTCTACGTCGAGATGTTGGTGATAACAGCTGTGGATCTTGTGGATGGCGCGGGTCACTTTGCCGAACTGGCCTTGTTGGGCGATGGCGGCGCGCAGGGTGCCACCTTGTTCGCCGGTGAGGATACGGTAGTAGAGCTCGCGCAGCATCGCCGGGCCGAGGATTTGCGCGTCGGCATCGTCGCTCATCACTTCAAGAAAACGCAGGGTTGACCGGCGCAGCGGTTCGTCGAGAGGCGAGGCGTACATGCCCATCGGCTGCGCTGTGGGGAAATCCCACCGCTCGTCCACTTGCTGGATCAGCTCGCCAGCCAAAGCGAAATCCAGGCGCACGTACACCGCGAGCATTGGCTCGGCTTCGCTGGCGTCGGTTTCCATGGTGAAGGGTACCGGCACCGACACCACCAGATAATGCTGAGCGTCGTAGACGTAGACTTCATCGCCGAGATAGCCGCGTTTACGCCCCTGACAAAGGATGACGATGCCCGGCTCGTACAACACCGGCGTGCGGGTCAGCGGTCGGTTGGAACGCAGGAAACGCACATCGTCCAGCGGGCTCAGGTTGTAACCTTCCAGCGGGGCGAGCTGGCTCATTAGCTGGACCATGCGCGCTGTGATGGGGTCTTTCGGTTTCGGCATGGGCTGTGGGTTTCCTTGTGAAAAGGCGGGTTTGAACCTGTCTGGCTGATTGGCGGGGTGTCAGACAGAGCCCTCACCCTAGCCCTCTCCCAGAGGGAGAGGGGACTGACCGTGGTGCTTTCTGGTACTACGCCGACCTGTAATATCGTGCCGAACGCGGGGGTTGAATCCACCCGCGATCGGCGCCCTCTCCCTCCGGGAGAGGGCTGGGGTGAGGGTGCTTTTGATCTTTCAGCCATCCGTCGAACGACTGAGCGCTTGCCATTGCTCAATACTCTCCGCCGTCTGCTGCAACTTGTCACGCACCAACGCCAGCGCATCACTACCCAACAGCAGATGAGCGGGCGGGTTTGGACTGTCGATGATCGTCAGCATGACCCGTGCAGCTTTCTGCGGATCGCCCAGCTGATGGCCGCTTTTGTCCTCTCGGGCCTTGCGCACCGGATCGAAGCTTGCGTCGTAGTCACTGATGCTACGCGGCGTGCGTTGCATCGAGCGGCCTGCCCAGTCGGTGCGAAATGACCCCGGCGCCACAGCGGTGACAAAAATATTGAAGGGCGCAAGCTCCTTGCTCAAGGTGTCGGAGATGCCCTCCAGAGCGAACTTGCTGCCGCAGTAATAAGCGATCCCCGGCATGGTGATGTAGCCACCCATGGAGGTGATATTGAGAATATGCCCCGCGCGGCGCTGGCGGAAATACGGGACGAAAGCCCTGGTCACCGCCACCGCGCCGAATACGTTGACGTCGAACTGGCGGCGCATTTCCTGCAGCGATGACTCTTCAAAAATCCCCTCATGGCCATAACCGGCGTTGTTGACCAGCACGTCCACCGGGCCGTGACGATCCTCCACAGCCGCAACCACCCCATCGATGGCATCGAACTCGGTAACGTCCAGCAGCACCCCATGCGCGCGCTCGGGCGACAGCGCTTCGAAAGCTGCCAGCGCGGACTCACTGCGCACTGTGCCGATAATCCTGTGACCTTGAGCGAGCGCTTCCTTGGCCAGCGCCTGGCCGAAGCCGCTGCTGACACCGGTGATGAAAAGAGTCTTCATGGATTTGTACTCCAGCAGGCAATTGGAGAGGCCATGCTAGGGCGGATAACGCTGGCGGACGATGCCGAATCGGATCGAAGTATTGCCTGTTCCTATCAATAGGGTTTTCCAGGTCTTGCCTCAAAAGACGGAAAAGTCCTGCAGGTCTCAAACCCGCAGGACTTTTCCTGTCTCGGCAACACGCGCTTAAGCTGCGCGACGACCCGCTGTACGGTCCGATCCATCAGCGGCGAGGGCCTCACCCAGTGGGGTGCGGTCTGAGCCGTCGGCAGCGATGGCCTGGCCTTGTGGGGTCTTGTCATAACCGTCCTCAACCAGGCCTTGTTCCTCGAGGCGGTTGCGGCCGTTTTCAGCCAGAGCCTGGCCCTGCGGCGTACGTTCCGAGCCATCGGCAGCAACAGTCTGCTGTGGTTCGTTGACCTGGGTGAAGAAACGATCTTCCTGATTGCTCGGTACGGCGAATGCGCTGGCGCTGAGGGCGAAGGTGGCGACGGCGATCAGTTGGCTTACAGTTTTCATGGCGGTGACTCCGGTCAAATTTCGATTGAGGTCCGGGTCGTTCAGATCAGTCTCTGGTTAACCCGTTGCAGTGGTGTGTTCTGCATGGGTTCAGATTAGGGGGCAGGGCGGTGTCGGCGTTAAGCGGATACTGTCGGCGATTTGCCTGATTCTGCTCGCTGAGATGGTTTTACAGACCTTCAGGCTTCAAGGCGAGATTCCGACACTGAATACCGATATTGCATTCGTTGATATTGAAAAGTGGCTTGGAAAGGCTAAGGTTCAGGCTTCCTCTCAAGGACGACCCTCCATGGCTTTGAATATCCGTACGGCGGCGGCAACCGATGCAGATGCCATCCAGCGCATTTATGCCCCAATCGTTCTGAATACTGCGATCTCTTTCGAAGAAACACCGCCGAGCATTACGGAAATTGCGCATAGGATAACTAAGACGCTTCAGACTTATCCCTATCTGGTGGCTGAAGAGCAGGGCGAGATCAAAGGCTATGCATACGCAAGTCAGCATCGCGCACGTCCGGCCTACCGATGGGCCGTTGATGTGACCGTGTACATCGCAGAATCAGTTCGTCGTCAGGGCGTCGGCCGAGAACTTTACGGGACCTTGCTTTCGATTCTCGAAAAGCAGGGATTTCACTCAGCCTACGCTGGGATCGCGCAACCAAATGAAGGCAGCGTGGGCCTGCATGAGTCACTAGGATTCACCCAAATCGGCATGTACCCGGAGGTAGGGTTCAAGCTTGGAAAATGGCACGATGTCGGCTACTGGCGACTCGGCCTGAACCAGGCGACTCCACCGCTGGAGCCAATCATCTTCCCCGAGCTTGAAGTCGCATCACAGTAAGCTCGCGCGAATTTGTCGGCGCGAGCAATCAGGTTCCGCCAGTGAGATAGCTTTGCACTTGCCTGACTACATCCCGGGCGGTGCGGGTTACGCCGATCAATGTGGCAGAAGCGAGCCCCGTCCAGTCGCCGTAACCCACCAGCCACAGATCGGGTACCGCAACGCTTCGGCTTTCGTCCACAATCACTTTGCCATCCCGGCCTACAATGTTCAGGTTGTTCAGGTGATCGAGCGCCGGAGCAAATCCCGTGCACCAGATGACAGCGTCCACCTTTGTCTCGATCCCCGATGACCACACAACCCCTGTCGAAGTAAAGCGCGTGAACGGCCGTACCGCGCTCAACACACCGCGCTCGCGAGCCTCCTTGACCGGTGGCACCATGACAATGTCGCCCAGTCCTCCAACGGGCTGTTGAGGCTCCACGCCATCCTGCTGCGCCTTCAGTCGAGCAGTAGCGCGTTCGAACAGGACGCGTCCATCCACCTCATCAGGTAGGAACGTTGGGGCCTGTTGCGTGACCCAGGTTGCCTGCGCCACTTTGGAGACCTCGGCGTAAATCTGGGCGCCGGAGTTGCCGCCACCGACGACAAGGACGGTTTTACCCGCAAACTCGTTCGGCCCGACGTAATGAGCGGAATGAAGCTGCCTGCCTGCAAACAATGCCTGGCCGGGATAGTCTGGTACGAACGGGCAGCTCCAGGTGCCTGTTGCACTGATAACCGCTTTGGCGTCCCAGTGGTTGTCCTTTGAGATAACACGCAAGCCGCCTTCGATCTTCTCGACACGGGTCACCCGCGTGGGGCGGATGATGGGGAAGTCATACCGGCGCTCGTACTGAGTCAGGTATTCGACAACGTCGTCCCGCCCGGGCGTCCCCTCGGACAGGGCCGGCATCGGCCAGCCTGCAATCGAACTCCATGCCGACGGCGAGAAGAGCCGCAGCGAATCCCAGCCATGCCGCCAGGCGCCTCCTGGTCCCGGCTCGGCATCCAGCAGCACGTAAGACAAGCCTGTGCGCTTCAAAAAATAAGCGACAGTCAGCGCGGATTGGCCACCACCAATGACCACGACATCAAGTTTCGAATTCTGACTCACCAGCATCCTCCCGGCGCAAAGGCCTCAACGTGTGAAAGATCGTGGTGCGCTCATACCGTTGCCCCACACAGGCATCAAATGGAACGCTGGTTGACTCGTCTGGACAGCTCTTCGGCGGATTCCTTGCGCTCGGAATAACGGTCGACCAGGTAATCCTGACGATCGCGCAAGAGCAGCGTGAACTTCATCAATTCTTCCATCACGTCCACCAGGCGGTCGTAGTACGAAGAAGGCTTCATACGTCCGGCCTCATCGAACTCGGTGAACGCCTTGGCCACAGAAGACTGGTTCGGGATGGTGAACATCCGCATCCAGCGGCCAAGTACCCGCAACTGATTGACCACGTTGAAGGACTGCGAGCCGCCGCAGACCTGCATCACAGCAAGGGTTTTGCCTTGCGTAGGTCGTACAGCGCCCAGCGCCAGCGGAACCCAGTCGATCTGCGCTTTGAACACGGCACTCATGGAGCCGTGACGCTCAGGAGAGCACCACACCTGACCCTCTGACCATTGCATCAGCTCGCGCAGTTCCACGACTTTGGGATGCGTGTCGGGTGCGTCATCAGGCAGCGGCAGACCCGCAGGGTCAAAAATCCTGGTTTCGGCGCCAAACTCCTTCAGCAGGCGTGCCGCTTCTTGCGTGACCAGGCGGCTGAATGAGCGCTCTCGCGTCGATCCGTATAGCAGCAGAATGCGAGGCTTATGCTCCGAAGGATTACGAGGCGACAGTTGCTCCAGCGAAGGAATGTCGATCAGTTCGGCATGGACGTTCGGCAATGTGTCTTGCATATAAGCTCCTACGGCGGCGCCTGGTTGGGTGCCGCCTCGGTTGATCTTCAAAGCGAACCGATGCGGTTCAGTTCAGCTTTCAACTGTTCAGCGCTGATGGTCTTCAGTGGCAGCGCAAGAAATGCGCTCACGCGCTCGTGGATTTTGGCGAGTGTGGTTTCAAATGCAGCGGTGATCTCGGCTTCCGACCCGCTAGCCTCAGACGGGTCGGCCAGCCCCCAATGCGCCTTCAGGGCTGGGCCGAAGAAGATCGGGCATGCTTCTCCAGCAGCGCGATCACAGACGGTAATGACGATGTCGGGAGGCGAGCCCTCAAAAGCATCCGAAGCCTTGCTGCTCAAGCCCGCCGTAGAGATGCCCGCCGCCTCCAGCGTTTGCAGTGCCCGTTGATTCACCCGGCCACTGGGAAAGCTTCCCGAGCTGATGGCTTCTAGACCCTCGGGCGCCAAGTGGTTGAAAAGCGCCTCGGACAGAATGCTGCGGCAGCTGTTGTGGGTGCACATGAACAAGATTTTCATCAGACGATTCCTTGATTCAGAAACTTAGGCGCAGTGCCAGGGCGGACAATGTGGCGACGAGGATGGGCAAGGTCAGCACGATCCCGGTCTTGAAGTAGTAACCCCAGCTGATCGTTATGTTTTTCCGGGCGAGCACGTGCAGCCACAACAGCGTGGCCAGGCTCCCGATCGGGGTGATCTTCGGGCCCAGGTCGCAGCCGATGATGTTGGCGTAAACCATCGCTTGCTGGACTACACCGTCGACTTCGGCGGCATGAATGGATAAGGCGCCTACCAGAACGGTGGGCATGTTGTTCATGATCGAAGACAGCAATGCGGTCAGCAGCCCTGTACCAAGGGACGCGCCCCAAACGCCATAACCGGCGAACTCGTTCAGGATCTGCGCGATGTGGTCGGTCAGGCCGGCGTTCTTCAGGCCATAAACAACCAGGTACATACCCAAAGAAAAAATCACCACCTGCCATGGCGCCTCTTTGAGCACCTTGCTTGTGTTGATGGCATGACCACGAGCCGCGATGACATAGAGAATGCAGGCACAGACCGCTGCGATGGCGCTGATTGGCACCCCCAATGGCTCAATGACAAAGAACCCGATCAGCAGTAGTGCCAGCACCCACCAGCCGGCTACGAAAGTGGCACGGTCATGGATTGCGTCATCCGGATTGTCCAGTTGGTTGAGGTCATAGGTCTTTGGTAAATCTTTGCGGAAAAACCACAGCAGCATGGCTAATGTCGCCGCCACGCTGACGATGTTTACCGGCACCATGATCGAAGCATATTCGTTGAAGCCGATATTGAAGTAGTCGGCAGAAACAATGTTGACCAGGTTTGAAACCACAAATGGCAAGCTCGCCGTATCTGCGATAAATCCAGCGGCCATGACGAACGCCAACGTCGCGGCGGGAGAAAAACGCAGCGCCAGCAACATCGCGATTACGATGGGAGTGAGGATCAATGCCGCTCCGTCGTTGGCGAACAGTGCCGACACAGCCGCACCCAGCAGGACGATAAATGCGAACAGCCTGCGGGTGCTTCCGCCTCCCCACCGAGCCACGTGCAATGCAGCCCACTTGAAAAAGCCTGCCTCATCAAGCAGCAAACTGATGATGATGACCGCGATGAATGTCCCAGTGGCATTCCAGACGATGCGCCAGACCTCGGGTATGTCTGCAAGGGTAACGACGCCTGCCAGCAGCGCCACGACGGCACCGAGCGTCGCACTCCAGCCAACCCCGAGTCCCTTGGGCTGCCAGATGACAAGGACGATGGTGGCGATAAAGATCAATACGGCAATCAGCATTTCATTAATCCGGTTGGGCGTGAATCAGTTGCACACGGCTTGGTTGATCGGACGGTCGCTCATGCCGCAAAGGCGCTTGGCCTCGGTTTCCAGCCATTGCTGATTGGCGTCTACCACTTCCTTCAAAACTGCAGCCACCCACGCGGGCAAATCAGGATTCACCCGGTAGTACACCCATTGGCCTTGGCGACGATCCAAGAGCAAACCGGCAGAGCGCAGCAGCGCCAGATGACGAGAAATCTTCGGCTGACTCAGGTCGAGCGCTGCCGTCAGCTCGCATACACAGAGTTCACCTTGGCTCACGACAAGCAGGGAAATTTTGGCTCGGGTGTCGTCGGCCAAGCACTTGAACAAGGTGGTGGGGGTCATGGGTTCTGTCATACGTCCTCCAGAAGCTTCTGTCTTGACCAAAACGAAGTGCCTGATGCGCTTGCGGATGTCGTGACGCGTAATGGTGAAAGGCGGCGGCATGATTGCCGAGCAATGGATACGGATAAGCGAATATACGCATAGTCATATATCTGGTAAAGCGAATATAACAGCGGTTGAACCGTCGAGACTGATAGCGACGGACCGCGCGGATAGTGCCCGCGGTTTGTCTGATTCCAACTGATTGAAAATAGCCATTGACTTAGAGCGCGCTCAAACCTTTACGGTGATGACATGAATCCAAAACTGACAATTTCAAAGTTGGCCAAACGCCTTGATTTGAGCGCTCACACGATCCGCTATTACGAGCGCATCGGGCTGTTCGATCCGGTTGGGCGCGGTGGCAATGGCCACCGGGTGTACGCCGAGAAGGATGTGCTGTGGGCCGAGTTTCTGCTCCGGCTGAAGGCGACCGGAATGCCGATCCAGCAAATGCTGCGGTATGCCGAACTGCGCCGTTCAGGCGACTCGACCCTGGCAGAACGCCGCGAACTTCTCGAGCAGCATCGCCGGGACGTGCAAGCGCAGATCAGCCAGTTGAGCCAGTCCCTGGAGGTTCTGGATAACAAGATTCAGATCTATCACCAACTCGAGCAAAAGGAGCATCACCATGATCCGTAAACTTCCCGGTCTCAATCGTTTGCTGTCCGCCACACTTATTGGTGCAAGCGTGACCAGTGTCGCAGCGCCCGTGGAGATGACTGATCGTCGAGCGCGCGGAGAAGCCGCTCTGACGCAGATTACTGGCGGACCTGGTCAGGCAGTGGTTGATTCATTGAAGGATACTGCTCCAGAACTTGCGGACTGGATTTTGAGTTTTGCCTATGGCGATGTCTTTGCCCGCCCCGGCCTCGACCACTGCACTCGTGAGCTGGCAACCGTTGCGGCACTGACCGCACTGGGCAACGCACAGCCACAACTGAAAGTGCATATCGGCGGCGCCCTGAACGTCGGGTGCACACCGGAGGCGGTGGTCGATGTGATCTTGCAAATGACGGTATACGCAGGGTTTCCCAGTGCCCTGAACGGTATAACGGCTGCGCGTGAAGTCTTTGCTGCTCGCGGGATCAGTGTTAAATCTTGAGTGCGCTGGCCGCTGACCTTGCAACAGGACGGTGCAAGGCCAGATTTGATCGACCTGCCTTAACGCAAATCCTCGGCCTGCATCGTCAGAATAATCTTCCCGACATTCTGCGAAGACTCCATCCGCCGATGGGCATCGGCTGCGCGGGTTAGCGGGAAGGTGCTGTCCACCACCGGTTCCAGACTCGCAGCGCCGGCGAAGCGTTTCAGCCAGTGGTCGCGAAAGCGCTGGATCATCGCGTGCTTCTCCGGCTGGGTGCGTGACTTCATCACCGTGCCGATGATTTGCAGGTGCCGGTAGAGGATGTGCTCCAGCTCCACGTCGACCTTGCCGCCGCCGCCAAGAATGCCGACCTGCACCAAGCGGCCACCGTGGGCCAGCGAGGCGATGTTGCGGGCGAAGTAGGGCGCGCCAATGAAATCAATGATCACGTCGACCCCGCGACCTTGGGTTTTGTCGGCGATGACTGCGGCGAAATCCTCGTTTTTGTAGTCGATGGCCACGTCGGCGCCCAGGTTTTCGACGCGCGACAGCTTGCTGCCTTCGGTGGTCGCGTACACCGTGGCGCCTGTGGCGTAGGCCAGTTGCACGGCAGCGGAACCGACGCCACCGGCGGCGGCATGGATCAGCACTGAGTCGCCTGACTTGAGTCGGGCCAGGTGCAGCATCGCTTCGTGGGCGGTGACAAACACTTCGGGAATCGCCGCGGCGTGCACATAGTCGAGCTGCGCCGGAATCGGCATGGCCATGCGGTAGTCGATGCGCGCCAGTTCGGCGTAGGCGCCGCCGCCGACCACGCCCATCACCCGGTCGCCGACGGCGAATCCGCTGACCTCGCTGCCGGTCTCGAGCACTTCCCCGGCAATCTCCAGACCGATGATCAACGAGTCGCCGAAGTTCGCATGGCCGTAGCCGCCGGTTCGGTGAGTCAGGTCGGCACGGTTCACGCCGGCCGCATAGACACGCACCAGCAGGTCGGTCGCGCGCACTTCAGGGTTGGGCGCTTCGCCGAGTTGCAGCACTTCTGCCGGACCGAACGCTTTCAGGTTGATGGCTTTCATCTCAGCGTTGCTCCGTGTCGGCAAGGGTGGCATTGGCGATGGCCGAGGCGGTGATGGCGCCCGGAAAACCGACGTAAAAGGCCAAGTGAGTGATCGCCGCCGACAACTCTTCATGGCTCACACCATTGCTGACAGCGCGGCGCAGGTGCGCGGGCAACTCTTCGCAGTGGCCGCCGGCAATCAGCGCGGCGACAGTGATCAGGCTGCGCTCGCGGGGTGACAAGGCGGGGTCACTCCAGATCTGCGGGTACAGCGTTGAGTCCACGAATTGCGCTAGTTTCGGGGTGAAGGCGCGGGCGGCTTCGCGTGGGCTGCTGAAATCGATAGTCGACATGGAAATCCCCTTAAACCTGGCTGATGAATTTGTTGGTGAGATAGTGCTCGATGCCTTCGATGCCACCTTCAGAACCGTGGCCGCTTTCTTTCATGCCGCCGAAGGGCAGTTCGGTGGCGACGATGCGGTACTGGTTGATGCCGATCATTCCGGCTTCCAGGCCATCGGCGACGTCGATCGCGGTGCGCGCATTGGAAGTGAACGCGTAGGCCGAGAGGCCGTAGGGCAGGCGGTTGGCTTCTTGCAGGCCGTCGCTCAACTCATCGAAAGGCATCAGTATCGCGATGGGGCCAAAGGGTTCTTCGTGCATGATTCGCGCACTCATCGGCACATCGGCCAATACGGTGGGCTGAAAGAAGAAGCCTGCGCCCGGCAACGCTTCGCCACCGGCCAGCACCCGCGCGCCTTTCTCGACGGCGTCGGCGATCAGTTGCTCCATCTTCGCCAGTTGCCGTGGGTTGGCCAGAGGGCCGACCTGGGTTTGCGGATCCATGCCATCGCCGATTTTCAACGCCTGGGTGGCCGCGACGAAGTGCTCGACAAACTCGGCGTAGGCCTCACGCTGGATGAGAAAACGAGTCGAGGAAATGCACACTTGGCCGGTGCCGCGAAAGCGATTGGCGACGCCTTCCACAGCTGCCTTTTCGATGTCGGCGTCGGCAAACACCAGCACCGGGCCGTGGCCGCCCAGTTCCAGAGTGATCGGCTTGACGCCTTCGGCAGCGCGGGCCGAGAGCAGCCGACCGATCGGCACCGAACCGGTGAAGGTCACTTTGCGAATGATCGGTGAGGCAATCAAATGGCTGGACACTTGATCCGGCACACCGAACACCACTTGCAGCACGCCTTTGGGCAAGCCGGCATCGTCCAGCGCCCGGGCCAGGGCCAGCGCGGTGGAGGGGCTTTCCTCGCCAGGCTTGAGCACCACACTGCAACCGGCAGCCAGCGCTGCCGAGAGCTTGCGCGCCGGGGTGATGGCCGGGAAATTCCACGGTGTGAACGCTGCGACGGGGCCGATGGCTTGGCGTTTGACCAGTTGCAGTACACCCGGACGATTGGCCGGTACGACACGGCCGTCGATGCGTCGTGCGCTTTCGGCGAACCACTCGAAATATTCCGCCGCACGGGTCACTTCATCGAGGCTTTCGCGCAGTGGCTTGCCTTCTTCCAGCGTCATTTGCCCAGCGATGTGCGGGGCGCGTTCGAGGATCAGGTCGGCGGCGCGCTTGAGGATTTTTGCGCGCTGGTCCGGCACGGTCTGGCGCCATTGGTCGAAGCTCAGTCGGGCCACTTCGAGGGCGTGATCCAGGTCTTCGGCGGTGGCCAGTGGCACCTGGCCGATTTCCTCGCCGGTTGCCGGGTTGACCACGGCGGCGGTCGCGCGGTCCTGGGCGGTGAGCCATTGACCACCGATGAAGAGATAGAGCGGATCGTAAGGAGTGTTCATGGATGTCGCCTTCATGGTTGAGGATTCATTCGGCGCCTTGTACGCAGCGGTTCAGGCGTCCCGTGGAATCCAGTCTATGGAAGGCGCGCCGTTTGATTTAGCCGGCCACGAGGGAATCATTGTTGTCCCAGAAGGTAATATCGAGCCCAGGAGCGAGCGTGTAGCATCCGACGTTATCCGCAGTGAGTGGCAGGTCTACAGGACGATCAGGATGGACAAACTTTCAAACATGTCGGTGTACATCAAGGTAGTCGAGATGGGCAGTTTCACTGCCGTGGCCAACCATCTCGACTCCACCGTCGGTAACGTATCGCGTGCGGTCTCGGCGTTGGAAAACGTGCTCGACACTCGGCTGTTGCAGCGCTCGACCCGGCGTCTCTCGGTGACCGATGCGGGCCGGCGGTTTTATGAGCGCTGTGTGAAGATTCTCGCTGACCTGGAAAGCGCCGAAGCCGAGGCGAGCAATGCCGCCTTGCAACCACGAGGGACGTTACGGGTGCACTGCGTGCCCGGACTGGCCCGGCAACTGGTGACCGGCGCGGTGCTGGAATATCGCCAGGCGTTCCCCGAAGTGACCGTCGATTTGATGCTCTCCCAACGCATGCCCAATCTGCTTGAGGATCAGTTGGACGTGTCCATTCTGATCGCGCGAACGCTGCCGGATTCGGCGTATGTCAGCCAGAAGATCGGCGTCAGTCACTGCGTACTGGTGGCCTCTCCGCAATACCTGGCGCGGCATAGCGCCCCCGAAACGCCGGAGCAGCTTCGCGATCATCAATGCCTGCTGCTCGGTACCGTGGATTACGTGCGCGATGAATGGCAGCTCAAAAGCAAGGCGGGCGATGCGACGTTCATCCCGAGCGGGCCGAGTTTCAGCGTGAACGATATGGACGCAATGGCCGTGGCCATTCGCGAAGGGGCGGGGATTGGTCTGTTGGCAGGCTTCACGGCGATCGACGATTTGCGTACCGGCAGGCTGGTGCGGGTGCTGCCCGATTACCACACCTACGAGCGCAATGTTTACGCGGTCTACACGTCTCGCCAGTTTGTCGATGCGAAGATCACGCGATTCATCGATACCTTGAGAACCCGGGTCGGCGCGCAGTTGGCGAGCACTGCTCAGGCGCTTATCGATTGAAGCGGTAAAGGCATTTGCGTCTCAGCGAGCCAACTCTGAGACGCAATGGGTGTGCGAGGTATTGGCCTGATCAGCCGTTGCTGCAGCCGCTGCCCATGACCTCGTATTGCAGGATGTGCTGCTTGCCTTGGGAATCCTGATAAGTCATGTGCACCGGCACTACAGCGCAGACATCCGGCACGGGATCTTCCGAGATGATTTTGGCGACGTCGAGGTGACTGGCGTAGGTGTATTGCTCGACGGGTGGCGTGGTAGTCGATTCCTGAGCCATGACCACCGAGCTGAAGCCGAAGAGTGCGAGGACGAGCATTGAGACTTTCATGGAGGATGTTCCTTTGCTGAAGTTGAGTGTGTTGCTGGAACGAACTCTATGCGGCGGCTGGCGGGGGAAACAGGCGCGGATCGGGTAAAGACTGTTTACGGTTTGAACCACAATCGGCATGGGGTGAACGATCGCGCAGGGTTCAGCGCAAACAAAAAAGGCGCCGGTGAGGGCGCCTTTTGCTTATCTCGGTTTTTTACGGCTCGCCATGCAATCGGCAGCTACGAAAGCGCCGGGCTGATTTCGGCGGATTTCGCTGAGTAGCTTGCCACTTGCGCTGAAATCCACTTGCGGCTGTAAGCCAGCACATGGTCAGCAGTGGCGGTGGGGAAGTGGATGAAGCCATGCGGACACTCCGGCAGCACGTACATCTCCACCGGCGCCGCGTGTTGCCAGTGCTCAGCAATGAGCCGCGTGTCATCCAGCAGCGGATCGAGGTCGCCGGCAAACAGCAGCGCTGGTGGCAGTCCACTGAAATCGCCGTATAGCGGCGACAGCGGTGGCTGGCGTCGTTGTTCGTCGCTGATGTCCGGCGTGAGCAGGCGCAACGCTTCGACCATGCCGGGGCCGTCGAGCACCAGAGTATCGGCGGATGCGGTGCGCACGCTGGGTGTGCCGGTCAGGTCGTAGACGCCGTAATACAGCAGCGCGCCGCAGATCCGTTGCAGCCGTTGCGGCGAAGATTTGAGCGCGAGGAGGGTGGCGGCCGCCAGATGCCCGCCGGCCGATTCACCGACGACAACCACGGGCAGTCCGGCAAATTCGCCATCGTTCAAGATGCCGCGAGTGGCGCGCAGACAGTCGTCCAGCAAGCCCTCGATTGGCGTCGACACGGCCAGCCGATAATCAACCGACACCACCGCCACGTCGCAAGTATTGACGATGGCGATGTTGAAGTTGTCGTTCATCTGCGCATTGCCGATCACCCAGCCGCCACCATGGAAATCCAGCACCACGCCTCTGGCTTTGCCCTTGGGGCGGATGATGCGCACGGGCACCGTGTCGATGATCTTCCGTTCGGCGGTCAGCCCATGCTGGCGCAGCTTGCCGTCGCCGCCGAGCTGACCCGCCCGCAGCAACGCCTGAATCAGCCGTGGGGTGAGGCGATTGCGGATCTTGAAACGCGGCAGCCAGGCGAGCTTTTTGTTGAACGCGCGAACCTGTGCCAGCTCGCGCTCGCCTTGCGGCCATGGGAAGTCGCTCACAGACGATTCTTCATCAGGATCGAGCAGTTCAATGCTGCCGCGACGCATAGCCACGCCAGGTACGGGAACAGAATCAGCCCGGTGACCACGTCCAGTTGCAGGGCGAGCACGACCATCACGGCGACCACCACCCACAGCACCGCCAGAATCACCAGCGCCGCCAGCACCTGATGCGCGCCGAAGAACACCGGCGTCCACAGCGTGTTGAGGGCGATTTGCGCAGCCCACAAGGCCAGCACCGTTTGGCTGCCGGGGATCAGACTCAAGCGATAACCGGCCCAGGCCAGCAGCAGGTAGATGATCGTCCACGCTACGGGAAAGGCCCAGTTAGGCGGGGTGAAAGAGGGTTTGGTCAGCGATTCGTACCACGGGCCGGGTTTGAACATCACGCCAGTGGTTGCCGCCGCCGCGCAGGCCAAAAGGAAGATGAAAAAGGTCATTGCCGGTCCTTAGCTGTGATCAGCTGTTATGGAGAGTTAAGAAGAGGACGCTTCGCTGCGCAAAAAGTTTGTTCGCAAATGCAATTTGGCAGTCAGGTTGAACTATAAGCTGACCGCTGCGTCAGGATAAACACTGCCTTTTCCCACCGACGCGGACGACAACATGTACACCTATCACATCGAATACCGTTTCAACGGCGAGCCTCGTACTTATCTGCTCGAACTCAAGGAAGCGCAACTGGCCGAGCACGACGCGGCGATGCATCTGCTGGAACTGCATCTGGGCGATGCGGAAAACAGCCTGGTCATGCCCACGGCGGATTCGACGCCAGAGCAGATTCTCGAGCAGGCCGAGCGGGTAGGGATTACACATATCCGGGTGGTCAGCCGGACCAATTGACGCCCGCATGCGGCGCAGGCGTCAGCAGAATGTGCTCTGAATTCAGGCCATGCGCCGTAATACCAGCACCATCCCCGCACCCACGAGGCCCATGCAGGCGATCAGCACGGGAAAGGACATCCACCATGGGACGCCGGACGTCATCATGCTGAACTCCGACATGCCACCGATGCTGGCGATCAGGTTCAAGGGAAGGAATACGACGTTGATCAGCGTCAGCTTGCGCAGGGCCCGGTTCATGCTGTTGTTGGCAAGGTTGCCGTGGGATTCGATGAGGTTGGCGAACACCTTGGCGTGAATTCTGGCCTGCTGAAAGCTTTGTTCGTTTTCCACGATCAGATCGTTCAGCGCAGCCAGTTGACCGTCGCTGAAGCCCTGACGCTGACCGTGGTTGCGCAGCAGGGTCAGCACCGCTCCGTTACTTTGAATCGCATTGACGTAGTACACGAGGCTTTCGCTCAGGTTGTACATCTGCGCCAATTGCTGATTGTCCATCGCCCGGGTGAATTGCTGTTGAATCTCCCGGGCGATCTGTTTGACCACGCGCAAATGCCCAAGGTAGTGATGAACGCTTTCAGCGAGTAACGCCATCAGCACGTCCAGCGGCCCGGTCATTTGCGCATCGTGCTCAAGACCCGAGAGCAGCGAGTTGCTCGCACAAATGACCACCAAGCGTTTTTCGCTCAGCACCACTCCGAAGGACGAAACGTTGAATGCGCGCCCGTCGAAGCTTTCCGGGCGCTTCCAGATCATAAACAGGTGATCAGGTTTGACTTCGATGCGGGCCACTTCGTCAGGGTCCAGCGACGACTCTATCGCTTGTGGGCCAATGCCCAGGAGTCTGTGCAGATCCAGTTGCTCGGCTGCGTCCGGGGCGACACACAGCCAGACAGTCGCCTGTTCTCCAGATGTCCTGTGCAGGGCGCCGCAATCAATGCAATAGCCTTCAATCATTGCTCACCACGCTTGGCCACGGTGTTTGAGCTCGAGCCTTTGCGTGAACGCTTGCAGCACGCGCCGATAAAGTTCGTCGCCCAGCATCGCGTCTTCGATACCCGCATCGAGGTTGGGGTTGTCGTTCACTTCGATGACCAGGACCCGATCGCCCGCCTGCTTGAGGTCGACGCCGTAGAGGCCGTCGCCGATCAGTCGAGCCGTCTGTACGGCGAGCTGCACGACTGCCGGCGGAGCTTGCTCGACGGGCACCGCCTCGCACATCCCGTTGATCTCGCCGGGCAGCGCCTTGTGGTTGTAAATCTGCCAATGCCCCTTGGACATGAAGTATCTGCAGGCATACAGCGCCTCGCCATTGAGCACGCCGACGCGCCAGTCGTATTCGGTGTAGCAGTACTCCTGCGCGAGCAGCAGCACCGAGTGTTCGAATAACTCCTGTGCAGCAGTGGCCAGCGCTTGTGCATCGGCGACTTTGATCACCCCCCGTGAAAAACAGCCATCGGGGATTTTCAATACCAAGGGAAAACCGAGGCGACGCCCTGCGTTTTCGAGTTCCTGCGGACGATCCTTGTAGAGTATTTCCGTTGCCGGCATGCCCAGCCCGCGACGCTTGAGCAGGTCGGCCAGATAGACCTTGTTGGTGCAGCGCAGGATCGACGACGGATCGTCAATCACCACAAGGCCTTCGCTTTCAGCCTTCTTGGCGAATCGATAGGTGTGATCATCCACTCGCGTTGTTTCGCGAATGAACAGCGCGTCGAATTCAGCAAGACGCGCGTAGTCCTTTTTCTCGATCAGTTCGACATCGATACCGAGCTGTTCGCCTGCCGCGATGAAGCGCTGCAATGCCTCGGGGTTAGACGGCGGCAGGGCTTCGTCAGGATCATGCAGGATGGCCAGGTCGTAGCGGGCCACGCGTTTGGAAGCGGGCTGACGCCACGTTCTGCGATTGAAGGCATCCAGTGCGTCAGCGAAGACATGCTGCTGTTCGTCGCGAAGCTTGTGCAGCGCTCCGGCTTTGATGCCTGCGATCTGCCAGCTCTCACCACGGCGGAATTCCACCAGCAGGATAGGGCAGGGGAACGCCTCGAACAGTTGACGGCCGATCTCTTGCAGCGGCTCGATCGAGGCCTTGCCGAAGTACAGCGACAGCGTGAACGCTTCGGTTTCGCCGTATGGATGATTGGCCAGCGCCCGCTCCAGGGTGCGTTGCAGATCATTCAGCCCGACCCCGTAAAGCGCTTTGCGCGCCAGCTCGCTGACGGTGCGCACCGAGGGAAAAACCTTGTGCCCGCGCGCCTCGGCGAGCAATGAGCAGTAATAGCCCTGACCGAGGTATTTGTAATTGCGGCAGAGGTTGATGACCTGGGTGCGATGAGGAAAATCATCGCTGTGTTCAAGGTAATCCTGAGCGAGCATCAGGCTCTCGCTGGGCAAGTAATCAGCCCAGTCATCCTTGCGTTCGACCAGTATGAGCAATCGACTTCCCGAGGGCTTGATACTGGGAGGTTCCTCGCTGAGGGAGATTGTCGAATGCTCGGTTTTGTCTAATACTTCGTTCACGTTGGCTTGCACCGCTGACATGAGTAATGAATCCCTGTTGAAGAAGACGCCGCTTCAATAAATCACGGGCCTTTCGGTCTGTCCCGGTTCGTTACTCAAACTTTACGGTGCGGTCATGTCTTTTGATTTTCGCTTTGCATCCACTGACGATATCGACGATCTGGTCGAATTGGAGCGGGTGTGTTTTACCCTCGACCGGTTGAATCAGCGCAACTTCAGCTGGATGCTCAGTCGAGCCAATGCCGCGTTGATTGTCGTCACCTCGGGCGCAATCCTCTGCGGTTATGCACTGGTGCTTTTTCACCGTGGCACCTCACTTGGACGCCTGTATTCGATTGCCGTCAGCCCCGCGTGGCGCGGACATGAGCTTGGCCAGCGTCTGCTGGATCAGGCCCAGGCCTGCGCATTGGCGCGCAACTGCGCATGGCTGCGCCTGGAGGTGCGCGCTGACAACAGCGCTGCCATTCGCCTCTACGAAGCCAACGGCTATCAGCGCTTTGCCAGTGTCGAGGACTACTACGAGGATCACTGCGAGGCGTTGCGCTACGAGAAACGCATCCTGCGCGAAACACCAGCGCCCGCGCGCCAAGTGCCGTATTACCAGCAGACCACCGAGTTCACCTGCGGCGCTGCGTGCCTGCTGATGGCCATGTCTGCCATCGATCCGACCCGTGCCATGGCCCGAGCGGAGGAAATCCAGCTGTGGCGCGAGGCAACCACCATTTTCATGACGGCGGGGCACGGTGGCTGCAGTCCTCAGGGTCTGGCATTGGCGGCCTGGCGGCGCGGTTTCGATGTGCGCCTTGAGGTCAGTCACGCGGGCTCGCTTTTTCTTCACGGCGTACGCAGCACGGAGAAGAAGTCGATCATGAAACTGGTCGAGGACGGCTTTGCCCAAGACCTGGCTGCCACGCAAGTCGATCAGGTGCTGGGTGAATATCTGCAGATCGGCGAGGCGTTGGCGACCGGATACAAACCGCTGGTGCTGATCAGCAGCTACCGATTCACCCGCTTGAAAGCGCCGCATTGGGTCATCATCACCGGGTGCGACGAGGACTTCGTCTACCTGCACGATCCTGATGTCGACCACAGCAAACTCAAGCGCGGCCTGGACTGCCAGCACTTGCCGGTCAGTCACCAGGAGTTTCTGCGCATGACGGTGTTTGGCGTCCAGCGGGTTCGCGCAGCCGTGATGCTGCGCTCCCGTTGAGGAGGGGTGGCTAGGCGCCGAGCACTTCCTCGCCGATACAGCAGCGATCCCTGCCTTTCTGCTTCGCGGCATAAAGCATTTTGTCAGCCGACTCGATAAGAGTGGCGGGGCTCACATCATGTTCGGCCGGTTTGCCAACCGCAATACCTGCACTGGCGGTGACGTGACCCAGCGGATGGGCTCTGTGCTCCATCCGCAAGGATCGAATGGCCTCAAGAATTTCCTCAGCCACAAGCGCCGCCCCGCGAATATCCGTGTTGGGCAGCAACACGGAAAACTCCTCGCCGCCATAGCGCACGGCGAGATCACCCGGCCGTTTTACTGCTTGCGCAATCGCCTGGCCGACGGCGCTCAGGCAATCGTCACCCGCCGCGTGCCCATAGCTGTCGTTGTAGAGTTTGAAGTGATCGACATCGATCATGATCAATGAGATCGACGAACCCTGGCGTCTGGCCAGACGAATTTCGTCAATCAAGGCAGTGTCCAGCCGCCGACGGTTGGCCAGTCCGGTCAGGCTGTCGGTCAAGGCCATGTCCTTCATGGCCTGATGTGCCCGGCGCAGATCCTTTTCCATCACCATCCGTTGGCGCAGTTGCCTCAACACAATCAACCCGAAGACCGTGAACGCGGTGATTACCGACATCAACACAAAACCGGTTTTGATCAGGTCCCAGCGCCACGGCGCGATGATCGATTCGCGGGAAAGGCCGGTTTCGACCACCAGCGGGTAGGTGCTCAAAGCTCTGTAACCGTACAGACGCTGGGTGCCGTCGACGACGGCTCGGACCTCGGCGATCCCTTGATTGGAAAACGGCAGGTAGTTCTTGAACACCTCACTGTCGGCGAGGCTCTGACCGATGACCGAAGCGATGAAGGGACGACGCACGAGGATGGTGCCGTTGCGCAGCGCCAGCACCAGTGCACCCTTGTCGTCGATCTTGAAATCGCCGTAATAGTCGACAAAGTAACTGACCTTGATCGTCCCCAGCAGCACGCCGGCGAAGGAGCCGTCCGGGTTATTCAAGCGGCGGGAAATCGGGATGATCAGGTCGTCGGTGGATTTGCTCTTGACGACATCACCGATACGCACGTTTCGATCGGTGTTGGCGCGGTGATACTGGAAGTAGTCGCGGTCGGCGTTGTTCGCCGGGTCCGGGATCATTTCCTTGTCGGTGACGATCCATTTGCCGTCCGGGCCGTAGATAAACAGTCCATGCAACTGCGGCATCAATTTGGCCTGCTGCACCAGCAAGTTGTGGATGCGCGCTACGTCGATGTTTTGCAAGCCATCACCTTCGACGCGCTCGCCCAGGGCGGCGGTCAACACATCGACCTGGCGGATGGCGTCTTCGGCATGTTGCGCAGTTGCCCGCGCGAGGTTGGTGACCGAATCACGCGCCGACGAGAAGGCTGCATGATAGTCACGCCAGGTTCGCCATCCCTCCACGCCGAGAAACGCCAGAATGACCGTCAGCATGAAGATGACTGTCAGGCGGAAAGCGGCTATCTCGCTGGCAGCTTTGATGGGAGCGGTTTCTGCGGCGTCATGCCCCTTGGTTTTGGGCATCTTACGACCGAGCATTTGAGGGTCCTTATGCTTGTCATCTCTCATCTCTTGAAAGATGACCATCCTTTTCCACCTGGAATTCAATTTACTGCCTTGGCCAGGCTGTCGCGATTGGATCGTTCCAAGCCGTGCCGGGTCAACATCTGTAATTGAAGCGCGCCTTGAGGTGAGACTTGTGAGCGAAATCATCACCGCCGGTGACTTGAACATCGACCTGCACAATGCCAGCGAAACCGGCCTGTTCAAATGGCTGCTGGCGAGTTTTCTGATGGGCAAGAGGATTCAGGGCGCCATCGCCGCCAAGGCGTATCAGGTCATAGTAGAGCAGCATCACAACGACACCCCGCTAAAGCTCGCGCAGTGCACACACCGTCAATTGGTGTCGATGCTGGGGCAGGCGCGTTACGTTCGTTACGATGAAAGCACGGCGTCGCGACTGCTCGCGCTGGCCAACAAGCTCAACAGCGAGTACGCCGGTAAGGTGAGTAACATCGTGGCGGCGAGCGCGGATCGTAAGGCGCTGGAGAAGCGCCTGTCCGAGTTCGAGGGGATAGGGCCGAAGACCGTTGAGATCTTCATGAGGGAAGCGGCTGCGGTGCTGTTTTGAACGCCCGATAGCAAACCAAGGTTCACATCGCAAAGAAGGTTCCCGCCAGTTCGCTCATCAGGATCAGCGTTCCGCCGGCGAATATCGCACAGCCCAGCAGAAACTGGAGTCCCGGGGCGACACCCAGGCTTGAGGGGAAACTCAGGTTTTTATAAGTTCTCATGTCGCGCTCCTGTTACCGATGAAAACTTTCCGCCCCGTCGATGGAACGGTTGCGCTGCGCCAATACGCGCTTGGCGACCACCGGCATCGTGGGCAAGGCGTCGTCGACGGCTGGATGTGCGTCCGCTGGCGGAACGGCAGTCTCCTCAGCGAAATTATTCGGCAGCAGGGTGCCCAGGCCAAATACATTCACCGCCATGCTGACTTTCAATCCCCGACAGGCCTGTTTGCAGTCCAGCTCAAAACCGGCGTATGCGTGCTCCATCAAACGTTGAAAATGTTCAGAGGTCAGTGCCGAGACTTTGCTGTTTTTCATGTTGATCACCTTGAGCAAGTGGCGACCCCGATCCGGGGCCGCCGGACGGGGTTCAGACATCTTTGCCTTGCACGTAACCGGAGCCCAGATCAGCACCGGTCACCGGTTCGCTGAGTGGGTCAGACGCCGTGCGGATCTTCATCGCCTCCAGCACCTGTTGGTCTTCAGTCGGCAGGGTGACGGTCGCCAGACCATCGCCGCCGTCCACCGCAGGTTGTGGGTTTTCCACGTACTCCCACGCGCCGCCCTCGTTCCACGGACCACGAACGTTGGGCTCGCCAGACATGTTGAAGTACTTGTTGGTGAACTCTGGCATGCCCGGCAGTTTGCCCTGCGGGAAGTTCGGCTGGATCGAATGCAGGGCTTTTTCGAAGGACTGTTGATGGGCGATTTCCCGCGTCATCAAAAAGCCCAGCGCCTCTTTGACGCCCGGATCATCGGTGATGTTGATCAAGCGTTCGTAGAGAATTTTCGCCCGCGCTTCGGCTGCGATGTTCGAACGGAAGTCGGCGGTCGGCTCGGTGATCGAGTCAACGTAGGCCGCCGTCCACGGTACGCCAGCGGAATTGACCAGAGGCGCGCCGGCGCCATAGAGCAGGCTGGTGATGTGCGAGTCATTGCCGGCGCCATTAAGCGCGCGGTACAGCTCGCCTTCCTCCTGAACGCCTTCGGCGAGTTGCCCTTTGGCGCCTTTGTTGAGCATGACGATGATCGAGCCGACCACCTCCAGGTGGCTCAACTCTTCGGTAGCGATGTCCAGCAGAAGGTCTTTGCGCCCCGGATCTTCCTCGGCCAAGGCTTGGGTGAAATAGCGCGCTGCTGCGGCCAGTTCGCCATTGGCGCCCCCGAATTGTTCCAACAGCAGATTGGCCAGACCCGGGTTGGGCTCGGCCACGCGAACGGTGTACTGAAGTCGCTTGTTATGTATGAACATTCAAATTTTCCTCAGACCAGGCTATCGCGCCTTGCCCTTGTGGGCGTTGGCGCATGCATAGTTTGTGAGGAGGGCGCGCAGCAGAAATTTCGTTTTTTGCCGAGTGGCAGGACGGGCGGCAGAGCGCGGAAAGTTCCGCAAACAGGACGGTTGGCTTAGGCACGTTCCTCGACCAATGTGGGAGCGAGCCTGCTCGCGAATGCGGTACGTCAGTCACCGATTTGGCGGCTGATCCAGTGCTTTCGCGAGCAGGCTCGCTCCCACCTTGGTTCGTTTGCAATCAAGCGATTTTAAGCGCCCTCAGCACAGGCAGCGTTTGCTCGGCAAACACCTGCGCCTGTGCGGTCAGTGCGGCGATATTGGCTTCGGCAGTGAGCAGCGGCTGGCCATTGTCGACCAGCACTTCACCTTGTTCGCTGATCACCCCCCACGCCAGTTGCGCCCATTCGGCCGGCTGCTGTTTGCCTTGCTTGATCGAGATCAGGAACAACTGCTGGAAGCGGCTGACCGTCACGCCACCACCGGTGACCGGGCTGGCAAGGGTCTGGATGTTGGCGCCGTACAGCGAGCGTTTGCACAGTTGCAGATTGAGCGCGGCGCAGCGACCGCTGACCTGCGACTCGGCGGCCTCGCTCTGGCACGGAGCGACAGCGCCCATACCGATCAGCACGGCCAGGGCTTGTTCGAGGTCGTCGTAAGCCAGCGCAGCCTCGGACAACAATTGGCGCATCGATTTGGCCGCATAGTTCTGTACCGCCAAGGCATCGAGCACCGGGCCGTAGATTTCCGCTTGCAGGGTCGCTTCGCCGGCAGGACCGGTGACCGAGCCTGCGACAGTTTCCCAGGGTTGCAGCAACGCGAAACGGCTGTGCAGCATCCTTGCGCGGCGTTCGGCAGCGGACAGGCGCGTCGCGCCACGCACGTACAGGTCGCGGCGGAAGTGCTGGTTGACGAAGTAGTCCCGCGCTTGCTCGCGCATGATCGGGTGTTCGATGGTTTCCAGAAAGTCCATGCCTTCGGCGCTCAGGTTGAGCGGGTCGATTGAGTCCAGCGGCACTGCCGTGGTGGCGTAGTCGAGTTTGGCCGGGGCCAGCGCGTCGACCATGTCGGCGAAGTACATGCAGTTCCAGTCACGGTTGAAATATTCGTGGGCGACGTAGTGACGATCCTGGCCCTTGATGCTCTGCAGCCGCGCGCCGAGGCTCGGTGCCGCAGCGGCATACTTCGGATTGGCCGCGAGCAACGCTTCGGAAAACTCCAGTGCGGCGTCAATACGCTCATCGGAGCGCGCCGAGGCGTTGGCGAAACGGTCATGCAGGCTGAACAGATTGCGCAGCGGCGCCGACGGCGACCAGCCGGGGAAGCAGTTGTAGCTGACGTAAAGCATGCCGCCCGGTTTCAGGTGACGGCGGGCGAATTCGACGATCAGTTTCTGATTGTCGCGGCTGACCCAGGTCCAGATGCCATGCAGGCTGATGCTGTCGAACTGCGGCAGATCGTTGCGCGCCAGCAGCTGTTCGAAGCTGTCGTCATATAGACGCGCGCCATTGTTGGCGGCAGTCGCGAGGTCGATGGCATGGGCCGCCATACCCGGATGAAAGTCCGTACCGACAAACGAACCCGGGTTGGCGGTGGCGTGGATGTTGATCGACACGCCCTGACCGAAACCCAGTTCGCAGTGCACGCCGTCGCTGCTTTCCAGCGTGGCAAAGCCGCGCAGCAACAGGCAGTAACGCAGGAACACCGGATTGATCTCCCGGCTATAGCTGTAGGTGTAGCCTTCGTCGGTGAAATAACCTTCGTTCCAGGCGTTGCTCATGGGTACAGCCTCTTGTTCTTGAAAGTGATGGCAGTCTTATAAGGGGTTGGCATTGCGCGCGACAAATTGAAAAAACGGATACTTCCCCAAACCCTGTGGGAGCGAGCCTGCTCGCGAAAGCTTTTTTTCAGTTTGAATATAATCGGCTGACACGCCGCTTTCATGAGCAGGCTCGCTGCCACAGGGATCTTCAATACATTCAAGCAGGATTGATGGACCGATCACGCACCCCACGGCCCATTCGCGCAGGCATTTTGTTGCGCGCCAAAACTGTCATATTCCCTCCCACTCGCCTGCCCATAGTGACCAGCCCAACGCTGATTTCATGAGGCTGCACTGTGTTCCAACGTCTTCTGTGTTCGCTGTCCGTTCTGAGCCTGTCCATCGCTGCTGCCCACGCGGCCGAGCCTGTCACCCTCGACACGCCGCGCTTGTCCGGCATCGACAACTTTCGCGACATCGCCGGCATCACCACCGCGTACTCCACCGCCCACGACGGCGTTATGCGCAGCGGCGTGTTCTACCGCTCCAACGCATTGACGCCGTCGGCGGCGGATCTGGCGACACTCAATGGCCTCGGCATCAAAGCCATTTACGACTTGCGCACGCCCAGCGAAATCGCCGCGACGCCCGACACGATGATCACGGGCGCGGCCTACCGCAATATCGACATCATCGGCAGCACCACCTCGGGTGCGGACATCACCAATATCTCGTTCCACAGCGCCGCCGAAGCGGTGGCAATGATGGAGGAAACCAACCGCGCTTTCGTCAGCGATGCCGGCATGCGCGGGCAGTTCGGCCAGTTGTTCAATGAGCTGGCCAGTGTCGACGCCGCGCAGCTGTTCCACTGCACCGCCGGCAAGGACCGCACCGGCTGGACCGCCGCCGTGTTGCAGAGCATCGCTGGCGTCGATGAGGCGACGATCATGGCCAATTATCTGGCGACCAACGACTACACCGCAGCCCGTGTCGCCGCGACCTTGAAAGCGCTGCCGCCGAGCATGGCCGCTGTCTACGAGCCGCTGCTCGGCGTTCAGGCCAGTTACTTGCAGGCCGGTCTCGACCAGGTCGCCGCCGAGTACGGCAGCATGGACAACTACCTCAAGCAGGGCCTCGGTCTGTCCCAGGAAACCATTTACGTATTGCGCGGCAAACTGGTCGAGTACAACAGCTTGCCGGGGCAGGCCGGGCTGATAGGCAATGCCGCCGCTGGTGCCGAGTTGCTGCGGCAGTTGCAGAACTCCGAGCTGTCCGGCACCTACAGCGCCTACAACTACTACCTGCAATCGGCGATCGACGCCGGCACTCTGGGCGGTGTCGAATCTCAAGTTGGCGGACAGGTCCACGCTGATGCGACCAGCTACCTGCTGCGGCAGAACGCGATGATCGAACAAGCCGCCGCACCGTTCGCCAGTGGCAGCGATCTGAAGATCGGCCAATACCGCCTCTGGAGTACCGCGCTCGCCAGCTACGTCGGCACCGACGGCTCAGCCCACGCCGATAGCAGCAACGAGCACAGCCAAGGCCTGATGCTCGGCATCACCCAGCGCTTCAACGAACAACTCAGCGCACGCGGCGGCTTTGGCTACAGCAAGGGCCGCGTGGGCGGCGCGGGTGGCGAGGCCGATACGGACTTCACCTTCCTCAACCTCGGTGCGCGGTACGGCCTCACCAGCCTCGAGCGCGGCATGTTTGTCGATGCCAACGCCAGCGCCGGTTACGTCGACTACGACAGCAAACGCGAGCTCGGCGGTGGTCTTGGCACTGCCAAGGGCGACACTCACGGCAATCTCACTGGCGCGACCCTGGCGCTGGGTTATCGCGCACCGCTCAACGGCGTGATTCTCGAGCCGAGCCTGGGCTTTCGCGTCAGTCATCTCGACTTGCAAGGTTTCAAAGAGAAGGGCAGTGAGCTGGCGCTCGACGTCGATGGCATCAAGCAGACCCGCCGCAGCGCGGTAGCCAATCTCGACGTGTCATTTGCCCCAGTGGCCATGGGTGCGTGGCAGTTGGTCCCGGGCGTTCGCGTGGGCTATGAACGTGCGCTCGGCAATCAGCAAGTCGACAGCGAAGGCCAGCTGCTGGGGCTGGATATCGAGCAGCGCGCGGCGTTCGACAACCGCGACCAGTTCAGCGGCGGCGTTAATCTGATGGCCAACCTCGGTGCCCTGAGTGTGGGCGCTGAGGTCGGCGCCAACGGTGGCGGTGACAGCCATGGTTTCAATGGCGGACTCAAGGCCAGTTACGCGTTTTGAACACAGCGAGCCCGGCAAATTGCCGGGCTCTTGCGCTCAAGCATGCTGCGCACGCGAAGGTTGCTGTGTGCGTGCCGGCTGTGCGCTGGGTTCGGGCAGCGAGGCGACATGCACGGTGCGCGCCGGGAAGGCGAACGTCGCGTCCAGCTCGGCCACCGCTTCCATGATTGCCAGATTGATGCGTTGCTGCACGTCCATGTAGACGTTGTAGCTGGCGTCCAGAACGATATATACCGTCTCGAATTCCAGCGCGCTCTCACCAAAACTGCGGAAATGGCAGCGGTCGAAGCGTGCCTGTTTTTCGTTCTTGATGATGCTTTCAACGCGTTGAGTGATCTGGCGGATCTGTTCGCTGGTGCACTCGTAAGTCAGACGAAACTCGAACACCACTCGGCGTTCCTGCAAGCGTTTGTAGTTCTGAATGGTGCTGCCGATCATGTCGGCGTTGGCCATGACAATCTGCTCACCGCCGAGACTGCGGATGCGCGTGGTCTTCAGGCCGACGTGCTCGACCGTACCGGCCAGCGTGCCGACGACGATGAAATCGCCCACCTCAAACGGTTTGTCGACGGCAATCGACAGCGAGGCGAACACGTCGCCGAGAATGTTCTGTACCGCCAGCGCCACCGCGATACCGCCGACACCCAGGCTGGCGACGAATGCAGTGATGTTGACGCCCAGGTTCGACAGCATCGCCAGCAGAATCACCGCCCACAGCAACACCTTGACGCCCCACAGGCTCAGGGTCGCCAGGGCGCTCGCCTGAAAAGTGCCGGTCGCGTTATGCCGCGAGAAATACCGATGCAACCCCAGCGCCAGCGCGCGGTTGGTCCACAGGCCGACCTGCAACGCCGCCACCACGAACCATAAACTGCTGACCCGCCCGAGCCAGCGCTCCGGCAAATCCAGCAACCCGATGCCGACCAGAATCGACGCCAACAGCAGCAACGTGGTGCTGGTCGCCGCCAGCACTTCGCTGGCCATGTAGGTCAGGTGCCCATTGCCGGCACTGGCCCGGGCCTGCACCTTGCGGAAAACGAAGCGGATCGCTGTGGTGGTCAGCAGATAACTGAGTATCGCGGCGAGGAACGCCAGGACCCAGTTCGCCAGTGAAACTCCTAAAATCGTGTGAGCCGTGAAAAAGCCGATGAAATCCTCGGTCATGGAAACCCCCTTGCGAAGCCTGCACCGACGCGCGCAGAAACGCACCGTCGGTCGCAGCCAGGTAAACGCCGCTTGAATCGGCGATGCCGTCAAACGACCTGTCTGGGGTTAGTCGCCCTGAGATTCCTGCTGTTCAATCAAATGCAGGTTTCGCCGGACCGAATGGTCAACGCCTGGCCTTCAACTCCGCTGGGCTTACGCCGTAAGCGCTTTGAAAATACTGACAAAAGCGCCCGACATTGCTGAAGCCGAAACGCAACGCCACCTCCGTCACAGAGCCTGCATGCCCTCGCGCCAACGCCTCATAGGCGCGCTGCAAACGCACCTGCCGCTGATAAGCGACGATCGACATCCCGACAAAACGTCGAAAGCCTTCCTGCAAGGCGCGCTGGCTGACATGGCTCAACCGCGCCAGATCCACGCCACTGACCAACTGCTGCGGATGCGCCTGAATAAACTCCATCGCCACCTTCACATGTCGCGGCGCCACACACGGCGCCGGGCCCCGTAAAGCCTCGGTGAAATTGTGCGGCCACGCCTCCAGCACCGCATCGATCAACATCTCGCGCAACCGTGACGGCATCAGCGTGCCGCTGTTGATCAAGGCATCGAACTCAGTGCCCGTGGCCAGATCGATCAACGCCTTGAGGCCCTGAAATGCCGGGGTATTCAGATCCACGCTTGGCTCAAACACGATCTTCTGCACGACCGGTTTCTCCAGCAGCGCCGACAACCGCTCGGTGAGCTGCAGACGATTGATCGAAATGCCGTGATGCGCGTGATCGTCAACAAAACGCATCGAACGGATATCCGCCTTGTCGATCGCCAGACCGACATGCTCCATGCCTATGGACTCGGTGGCGTGGTTGAAAACGATCTTGCCGGCGGTGGGGATGACGAAGGTGATTTCGTTCTGCGGGTCGGGAAGGGTGACGCTGAAATCGCCGTGGTAATGCATACGCCGAAAACTCACCCCGTCGTGCCGCCCGTAGACCCCGCCGATGATGATGTTGGAAGGTGGCGGCGGAGTCTCGGCGTAGCGGTTGCCGAAGAGCCTGGAGAACAGGGCGCCGAAGTCGGAAGAGGTGAGGTTGTCGGAGCGCAGGATGATCTTTTGGCGGAGTGGGGAGGTGGCGGTGATGGGCGGCATTTTGGAATGCGGGCTCTTGGGGCGACGGGGGGATGGGAAGATTAGTGAATTGGCGTGACTGTCTGGTGACAAGGCTTTGGAGCATCGTTTGCTTTCGACTTCAGCGGTCATTTCTGATGGCTCGCTATGGGCGGAAATCGCCAATTGGGCGCCAGCACTACATCGTTAAGTTGAATGGTGTGAGTTCGCAAAATTAAATGGCGGCGACGCTACCAAACTAAATCGAATTGTGTCCGATTGCTTTACAGTTTGGGGATGGATAGGTGGGAGTGCTATTGGCTTTATAGTAATCGAATATATTGTCGATCCGTTCCGTGTCTAATATAAGTCCGGTACTTCTATAGCGCTTCAATAAGCGAAAGGGTGATAGTTATGAAAAAGCTCCTTTTTTGTGCGGTTGCCGTTCTATTTATGATTGGCTGCGCTTCGTCCGGTAATCAAGCTGCACTCGACGCCCATGCGGACGCACCGGCGACCGCAAAGCAGCTAACGGGCAGCGAAATAAAAACTACGGTCATAGGCCGAAAACATTCCAGCGTAACTTCCACTGGCTATCCTTTTTCTCAAGTATTAAGCGCTGACGGAACTGCACAGATTCAGATTTCCAGCGAGTCCATGCAGTCAGGAAGTTGGGTGATTACGGGGGATGTGATCTGCGTTGCCTATCAAAAATACGGCAAGGAATGCAGCAGGGTTTTAACAGACGGGGGCGCGATTTGGTTTGTTGACAGTACGACGAATAAAACCAACAACAAATTTACCGTTAATTAAATAAGAGGCTATATGGGCGTCCAAAGCCTGATTGCCGCTTGTTGCTAAAAGAAGACTTTCCCGCTTCGACTCGCCGCGGCGTGCACGCCTGTGCATTTTGGCTGATTGCTATTGATCGTAAGCAAACTGATCAATCAACCACAAGCGAGGAATACGCGTATCGGGCCGCAACAAAGCGCCAGGAGCAATCACAGCGTTTGCGCCAATCTTGCAGCCGTCGCCCACCAGCGCTCCGAACTTGCTGACGCCTGTGTCGATCACCTGATCTTCATGGCGGATCCTGATATCAGCCCCGTCCAGTTCGTTCCGGTAGTTGGCGATGATCGCGCCGGCTTCAATATTGACCGCTTCACCAATCAATGAGTCGCCGACGAAGTTGAAGTGGGCAAGCTTGCTGCCATCGAGCATGAAGGTACTTTTCAGCTCACTGCTGGGGCCAATGATGCAGTTTCTGCCCAGGTAAACGCCTCCACGGAGGTAAGCGCCCGCCGCGACGAAACAGCCTTCGCCGATGATGATTGCGCCTTTGAGAACGGCGCCTTGCTCAACGATGGCGGTTTCATGAATCGCACAATTGTTGTGGCGCCGGTATCCCGGGCCGAGCGTTTCAAGCAATTTCAGAATCCGGCTCTCGCAACCCTGAACCACTGACCAAGGGGCAGCGGAGTCCACGCCCAGTAATGGCCATTGAGCGATGTAATCTTCGATTTTTGGCGATTTCATAAGAGTCTCCCGAATAAGTGAGAGTGGGGCGTGGGTGGACTGTCGACGACTTGAACGACTCGCTATGCCTGCCAGTCGTACCTGTACAAGCATTTTCAAGGTACGGCGCAATGGATAAGACAATTACCGTAGATCAACTGGCAACCACTGATCTTGGATCAATCAACGAGATATGGCTCGGCGGGACCCATACCCAGTTATGCCTATGGCGTGCTGAACAAGTCTTCACCCACGAAATGCTCAGCGAGGGAACCCATGATCAGAATGTCCGACGCCTGTGCTTGCAGCTGGTGGATCCCGACGATCGTGACGCAGTGGCCCGTGTTGAGGCGGTAGCGCGCGAACGGCTGGAAGAAATGGGCAAGCAGGGCGAGTTTTACCCGGCCGAGGAGGCGGACACTCGTCAATAGCCGCTCTGCAGCTGATGTAAAGCGCTGCTGCTAAAGCAGCGCCTCAAGCGTGCTCTTCAACCCTGCGCACATCCCCCAACGAATCACGCTGCATCGATTGCAAGTTCTTTTCGATGGTTTCGCACAGCGCTTCCATTTGAATCTGGTGTTCGCTGTGGCGGAACGGGCTTTGCAGATCGGTGCCGATGCGCTCGATGGCCAGCAGCATGAACCCGACCACAGTCGACGCCAGCGGCGTGAACCAGCCTAGGGATTCCACCAGTCCTATCGGTACGATCAGGCAGAACAGCGAAATGAACAGCCGCGGAAAATACACATAAGGGTAGGGCAGCGGGGTATTGGCGATTCGCTCCATCCCGCCCTGACTGTTGGACAGATCCACCAGGGTCGACTCAAGCCGCGCCAGGCGAATACTGTCCAGATGCCCGGCCTTGTATTCGCGAGCGAGCAGAGTTGCCGAGCCGGTGAGGATATCGTTGGCAAAGTTATTGGTTGTGCCACTGCGGGCGAATTCTTCGGCGGGAATAAACGCCCGTACCTCGTCGGGACACGGCTGACCTTGCAGGTGCGCGGCAAGACAATTCACATAAGCAACATGGCGGCGCAACATCGTGGATTTGACCGGGTTAACCTCGCCACCAGCGTCGTCCAGCAGCGTCAGCACCTGCCGGGCGAAGCTGCGGGAATTGTTGATCATCGACCCCCACAGCGTCCGTGCTTCCCACCAGCGGTTGTAAGCGCTGCTGTTGCGAAAACTGATCAACACGATCAACGCCGAACCGAGCAAGGTCAGCGGCATCAACGGCAGGTTCAGCTTGGCGTTGAGAAACAGCATGAAGTCGACGGTGACGGCGATGTCCCAGAGCAGCAACCAGAACAAAGACCAGCCCACGTAACCCAGGGTCTTGATGATCAGACGGTATTTTTTGACGATGGCAGCTTTCAAACGGAAACCTCGTGGCGAGCAGTTTGCTTAAACGCTTAAGCTCGGACGATGCCTTGCACCCGCAGTTCCCTGGTGGGGCGGTCAGCCGTCAGTCAGTCTGTAAAGTCTGGCCCTGTGCATGGCGAATGCTTTCGAGAAATATCCTCGTCTCTCGATTCGACCGCGTTACGCTGGGTTTTGCCGCGCTCCCGCCACACTGGCTCGGCGGTCCGCCCGTTCGCCGAGCCGCCATCCCAGCAGACCCCACAGCAGTGCACACAACGCGCCGACCAGCGCCGCCACGCCTGCACCTTGGCTGAGGGCGTCCAGCGCGCTTTTTGCCCAGGCACTGATGGCGTCGCCGGCGCGGTAGACCACGGTGTCGATGAAGTTCTTCGCCTTGTACTTGCTTTCGGCATCGAGCGGGGCGAACAGCATCTCCCGGCCTGGGCGCACGAAGGCGTACTCACCGATGCGGCGCACGATCATCAGCGCGGCGATCAGGCCAAAGCTGGGCGCGAAGATCAGTCCGATAAACCCCGCACACATGACCAGCGGCACCATGGCCAACAGCACGCCGACGCCGAGCTTTTGGGCGAGGCGTCCGGTGATGAACAGCTGACAGAGCAGGGCGCCCGCCTGCACGACAAAGTCGATGATGCCGAACACGCGCACCTGCGCCTCGCGGTCCGGGAAGTGTTCGGCGACGACGCGTGCCTGCTCGAAGTAAAGGAAGGTGGAGACTGTCGCCAGCAGCACCACAAAGCCGCAGATGCCGAGCAGGTAGGGTGATTTCAAAACCGCCGTCATACCGCTGAACGGATTGCCCGGCAACGGCCTGCGAGGGCTTTCGCTCGGCGCGGCATCGGGGCGTCCTGCGCCACCCCGTTCACGCCAGCGCATCAACTGGCGCTTGAACCACATCGCAGCGGCCAGCAGAACAGCGGCCAGCAGCATCAGGCCGGACTCACCCAGCGGACCGATCAGCAAGGCGCTCAGCGCAGGGCCACTCAGGCCGCCGACGCTGGCGCCCGCCGCGATGAACGCGAACAGACGTTTGGCCTGGGCACTGTCGAATACATCGGCCATCAGGCTCCAGGCGACCGATACGACAAACAGGTTGTAGACCGATATCCACACGTAAAACACGCGCGCCAGCCAAGGGCTTTCCTCGCCCAGGAACAAGGCGGCGAACAACAGCAGGTTGGTGCAGAAGAATCCGTATACCCAGTCGACGAAATGCAGGCGCGGCACGCGTGCGCTGAGCCAGGCGAACAGCGGAACGGCCGCCAGCATGACCAGGAAGGTCGCGGTGAACAGCCACTGCAAGTTCTCGACGCCGGCAGTGATGCCCATCGATTCGCGGATCGGACGGAGCATGAAATAGCCGGCGAACAGGCAAACGAATAGCAGAAAACCGTTGAGCGCAGGGCGCAGCTCGTGAGCCTCGGCATTGATGATGGCGCCGGCGCGGTGGGCGAGAAGAGACATATCCATGTTGCGCTCCTGTGGGAGTGGCGGGGCAATGGCACGGAGCCTGCCCGTGCCGGGCGGTCAGCGGTAGGTGACGCCGGTCAGTCGCTCGGAGAGTTGCCACAGTGTGGCCGAATTCGAGCGATCGGCAGCGGCCGGCGGCATCTTGGCGAAGCCCAGCGGCCCGCGCTTTTCGTTATCACCGGTAGGGCCGTAGTAGGCGCCGCCAACCGCCTCCAGCGCCGTCGCCGCATACAGCGTGGGCAGCGCGCCCTGCGCTGCGGAATGATACATGTCCCGCTCTACCGCCCATTGTTTGCCGAATTGACTGTCCAGGCCAGGCCCACGGGCGATCAGCTCGGTCACGGCAACGCCGGGGTGCGCGGCGATGCTGCGTATCCCCCAACCGGCGGCATCGCTGCGCTGCTGCAGCTCAATACTCCACTTTAGAACCGCCAGTTTCGATTGGCTGTAGCTGGCGAAAGGGTCGTAATCGCGCTCAGCCTGCAGGTCATCGAAGTTCAGGCTTGCGCGCCCGGCGGCGATGCTCGACAGGCTGACCACCCGACCATCGTCGCTTTTGCGTAGCAGCGGCATCAACAGGCCGGTCAAGGCGAAATGCCCCAGGTAATTGGTCGCCAGTTGCATCTCGTAGCCGTCGGCCGAAACGCCTCGAACAGGCGGCGACATGATCGCGGCATTGTTGATCAGCACGTCCAGCCTCGGCAGGCGCCCTTGCAGACGGTTGGCGAGGTCGCGCACCGATTGCAGATTGGCAAGGTCCAGCGTTTCGAATTGCACGCGCGCCTCGGGCACGGCTTGCTTGATCTTCGTGATCGCTTCGCGGCCGCGCTCGGCGTTGCGTGCGGCGATGATCACCTCGGCACCGGCGCGCGTCAGGGCCAGCGCGTCTTCATAGCCCATGCCGCTGGTCCCTCCGGTCACCAGCACAATGCGGCCTTTCTGGCTGGGCATATCGTGGGTTGACCAGTCCGGCTTCGGCTCCGTTCGGGGAGTCGCCTGGGCAGCCAGCGTGCCGGCCAGCGCGGAAATGGCGAACAGCATTCGGGCGGCCTTGAGGAGGCGTTGGGTCGCGGTATTGCTCGGCGTAGCGGGTGAATGGCTCATCGGGGGATTCTCATTCGCGTGACAGGTCCCGGTTGGCGGGGGCGAGTGAGCAGTATCGGTGTACGAATGCGCGAGGATAAGTCGGGCATTGGTGGATGGCCCGTACGGTATGGCGTACAGTCAGCCGCTTGCAGAGGAAGCGTCCATGCGTAAACCAAACCTTACCGATGTGTCGATATTTGCTGCGGTGGTCGAGGCGGGAGGATTTCGTGCTGCGGCGCAGAAGCGCGGTTTGTCCGCCTCGTCGTTGAGCGACTGCATGCGCCGGCTGGAAAGCGACCTGGGCGTGCGCCTGCTCAATCGAACCACGCGTAGCGTCACGCCGACGGCAGCCGGCGAACGATTGCTCGAGCGCCTGCGCCCGGCCTTGCAAGAAATCGACGCCGCTTTCAACGATCTCGACGACGACGCTCAGCGCCCGGTCGGCACGCTCAAGCTCAATGTGCCAGTGCCGGTGGCACGCTTTCTGTTGCCCGACCTGCTGGCGCGTTTTCTGCGCCTTTATCCAGGGATCAGTGTCGAAATCGTCATGGACAACACCTTTGTCGACGTCAACGCTGGCGGGTATGACGCCGGCGTGCGCTATGAAGAAAGCCTGGCCAAGGACATGATCGCCGTGCCCATCGGCCCGCGTCGCCAACGCTTCGTTGCAGCGGCCGCCCCGGGCTATCTGGCTGAACGCGGTACGCCCACTCACCCCGAAGAACTGCCGGGCCATGACCTGCTTGGCCATCGGTTCGAGAGTGGCAAAGTCGGCGTATTCGAGTTCCATCGAGACGGCCGTATCGTGCGTATCCCGCCTCAGGGGCAACTGCTGACGTCGTCGCACGATCTGAAAATTCGCTCGGCCATCAACGGACTGGGCATCGTCTATACCTTCGAGGACTTCCTGCGCGAGCCGCTCTCCGATGGTCGACTGGTGCCGATTCTCGAGGACTGGTGGCAGGTCTTCGACGGTCCGTTTCTGTATTACCACGGCCGACGCCACATGCCTTCGCCGCTGAGGGCGTTTGTGGATTTTTTGCGGGGGGAAGGGGAGATTGCGGAGAGTGCAGGTGTATTCGGCGCTGTTTCGTGAGGCTAATGCATGGTCTGCCAGCAGGGCGCGCATGGCGACGGGCAGCAATCGGCCAAAAGCAGACTGTTGCGCAGGGTGCCCTAGCAGGTCTGTATTGAGGCTTAGAAGTGTCAACGAAACCCGGGGCGTTTCAGCATTATCGAACGCACCTTGGAAAGTATTGATCAGCGCTATAATGGCTTGTGGCTATTAATTTAACTGCTATGATGCCGTTTCTTGTCAAGGCATGATCAGCTCAGGCGTGTAGCGCACCAATGAAAAAAGAACACTTTAATTTGATGCTTAATATAATCAGAAGTCAGCCATGGCTGGAAGGAAAGATTGATGAGCTTGAACATGTTCTTTTTTCTGATTGTCAGTGCGATACATCAAGACAGCTTATCTCTGACGTAATAAATAGATTTCTTTATATAAATAGAGAAGATAACTATCGACTTATAGATAGCCTCGCCAGCGAAATAGTTGCCAAGTATTATGGTCGGGAAGCTAGTACGCTAATAACTGCGATGGGTACCGGCTCCGCAACTGACAGCTCGCAACTTGTAGCCTACACTCTAAAGCCGATTATGGAGAAAAAAAAGTGGCGACATCATGCGATAATTAATGATTTTGGAGATGTATACAAACAATACAAAAAAACCAAACACAACCAAATAGTGCTAATCGATGAGTTTGTTGGCTCGGGGCAAACCGTTTTAGGTAGAGTTGCGTCAATCCATAGGCAGTTAACAAATGCTGGGGTCGTGGATTATTCTATTGCGGTGAAAGTATTAGTCTCTACTGAGTTTGGTCTGGGGAATGTGACTGCCGCTGGTATCGATATGACTGCGCAAAGGCTTGTCAAAAAGGGCATTGATGACTATTACCCATCAGTAGAGGCTGCTCGGCATCGCGATTTAATGCGACTTGTTGAGGGAAATCTTTCCACTGAGTATGAAGGCAGAGCAATGCCGAGCCTCGGTTATAATGAGGCCCAAGCAACATACTGCCGAGAGGATGGAAACGCCCCCAATAGTGTTTTTCCTATTTTCTGGTGGGCTTTCAATAGTGATGGCGAAGATAGACATGTATTAATGACTAGGGCTATGGGGGATGCATGAATTTTAGTCCTGAAGTGCAACGCGATCTCATACTTGCCGATGTTAAGTTGTTATACATTATTTTGGCGTCGTCAGGCGGATTGGAACCGTTCACTATTTATCGTAGGAGTAGGTTTTCGCTAAAGTTTTTTCTTGAAAGGTATGCTCGACTTCTAAAGTTAAACTTGATTGTCGAAAATTTAGGTGTGGCGCGCTTGTCAGTGGCAGGCGAGATAAATGCTAAAGCAGCATTACCTAGATTGGTTTCAATAAAAAAAGAATGGCGCGAAGCACCTCCGGATTTTTTACGTCCGAAGCTTTTGGATGATTACTACATACCTAACGTGGACCTTTTAAACAAAAAACGCTTTCAACCGAAATAGGAATGCAGTATCATCTCGCGGCCTGCAGAGGCTAGTACGTTGGAGTGTAGTCGCTCCCCGGGTAAGGTTCCCGATAACCAAGTTGTAGTGACTTCAGCGATGAAGCGCACTGAAGTCACTACACTTACAAAACGCTTCGCGTTTTGACGTTGCTCCACCCATCCGCAATTTCGCTGCGCGAAATTACAGATGGGTAAAACAAAGTCAAAAGCCAAGCTGCTAAAGTAAAGAAGGTAGCCTCTGCAGGTTTTCTTATGAATGAAACTCTTATAAAACAATGGCTTGCACACTTCAGAAAAAGAGGGGTGTCGGGACCGCTTGTTGATGTCTATGCAGAATATATTAGGACTCTTGTAGGTAATTCAGTTCCTGTCATTTTTGAGTTTGAACATTTGTCTCGATTGATAGGAATCGATCAGACTCGTTTCCGTGCAATGGTGAATTCAAGCTCTTCTTTTTATAGAACCTTTCATATCAAAAAAAGACTAGGCGGGCTACGTGAAATAAGCAGTCCGTTCCCCTCTTTGCTTATTTGCCAAGATTGGATATATAAAAATATACTATTAAATATACCAGTCCACTCTTGCGTTCACGGATATGTACCTGGTAGATCAATATTCACTAATGCTACCCCGCACTTGAATTCTAAGTGCATATTGAAGATGGATGTAAAAGATTTTTTCCCTTCGATTAAGATTGACTGGGTCGCCAATTTTTTTAACCAGCTAGGATATGCCGATAACGTATCATTCTACTTGGCGGCCTTGTGCTGTAAGGATGGTTGTCTTGTTCAAGGGGCGTCAACCAGCCCTTACTTAACAAATATATTGATGCGTGGGTTGGATCACAGGCTTTATAAGCTCGCTCAAAGTTATAGCATGAAGTACACTCGCTATGCAGATGACTTGACTTTTTCTGGTGAATATATTCCCCATGCAGTTATTGAGGTTGTTGACTCGATAGTGTCCGACTATGGGTTAGAAGTTAATGCTGACAAAACCAGGCTGCAAATAGATAGAAACCAGAAAATTGTCACAGGTCTATCTGTTGCTGGTAAGTCAATAAGTATGCCGAGAAGTTTTAAGCGCGAATTAAAGAAAGAATTGCATTTTATTCAGAAATATGGCTATCAATCCCATTTGTCAAAAAAGAAAATAAGAAAACCTTTTTATATTGACTCTCTTATAGGTAAGGTGAATTTTTGGTTGCAAGCGGAGCCTGCTGATATATATGCAATAAAATCTCTATTTATGCTGCATGAAATACAGAAGGGCAATTCTATTTAGGTCGGCGATTTTACAAGTCTTAGACTTGTTGTTTCTCTAATTGAATAACTCGCTTCTCGTAGATCGCTCATAACCTCAAACCGATGACAGCGTACTTTCCATGTAGGGCAACTGAGGTACGTCTTCTTCAAGGTAATAGACGGTGACTAAGCGGCTGCTTTTGGCCGACTTCCGCCTTTCGTGCCAGACAGGTGGAAGTCGGTCAGATAAAGCGTTCGACAAGGTAGCCATCGACGGATTGCGTTTACTCAATTGCTCTCAACCATTCCAAGCAAGCCTTCAGCAACGGTGCCCTAGCTTCAGTCGATGCACCATCAGCACTGCGCAGAAAATCCTCTTGCTCAAGAATGGCTTCCTCACCTTTTTCCTGAATACCGAATACATCTTCGATACATCCAATAGGCCATACCCATGTAGTTCGGGTCAGAAGTTGGTGATGTACTGCTTCCGCTAATTTGAGGCCTTCAGCGTCCCGTGCAAAAAGCGCCCAGGTATCTGCGGCTCTAAATCCACTAGCATTGACGGGCAGGCCGTTCCCACCCAGCGGTACACCGTGTTCTGCTCCAACTCTGGCCAACACATTTTTCACTTTGGCCATATCCTCACCGTCTTTTGATAACCAAGACTCTGCACCACTTCGAGCGTGTGTGAAAGCAAAATCCAAATCTGCAATTACTCCACAGGTAATACCCATAGCTGAGAGTACCGAAACACCTTTAGGGATGCTGGAGCAACTGCCTAACGCCACAAAACAGATGCGATCAAGTTCTGGCCTCGATCCATACAGCTTTTCGTACACCAATGGCAGCAGACGTTGATCGGTTTTACCTTCACAAAGAATTACTTTCTCAGCGAAGTAAATGTCAGCAACGTTGCCTAACTCGAAAAGAGTCCGCGATTGAGCCTGAGCTTCCTCCATCGCAGCAGTAACAGCTTCGCGTAACTGTGTGCGGACGACAGAGCCATCAACAGGATGCCTACGAACGATGACTGTATCTGGAGCGTTATCCCTGTTAAGCATTAAGGGAGAATGAGTGGTAAATACTACCTGAAAGCCCGCAACTGAAAGTTGCTTAAGCGCTTCTCGAAGCTTGCGGACTCCTTGAGGGTGTAAGAAAAGTTCCGGTTCATCAATTAGCAGCATCCGCCTAGAAATTCCCGGTTCGGTGATTTGGCGCAAATCTGCCAGCAACCGAATCAGCGCCATTTGAATCGCTCGTTGTGCGCCACTTCCTACCTGGTCAAATCGTCGACGATCACCGGACGCTTCGTCGGTAACGTGCAAGTCTCCCGATTTGAAGAATTCTTTTACATCGATTGAGGGGACGTCTAAATCCAAGCGCAATCCTGGAAAGAACTCTCCAAGCGCAGCGGTAGCGTTATTGTCAAAGCCGGCTAATACAGGTGATCTCTGATCGCCATCAACCCTCAAGATACGTCGAACTGCTTCCAATGCTTGTGTGACTTCGATATGTGCTGTGAGGATTGGCGTCATGATTTCATCTAGCAGCCCGCGAATAGTGCTGCCAGCTTTTCCTTTTCCTAGATCCTCCGACACATCGTCCATAGCTTGAATATGAAGAGCTTCCGGAAGCAAAGCAGAAACAACTGATGGCAGTCCCGTCGGGTATACGCGCCAAGTTGTAGGAATGCCATTTGCGTCCTTTTCATCAGGTTGCCAAATTTCCTGAACTGGCTTAGAGGTGCCTGTGCCTGTGGTGCGAATCCATAGCTCTCCGTTAACGCAATAGGGTTCAATAGCTAGGCGATGTCTTGGCTCTGGAATTAACGCGATCAATTCTGGAGTTATTCCAGAAATACAGGCGCTGAGCACTATTGGCAGCGCCGGGTCAGAGGCATCATTTTTTGCGAACGCTTTGGGCGCTAGAACAATTCGGATTGCATCTAGTACTGTGGATTTACCAACGTTATTTTGCCCCACCAGTGGAGTGAAGTTGCCTAGGGATAAAGATACGTTCTTACAGGCCCGAAAGTTTTGAATGTGGATCTGGGTTAATCCATGCATATCGCTTTCTCCTTGTTTCCCTGGCTCTGAAGGCCAGGACTCTGGAGATGAAGCGTAGAACCCTTTTGTCCGATGTGTTTTTAAATACCGTTTTTTTGGATAGCAAAGACTTGTTTGACACTGCAGGGTCAGGTGGGCCTCCTATTTTACAAACCCTACGAGTGCCGGCGTCTGCCCGAAAGCGGTTGTTAGTACGCGGCAGCTTTTGGCCGAAAGCGGCCCGTTACGACTGCTGGCTGATCGCTGGCAGAGCGGCCAAACTGATGATTACAGCCCGTTAATCGCATCGATCGGGACAGACTGGGAGTGGGGAAGTACTTGGTCTCCTGCGCATGGTCATGACCTTCTCCGTCCCTCTTTCAAGCATCGGAGCGTTACACCAGATGGCAGAGTTACACGCCTAAAGGGTTGTGTACGAATCTGATGTAACATCAAAAATATTCAGTAAATACTGTTATTTACCAACCATCGTTACACCAGTTACACCAGTTACACCAGTTACACCAGTTACACCAGTTACACCGCATTTTTGAGGGGTACATACCCCCCACACCCCGTAAGCATTAATTCCACCAGCGAGCGTCAGGTGTATCTCCCGCAGTGCGCCGGGGCCCCTGAGGTTTTCTTCGAGACACGGGGTCGGAAACCCGCGGGACTGTGTTAGCGAAAAGGTACCCATCTCAGTGAACAGGTGAACCGGGTGAACTCACAGTTCACCGGTGCAATTGGGCAATTGCACAAACTTGCCGACCCATTTGCATTCGACCTGACCAGTCATTTGCATCGAATTTGACCAGTACGAGCCGTCGACATGACCGGCAAGGAACACCCAAAGCTGACCTTTTGGGTAAATTTTTGTCACCTCGTGAATGGCATCTTCAAGGACTTTGCGATCCGAGCTAAAATTTTTATGCATTTTTCAGAAACAACGAGCGGTGGTTCGTCAATCATGTAAAGCAGGTGTTCGAACGCTACTCCAGCCTCGTTGTGATCGACATAATCCAGAACTATCTCACCACCATTCTTTAAACCTGCCTGAGCTAATGCATGGTCTTCCGGTACAGGGCCGAGCTGGTCGTATGCAATGGACATCAGCGTCGAGATTTCCTCAAGTGCCTCAACGAAATCGGCCCTCAAGTCGTTGTTAAGGTGGCTCATAACAAACATTCCTTCGATTATGGTGACCTGCGCTCCGTTCCCGTCTGGTCGATTGTTGCCCAAAACCTGGTCTTTGCGCACGCGCTTGGGAAGCTAAGGTCGACTGTCCGTTCTTGGATCACGCTTTACCCATTTCCTCGTACGAAGCATCGACGAACGTGATGTGCTCATCCCAAGCAGCTTCAGCTAGATCCCGGATAATTTCAGCGAGCGTCTCAACATCCACCTCCTGAGCTTCGATGCAGGCCAAGCGTCCGGGCGACCAGTCGATGACGGAACACTGTGGATACTTCCTTAGTAGTGCGGACAGCGCTTCCTGAGGAGGCTCTTTGTAGGTATACATGAAGTCAAAGTACGGGGCACTGGCATTCTGAAGCGGGTACACCAGAGCCCAGGCATTTGATGGGCCGGGAAAGCAAATATGGACATTACGATGCGCCCATTCCGGCCCACTGTGTTTGATGTGGCGAAGTACTTCGATGATCGAATGACAATTGGCTATTCGGATCATGCGATCAGGGTCAAAAACGTCCAGCCAGGCCCAGGCTGGGTTGCTGCGTTGCTGCGTTGCTGGTCAGAGGTGCAGTCATTCTTGTTTTTCTCTTCATCGCATTACCTTAGGTTCGCGTCTGCTCTTGGCCGATGTCTGCCCGTCGCGAAGGGCAGACATCGACCCAATGCTGTCTGTCGCGACCGCAGGCGATTGCGGCCAGTAGCGAAGAACTGCCCGATCTTGTATTAATTTCTTAGCCAATTCAGCCAGAGCGTTCCAGGGACGTCGGATCGAATGACACATTCGCCTTACTTTGAGCATCAGGCACAGGCTGCCATTCAGCAGTGGTGGAGTCGATTTCGCGCAGAGTCCATTGCTGGGGGCCGGACCAGGACAGTTCTATGTAGGGGCCTTCAAGTACTTCGTTCGCTATTAACATCTCGACTTCGTCGGCAGGTCCCGGGAGCATGCCTCCGACAGCAATGGGCATGCGCTGACGCAAAAGGATGTTGAGCATGCACAACAGCTCGGCATGTGATGTGTAATGCACTCTGTGCTCCCCGACTTCCGTGTAGGCAAACACCAGATTGCCCGATACTGAGTCTACGGAGCTGATCAAAGTGAGATGCGCCGGTGGCCGGCCTGACCCCTTTGAATAACGTAGTTTGATAACCGCGCCCCTCTATATATTTCGCTTTATGAAATCGGAGAGCTTCGCGGCTTCATTGCGTAATTCGTCGAATCTTTCGTTTAGCTCAACATGGCCCGGCTTCCAGCAAAGAACGCCATTGTCATGGCTTTGACCAAGAATGAGATCATTGAATGAGCCCATTCCGCCATAGGCTGACTGTAGGTACTCAATTCCGGAGTAATCAGACGCCATTAAGCGTGCTCTTGCCTTACGCATCCACAGGCTCCAGTGAGTATCTCCATCGCTCTCAAGCATTGCTGCAAGCTGATCAAGAACGCAGATCAGTTCTTCGGTTTTCGGTCCCATTTCTTAACATCCTTCAAGTGAAACACGGTATGGGAAGTAAGTCCCGCTGCCGAGTGTTTCTTGTCAGTCTCGCTGCATAAGCTACTGTTTCGCCATCAGGTTGTCCAAGGGCCGCTTTTGGCCGAAAGCAGACATTCGCTGACATGTCCACCTGCGTAATATCTCGCAGCTTCCTACAAGCAGAACCTTCAGCCGATTGTGGCGGGCTTATCTATTCAACATCGCCAGCTTCAAGCGGAATTCGCCTGATAACGTCGTCATAAGGCACCAGATCGAGAAAGGCAGTGACCTCAACTGCCTGCAGATTTTGCATGCGCATGATCCATACGTAGCTGTTGCGATAAGGCGCGCCGTCGGCTGCGGTGGCGGTGCCGTTCCAGTGCACAACGACGTCATCGCCTTCAGCCCAGATATCCGTCACCGTCGGGCGGACGGGCGAGGCGAGCCGTTTTGCGAAGGGTTGAACTGCGCGTTTCAGGAAGTCATCCCGGCCGCGATAAGTGCCCGCCGAAGGGCTCGTCCCCTTGATTGTCCAGATCACATCGGGAGCCCGCACATCTGTGAAGAACGTCCGGCCGCCTTGAGCCCACTGGTTGAACGCTTGCGCAATGAATTGGCGGTTGCGTTCCGTAGTCGGTTCGCTGGCCACGGCGGGCGCCGGCCCTGCAATGAGTGTAGTGAGGACCAGTGCTAGCGCTGTAGAGAGGCGTTGAACAAACGTCATTTCCTGTGCTCCTTAATCTGTCCGATGAGCCCCGTCGAGTTGGATGGGCCGTTGTTGTTATCTGTAAGCCGCTAGTTGCGTTCCCCGACATATGGGGCATTGGCAAAGAATCGTTGGCGCGGGACATGGATAGGCCGCAAGTACCTCGGGCCTCATCTGAAGTGTGACTTACGAGCGGAGGAGGGCTGTTGCACGATCCTCCTGACTTCTTGCTTGATCATCCGATACCAGATGTTTAACCGCCGCATCGCCACGTTATGGAGTTGTGTTTGAATTCCCTTTCAAACCTTGTCGATATCGTTGGTCCTCACGCCCGGCATGGCGGCATTCACATTCCGGGTGTAAGGCTGATTCGTTTGGCTACGGCCACGATACCTATGCCGGTGGTGTGCGACTCGCTTGGCTGTCATGCCCTGATAGCTATACTCGCTGATAACTCGCCGACCCCTTGGCTCCTCGAGGCTGAGGGCACTTCAAATCAAAGGAAGTCTTCGTAGGTGCGCGATTGATAGGTCAGGCTTTTCAACAACTTGGGATCAAATGACAGTTGAAAAAGGCTCTGCGGCAAGAGCTGGGGGGATTCGATCACGCTTGTCGATATCCGCCCTGTATTCGCATCACGCCAGGTCGCGCTGAGCCGATGCCCCTCTGGAACGGTTTCGACCCTCAACCACACTTGGCCACGTACGTCGCTGGCGCCGAGGGCACCCTGCTGGGTCAGCAGGCGGTCTTTGCCTCGAAGCGAGAGCTGCAGTGTCGCCAGTTCGTAGCCTTGATCCTCAACCTGGAAGAACGAAACTACCGTGGACAGCCAGTCAGGTGAAAGTGGCCGATGTCGAACTATCGCACCAATCACGAGTGGGTCATTCAGCCAGCGGCCAGCTTCGGCCAGCGTTGCGTAGCCTCCATCCAGCTCAAGCGCTAAGCGTCTGCCGTCAAACATATCTGTCAAACGAATGCCTGCCCCCAACAGCACGCTATCACCGATCAGGGTGCTGATATCGTCTAATGGCAGCTCCCCGGTACTCGGCAAGATTTCACCCAGGCCTCCTACGAGTCCCAGAAGATCGGACTGCCAGAACTCGGGCTTGGTCTTGCGCAGGAACTGCGCATATTCATTCACCGCCGCATAGGACCCTGTCTTCTGCGCAATATAGAGCGCCAGCTTGGAGCGATAATACCGGTCCACCGTCCCCACATTGGCTTCGGCGAACGTCAAGGCTTTGGGGGCGTCGAACAGTTTGAGGTTATCGAATGCCAGCATCTTCATCGACCAGTCGTAATCGGCGTCAGCGATGATATTGCGCGAAAACGGGAGGAAAGCGCGGTCGACCTTGAGCCGCTCCAGCAACAGTCCCTGCTTCCGCTGCCCCAAGGATGAGTCGTTAACCAATTGTGTAAGAATTTTGCCGGTCGGGTCCTCTGTCCAGGATGGTGCGAATAGGCCGCGACTACGCGTAAGGATGGTCAAGGCGTCGGAGAACTGTCCGACATCCGATGAAGGATCCTGAAGGATGGCGAGCAGACGCTGCCGCTCAGCTTCTGTCAGCGAAAATGAACCACCACGCCCATTCAGATGCTCACGAGCGAAACGCACCGTGTAGGCGTCCAGCAGCGCTTGGGTGCGCATTGCATCAAGAGCCTTGCTTTCATCGCTATTGCCATCCTCGAAGCGTAACCACCGATCAACTTTATTTGTGAAGGTGTTAGTCAGGCTATCAGTAAGGTTCTTGTAGCCGAAGAATGCTCCCACGGCCAATAGCAGGGTGATGAAGGTTCCGACCGCGAGAATCCACTGCTTGATGTGCTGAAGAATCGACAACGTCTTCTCAATGGCCCGCTCGGAGACCTTCGCTTCGGCATTGCCGATCTGGCTTTGGACTTCGTAGAGCAGACGAGCGCTCGACGTCTTGAGCTCTTCCAGCTCCAGGTGGAGGGCTCGGTTTTGCTCAAGCGCCTCGGCACGCAGTTGCGCCGCCGCCTTATCCAGATGCAGGGAAATGAGGTCATTGGTATCAGACAACAGTTTTCTTCCTTCTATGTTCAGCCATATTCAAGGCTCCATTGATCTCCTGTAACCGGCAGCCGTTATTCATCGCCGACGGGCAGCTCTTCCGTTACGGGCCTGCTGCGAAACCGGGTATTTTCAACTTGGAAATGCGCCACAAGTTTCGATAACTTCACCATCCGTACGCCCATCAAGACCACCGTCTGCCCCGATATACACATCCGTACTTGGCCACTTCGGCTTAACCCGAACACAGTGCGCTTTCCCTGCGTTATTCCAATCAAACTCCATAAAGAACTGATCACTAGGAAAAATGTGTCCGGCGCCTCCCGTGGTTTCACCCGGGTAGATCTCGCCCTTTGAAATCTCGTGCTGAACGTTGAGGATGTAACCGAGGCGCCCCTGTCCCTTGTCAGAAAAATGAAAGCTCACTTGGGGAGTGGCGACGTACCAGAGGATGATGGGAGCAACCAAGAGTGCTCCTGCCCAGCGCCAGATACGCCGTTTCGGTTTATTTGCAGACATGATCACGCGTGCCGTCTCCCCAGCTTGAACGTGGTAGCGCCAGGACTTCGTCCATGAGCATTTTTGCGGTTACTCCACCGGTAGGATGCTGCTCGTACAATTTGATGCCGATACTGATCGAAACCCGATCGCCAATGTCATCCCACGCCCGCAGCCCTTCAATATCAGATGAGCGGTGAGGACCTTTTCGCTCGTCCCACTTCTGAATTTTCCTGATGGAGTCTGACGCAATCTGCTCGAGGCCGGCACCGTCCAGAAGAGCGCTTTCGGTGAGGCCACCCGCGCGTCCCACGTAGCCATAGTGGATGTTGGACCAGATGTCGTAAAAGTAGTCGAGCTGACCATGCTTCTGCCATGCGCCACCGAACTGTTGCCCAATCGTGACTTTATGATCCCAAGGTCTGTTCTGTCCGACGCGCTCAGTCCAAAGTGCCATTGCTGTAACGGTATTACCTAGTTGCATCGCCTGAAAATTCGGCGGTGAAAGGCGCGCATACCAAGGTAGCTTTTGAAACTTCGCATTCTCCGCTGCGGCGTCGAAGCTATTGAGCTGTTTCATTTTGAGAATCGATGGATGGTTGATATTTCGGTTCATCTCTCCGGCGATGTAGGTGGCTACCTGCTCCATCATGTCCGGGTCTTTGCATGTCTTTGGAGGTTGGGGTTCAGGCTTTAAGTCTGGTTTTTTCGAGGCGGCTTGGGGAGTTACCAGCGCGTTGGCGGCAACAGCTTTTTCTTTCAGCTTTGGATCGGCGAGCAATGTGGCCATCTTCTGGTCGTCCACTGTTCCGTCAGGACGAAATGCTCCAAGGGCCATGAAATTGATGATGGTTGCGCCACCCGCATCGCCCATTACGAAGCCGCCGCCCACATTGCCTGAGCCGGTTATGATCGTTCCACCATGGCTGGTGGGACTGCCCAAGTGAGCCATCGGCCGTCCGTTCACTTGGATAGATGGAAAGCCAGTGGTGATTACAGCGCCACAGCCGCAGGTGTCACCAACCCGAGCAGACCCCATGAAATTGATGTTCACATCACCGCTGGCAGATGCGATCGGTGTTGTAGCATGACCGGGCAGTGGGCAGACGTGCTTGTCGCCCAGTCGAGCGGAGGGAGTCATTCGTCATCCTTGTTGTGTAGTTACAGCCTCCATTCTTGAGGCTTAAGGCGTTTTTTCAGGTCGTGGAGATTAACGCAACGAACGGCGGCGAGTCAGCAGGAAATGACCGCCGCCAGATCGAGGCGAATGCTTACTCCACCGGCACGACGTTATCCAACGCCTGATTAACCGCCAGCTCGCCGAGCATCACTACCTGCGCGATACCTTGCAGTGTCTTGCGAGCAGATCCTTCAACCATCCCAATCACGTCACTCAGCATCACCGAGGCCGAGCCCAGCGATTCGCTGGCGTTGACCAGCAATTCTTCAGTCGCGGTTTTCGGGTTGGCGAGGAACATGCTGCTGGTTTGGTAGGGCGGGGTTTTGAGGGTGTCGGTGGGTTTGAGGTAGTGGTCGAGGGCGCGGTCGGCGGCTTCGTGGAGTTTTTTTGAGTCGAGGGATTCGTAGGGGGAGGTTGCGTCTGACTGTGGCGGGTTGGGCGTTACTTTGAACATGGTGAAGCTCCATATGTGACCAAGGGAGCCATCACTCTCGCTACCAAACGAAGGGTGGTGGCCATACGAAGGTTGGTAGACCGGCCCACATGGAAAAACCGGCGCGCTCGAAAACGCCCTGCGCATGGCCACCATAAAACCGATGCGAAAGCATCTGCATAGGATGACGTTATGCGCCATGTGGAAAGCGGGCTACCAAACCCGATCACTGCTTTCAGTGACCGGCCAACGATAGAACCCCGGCCCGAGGCGCACAAGCCGGCGGATTCTGGCGTAGTCGTAGGCAATGGCGCAAGGCGTTGTAGCTTGCTGGAATAGTCTGGATGTCGGTTTTAAACGCGGTGTTTAGGGAATTGGTTTTGGCTGATGTTTTGTGTTGATCGGGCTGCGGTCTTCGCGAGCAGGCTCGCTCCCACAGGTGTCGAGTTGGCAATGTTTATAGCGCCGTGCCGACAAGCCCCATCACAGATTTTGAACTTTGCTTTCGGCGCCATTTCCATTGTTTGAGGTGCCACCCTCCAGCTCCTACCCACCTGAACCAAGGAATGACCGTGACGGCTCCCACTCATAAACCTGCTCTGCGCCGGGCAATCACTTTCCCGATGCTGTTTCTGTTTATTCTCGGCGATGTACTCGGCGCGGGTGTTTACGCACTCGCCGGAACGATCGCGGGGGAAGTGGGCGGCGCGATTTGGGTGCCGCTGCTGATCGCATTGTTCTTCGCCATGTTGACGGCAGGTTCCTACGCGGAGCTGGTGACCAAATATCCCCACGCCGGCGCCGCTTCGGTGTTCGCGGAAAAGGCGTTCAAGTCGCCGCTCATTTCCTTCCTCGTCGGTTTCTGCATGCTGGCGGCTGCGGTCACCAGCGCTGCGGGTTTGTCGCTGGCGTTTGCCGGTGATTACCTCAACGCCTTCGTTGACGTATCGCCGCAGATTGCAGCGCTGGTGTTTCTCCTGGCTATCGGCCTGCTCAACGCGCGGGGGATCAAGGAGTCGCTCGGGGCAAACCTGGTGATGACCGTGATTGAACTCTCCGGGCTGATTCTGGTGATCGTGGCTGCGGTCTGGTATTTCCGCACAGGCGATGCGGATCTGGGACGGACGCTCACGTTCAAGCCGGGCGTCAGTCCCGTGCTGGCGGTGCTGGGGGCGGCATTGTTGGCGTTCTATTCCTTCGTAGGCTTCGAAACCTCGGCCAATCTTGCGGAGGAAATCAAAGACGTGCGCAAGGTCTACCCGCGCGCCTTGTTCGCCGCTTTGCTCACCGCTGGCGTGGTTTACATGGCGGTGGGTGTGGCGGCTTCTTCGGTGTTGCCTACCGAGAAGTTGGTGGCAACATCAGCGCCTTTGCTCGAAGTTGTCCGCGCATCGACCCTCGCAATCCCGCCGGCGCTGTTCTCCTTTATTGCGCTGATCGCTGTGGCCAACGGTGCGTTGTTAACCATGATCATGGCCAGCCGATTGACCTATGGCATGGCGAATCTGGGGCTGTTGCCGAGCGTTCTGGGCGCTGTGCTGCCTGAACGAAAAACTCCATGGGCTGCCATTGTCGCAACGACCTTGGTCGCCATTGCCCTGACACTTACAGGGACGCTGGCAACGCTGGCAGAGACGGTGGTCTTGCTGTTGCTGTTCGTTTTTCTGAGTACCAATGTGGCGGTGCTGGTTCTTCGTCGTGACAGGGTAGAGGAGGACCACTTTCGCGTGCCGACCTTTGTCCCGGTGCTTGCGATCGTGTCGTGTCTGGTGCTGCTCAGTCAGCAGGGGTGGGAGACGTGGTTGCGGGCGGGGGCGTTGATCATTGTCGGGATGTTGCTGCATGGCTTTTCTCGTATCAAATTTTCCGCGATCAGTAAGGCCGGGTAGTGCAGCAGCTTGGGGAATTGGTGTTGTTTGGGCGGGCGTATTCGCGAGCGGGCTCGCTCCCACAGTGGATGGGTGGTGTTTTTCAGAATGAGTCACACGTTGTCAGTCGGCGGGCGGGTGAGTAAGCTGCCGACATGAATCAGTCCTCAGTTTCCCCATCCTTCCCCGGCCCGCGTGGTCCCGTTGATCACGACATTCGTGATCAGATTGTCGCGGCGGCCAACGAGCATTTCAGCCAGTACGGCTACGCCAAGACCACGGTGTCCGATCTGGCCAAGGCCATCGGTTTCTCCAAGGCGTACATCTACAAATTCTTCGATTCCAAACAGGCGATTGGCGAAGCCATCTGCGCGAATTGTCTAGGGCAGATCGTTGCGGCGGTCGAGGAGGCGATAAACGAGGAAGAACTAACGCCCACCGAGCGTTTCCGCCGACTGGTAAAAACCGTGATCGCCACGGGTGTGAATCTGTTCTTCAACGATCGCAAACTCTACGACATTGCCGCGTTTGCAGCGGGTGAGAACTGGCCAAGTGCGCAGCGTTACGATGCGCAGATCAAGCGCTTTATCACCGACATTGTCCGCGAAGGGCGCGAGGCCGGTGAGTTCGAGCGCAGGACGCCGCTGGACGAGACGGTCGAGTCGATCCACTTGGCGCTGCGGCCCTTCGTCAATCCACTGATGCTGCAACACAACCTCGACTTTATCGAAGTGGCGCCCACGCTGACTTCGAACCTCATCTTGCGCAGCTTGATGCCTTGACCCTCTGCTGATCCGAATACTCGGATCAGTCGCCCCAACCCCATCCTGTTCCTGACGCAACGACATTTCCGCTGTCCTGATGGTGACTCTTGACTGGTATGGTCACTAGGGAAACATGGCCGCCGCAGTTTGGTTATTTCAGTGCTGGGTACCGGGGTTCGTACAGCGCGAAATACAAGAACAGCGCCAGCGGGCTCGGTACTTCTGTCAGCTATCGCTTCTGATTCAGCGCTGAACATCGGGCCGGTGACCGTGTGACTGTTGACGATATCGGTCACAAGACTGAGAATATGATGATCATCCTATTTTCAGTAAAGGAATTCCATGCGCCGGCTCCGACCTTTCCCCCTCGCGGTATGTTTGTTGCCCTTGGCCCTGACGGCGTGCGGGGATTCCTCCAGCGCAAAAGATCCACGTACCTTGGCGCCGATTGTCAGATCGGCAACGGTGCAACCGGCAGAAAATGGATCTCGATCATTCACCGGCGTCGTCGCTGCGCGCACCCAGGGCGATCTGGGCTTTCGCGTTTCGGGCAAGCTGCTCGAGCGTCTGGTTGATACCGGTCAGACGGTCAAGCGCGGCCAGCCACTGATGCGCCTCGACCCGATCGACCTCGGCCTGCAGGCGCGAGCCCAGCAAGAAGCGGTGAGCGCCGCTCGCGCCCGAGCCATACAGACTGCCGGTGACGAAGCGCGCAATCGCAAACTCGTCGCCGCCGGCGCTATTTCGGCATCGGCCTACGATCAGTTCAAAGCCGCCGCTGACACCGCCAGGGCGCAGCTCAATGCCGCTGTGGCGCAAGCGGACGTAGCGCGCAACGCCTCGGGTTACGCGGTTTTGCTGGCGGACGCTGATGGCGTGGTGGTGGAAACTCTCGCCGAACCGGGGCAAGTCGTCAGCCCGGGACAACCGGTGGTGCGGCTGGCGCGGGCCGGTCAGCGGGAGGCCATCGTCCATCTGCCCGAGACCTTGCGCCCCGCGCCGGGCTCAACCGCTCAGGCAAAACTGTATGGCGATACGTCGGCTGCCGTGAGCGCAAAACTGCGTCTGCTTTCCGATTCGGCCGACAGCACAACTCGTACTTTTGAGGCGCGCTATGTGCTTGAAGGCAGGTTGGCCAATGCGCCGATCGGTTCGACAGTCACCCTTGATATCGCCCAAGGTTCTGCACCAAAACAGGCGCTTAAGGTGCCCGTCGCCGCGATCTACGACCCGGGCAAAGGCCCCGGCGTGTGGGTCATCGCCGGCACACCGGCGACAGTGGCCTGGCGCCCGGTCGAGGTGCTGGGCTTGAGCGATGACTCGGCCCGTGTCGCTGGCCAGCTCAACGTCGGTGAACCGATTGTCGCGCTGGGCGCGCATCTGCTGCGTGATGGCGAAGAAGTGCGCTTGCTTGCCCGCGACGACGGCCAGATTGCCGGGAGTCGTCCATGAGCGAGGGCCGGTTCAACCTTTCCGCCATCGCCGTGCGCCAGCGTGCGATCACGGTGTTTCTGATTTTTCTGATCGCCGTGGCCGGCGTCCTGTCGTTCTTCAAATTGGGCCGGGCGGAAGATCCGCCGTTCACGGTCAAGCAGCTGACGGTGATCACGGCGTGGCCGGGGGCGACCGCGCAGGAGATGCAGGATCAGGTTGCCGAACCCCTCGAAAAACGCTTGCAGGAACTGAAGTGGTACGACCGCTCGGAAACCTACACGCGACCGGGACTGGCATTCACCATGGTCTCGTTGCTCGACAGCACACCGCCGTCACAAGTGCAGGAAGAGTTTTATCAGGCACGCAAGAAGCTCGATGATGAAGCGATCAGGCTGCCGGCGGGTGTCATCGGGCCGATGGTCAACGACGAGTTCTCCGACGTGACCTTCGCGCTGTTCGCCTTGAAAGCCAGGGGCGAGCCGCAGCGCTTGTTGGTGCGCGACGCGGAAACTTTACGCCAGCGCCTGTTGCACGTGCCGGGGGTGAAAAAGGTCAACATCATCGGCGAGCAGGCCGAGCGGATATTCGTTTCGTTTTCCCATGATCGGCTGGCGACGCTGGGCTTGTCGCCGCAGGACATCTTCGCCGCGCTGAACAATCAAAACGTGCTGACACCCGCCGGATCGGTCGAAACCAAAGGGCCGGAGGTTTTTCTGCGCGTCGATGGCGCGTTCGACACGCTGCAGAAAATCCGTGACACGCCTGTTGTCGCCCAAGGCCGAACACTCAAGCTGTCTGACGTGGCCACGGTCGAGCGCGGCTACGAAGACCCGGCGACCTTCCTGGTGCGCAACAACGGCGAAGAAGCGTTATTGCTCGGCGTGATCATGCGCGAGGGCTGGAACGGTCTCGACCTGGGCAAGGCGCTGGATGCCGAGACAGTCAGGATCAACGAAGAAATGCCCTTGGGCATGACGCTGTCGAAAGTCACCGATCAGGCAGTGAATATCGACTCGGCCGTCGGCGAGTTCATGGTCAAGTTCTTTGTCGCGCTGCTGGTGGTCATGCTGGTGTGTTTTCTCAGCATGGGCTGGCGTGTCGGCGTCGTTGTGGCAGCGGCGGTGCCGTTGACCTTGGCGATCGTGTTTGTGGTGATGGCGGCCACCGGCAAGAACTTTGACCGGATCACTCTCGGCTCGCTGATTCTGGCGCTCGGCTTGCTGGTCGATGACGCGATCATCGCCATCGAAATGATGGTGGTGAAGATGGAAGAGGGCTACGACCGCATCAAGGCCTCCGCTTATGCCTGGAGTCATACGGCAGCGCCAATGCTGGCCGGTACGCTGGTGACGGCGATTGGCTTTTTGCCCAACGGATTCGCGCAATCAACGGCGGGCGAATACACCAGCAACATGTTCTGGATTGTCGGCATCGCGCTCATTGCTTCGTGGGTCGTCGCCGTGGCTTTTACGCCGTACCTGGGCGTGAAGCTGTTGCCGGACATCAAGAAAGTCGAAGGCGGGCACGCGGCAATCTACGACACGCCGCGCTACAACCGTTTCCGGCGCGTTCTGGCGTGGGTGATCACGCGCAAATGGCTGGTGGCCGGTGCGGTGGTCGCGCTGTTTGCCGTTGCGATTCCAGGCATGGGGCTGGTGAAGAAGCAGTTCTTTCCGACCTCTGACCGCCCCGAAGTGATGATTGAAGTGCAGATGCCCTACGGCACGTCCATCGAGCAGACCAGCGCCGCGGCGGCCAAAGTCGAAGCCTGGCTGCACAAGCAGGATGAAGCCAAAATCGTCACCGCCTATATCGGTCAGGGTGCACCACGGTTTTTCCTGGCAATGGCGCCGGAGTTGCCGGATCCGTCGTTCGCCAAAATCGTCGTGCTGACCGACAACCAGGACGCTCGCGAAACCCTCAAGTTGCGTTTGCGCGAAGCGGTCGCCGCAGGGCTTGCTCCAGAGGCGCGGGTTCGGGCGACGCAAATTGTCTTCGGTCCATATTCGCCATTCCCGGTGGCCTACCGGGTGATGGGGCCTGTTCCGGCGAAATTGCGCGACATCGCCGAGCAGGTCAGGGCGGTGATGCAGATCAGCCCGATGATGAGAACCGTCAACACTGACTGGGGGCCGCTGACGCCGACGTTGCATTTCAACCTGGATCAGGACCGCTTGCAGGCAGTGGGGCTGACGTCCAGCGCAGTCGCCCAGCAGTTGCAGTTTCTGCTCAGCGGCGTGCCGATCACGGCGGTGCGCGAAGACATCCGTCCCGTGCAGGTCGTCGGCCGTGCGGCGGGCAATATCCGCCTGGACCCGGCGCAGATCGAAGGCTTCACCCTGGTCGGCGCAGCGGGGCAGCGCATCCCGCTGTCGCAGATCGGCCAGGTCGAAGTGCGCATGGAAGACCCGATCCTGCGCCGCCGCGATCGCACGCCGACCATCACCGTCCGTGGCGACATCGCCGAAGGTTTGCAGCCACCGGACGTTTCCGGCGCAATCATCCAGCAGTTGCAGCCGATCGTCGAAAAACTGCCTTCCGGCTACCGGATTGAACAGGCGGGCGCCATCGAAGAATCCGGCAAGGCCGGCAAAGCGATCCTGCCGTTGCTGCCGATCATGATCGCCATGACGCTGCTCATCATCATCGTCCAGGTACGCTCGATCTCAGCGATGATCATGGTCTTCCTTACCTCGCCGTTAGGCCTGATCGGCGTGGTGCCGACGCTGCTGATCTTCAACCAGCCATTCGGCATCAATGCGCTGGTCGGGTTGATTGCGCTGTCGGGGATTCTGATGCGCAACACGCTGATTCTGATCGGGCAGATCCATCACAACGAGCAGGAAGGGCTGGCGCCGTTCCACGCCGTGGTTGAAGCGACAGTGCAAAGGGCGCGGCCAGTGTTGTTGACCGCGCTGGCGGCAATTCTCGCGTTCATTCCGCTGACCCACTCGGTGTTCTGGGGCACGCTGGCGTACACGCTGATCGGCGGCACGTTTGTTGGCACCATCATCACGCTGGTGTTTCTGCCGGCGATGTATGCGATCTGGTTCAGGATTCGGCCTGAGAACAGGGGGCAGGTTCAACCCTCGCGTTCGGTATAAGGTCAGGTTTGAAAGAGGCCCGTCAATGACGGGCCTTTTGCTATCCGCGACTAACTCTCTCTCTTGGCTATTGGAGATTTTCAAGTGTGCGAGTTGACCCTCGTCATTAACCAGGTCCGCCGCTTATACAGGATGTGATTAATAAGCATCACAGTTGTTTGCGAATTTTGCGGATCAGATTTTCCCGTCATTGAAAGAATGCGTTTTGCTGTGGCTAACTTGCTGAAATATAAGTGCGAAAATTCATTTATATCTGTTTGAAATAATGCGCCTGATGTTTTGCGCGACTTTCTCTTAAGAAAAACAGTTTTCATTGGCAAACAAGCTGTTAGGCGGCCATTTATTTTTTAAATTGACGCGACGTAGATGGCGGGGCTAGTTTTTTCTCCAACTTGCTGCGCTGCTTTCTACGTTATTGCGTATCGCACGATCGAATCTTGTTCGAATGCCATGGCGAATTTCATTTGCCTGGGTATTGGACTTTGTTCGCTCTAAACTTTTTAAAGGGAGAGTCAGTCGTCATGGATTGTTTAAAGGAAACACGTGTTGGCAATGTTCTATCGGGATGGAATCACTTGTCGGTAGTCGGGCCGATAAATGTGCAGAATACCGCCGGCGCGCGCGTTCAGCTGTCATCGGGCGAATGGCGCGATGATTATATTATGGGCTGGGGATCCTGCCTGTTGGGGCACGATAGTCCGGTCATCAAAAACTCCATTCTCAAGGCACTGGAGCGGGGCTTTCTTCAGCAGTATGAGACCGATGAACATCGTCTGTTGAGTGAGCGGTTCTGTGCGGTCCTCCCCTGCGCCGAAAAGTTGCGGCTGGTCAACTCCGGACTGGAAGCGACCATGTATGCGACGCGTATCGCCCGTGCCGTTACCGGTCGACGCATCATCATCAAGTTCGAAGGGCATTTTCATGGGCTGAATGATTCTTTGACCTGGAACGTGGATTCTTCACCGCGCTCTGGCGCGTTATTGGCGGGAAGAGAACTGGAACGTTTATCGGGCACTGTGGGAATTCCTGACGAATTCGGCAACTTGACGGTTTCGGTTTCATGGAATGATCTGGAAGCGCTGGAAAATGCTTTTGAAAAATACAAGGACGATGTGGCAGGGGTGATCCTGGAACCTGTTGCATTGAATATCGGATGCATCAGACCGGATGAAGGTTTTCTGCAAAATGTGCGTGCGCTGACCAGTCGTAAGGGTGCGCTGCTGATCTTCGACGAAGTGCTCACCGGTTTCCGCGCAAACATTGGTGGTGCGCAAAAGGACTTCGGTGTCGTACCCGACATCGCCGCCTTCGGCAAGGCGTTCGGCTGCGGCATGCCGATCGCGGGTATTGCCGGTAAAGCCGAATACATGGACGTAATCGCACCACGCGGTCCTGTTCAGGTCAGCGGGACCAATACGGGGCGATACCTGTCCGTGTCCGCCGCGCTTGCCGCCATCGAGCATTTGCAGGATGGAGCGGTGCACCGCCACATCGCCGCGCTGGAATCGCGCTTGAAGGCCGGGCTTAGGGACGTTTTCGATAAACACCACATACCCTGTCATATCGATGGGTACGGCGGTCGAATCGGCGTCCACATCGGAACCTCCGAACGTCCTCGAACCATGAGGGAGATAGAGCATTTCTACCCGATCGACTTTGCCCAGAAGTTGTTCGCCCTGCTATCCCGTGAGTACAACTTGTATGGCTTTTTGATGCCCCTCAGTTATTGCCCAGAGCCTGTCACCCTGAGTGCATCGCATACGGCTGAAATGTTGGCGGACGCCTGTGAGCGGCTTGATTCGGCACTCAAGAGGGTTCAGTACCATGCCAAATGAACCTGTTACGAAGATTCGCCTGCGGCGATTTGCAAAGGCTGACATGGAAGCTGTTCTGGGGTTGGTCGCCCAGATTGCCTCTGGCGAAGATCTTACCGAGTCTGCGGGTCAGCAATTTGCCAATGAACTTGCCAATCCTCAATTTGAGGGGGGGCGATTTGTCGCCACAGTAGACGGACGGGTGATCGGGACGATGGGCTGCGCCGCAGGTCCGATCCCCTCGAAGTATGTCCTGTGGGCAGACTGGTTGATTGTTGATAGCCAATACCGTCGATACGGGGTGGCTTCGTTGTTATATGACGAAATTGAAAAGTATGCTCTGGCAAATGAAAAGACATGGTTATGTCTGGATATAGGAAATATTGACAAAGAACGTGCAGCCTACCGTTTTCATTTACGCAATGGTTTTCAAATCGTCGGGCAGCTTCCCGATTACTGGGGAGAACTTGAACACCTGAACATCATGGCTAAATCTCTTATCTCAAAGGAATGAATAATCATGGGCGTTTTAAGTGACATCACTGCATTGCAGGATGAGGCGGTTTATTGCCGCGAAAAAGGTTTGACTATCGGTCTTTGTCACGGCTGTTTCGACATCGTACATCCTGGGCACCTTTATCATTTGCAACGTGCCAGAACAATGGTGGATCGATTGTTCGTGTCAGTTACCGCCGACCCATATGTCAATAAAGGAGCGGACCGGCCGGTATTCCCCGATCAAAAACGCGCAGAGTTTCTTGCCTCTATTCGCTATTGCGATCATGTCATCGTAAATCACACACCCACTGCTGAATTGATGATCAAGACGCTACGTCCCAACCTCTATTTCAAGGGTGCGGATTACAGTGACGGGTCAGACGTGAGACTTCAGGCGGAGCGCGCACTGGTTGAAAGCGCAGGGGGGCGAATGATCTTGACGGACGACAAGATATTCGACTCGACGTCCAGAATCGCCCGGCTCGTCATGTCCACGCACAGATGACAGGTAAGCAATCATGTCGAAACTTTTGCTGATTGACCTCGACGGAACAATGATCGACACGCCGCATTTTCAAGCGTGGAGCAACGCCGCTCACAGACTTGCCGGCAAACAACTGACTCAGCGCGAATACATTGACCACATTGCCGGACGTCCTCGCATGGAAGGCGCTTCACGATTGCTGGCGCTGATCACCGATGACATCGGCGCTCAAAGGAGCGGCTCGCTCAGCGCAGACGAACTGGCGGAGTACAAACAAAGGGAATTTCTTCAGCTCTCCCAAGGCACTGAGCTGTTCGAGGATGCAAAGCGCTTGCTGGAACGCATTGCACAAGCCGCACAGCCAGTGATGTTTTATACGGCGTCTCTGAATGCGCCGCAGTTGTTCGAGGCGGCTATCGAGCGCTCCAGTCTGCGGCAAGAATCCAGATTATCGATTACCCGACAGGCGCCCGGTCAGAGCCGCGAAGCGCTGATTCAACAACTGGTCGGAAGCCGCGATCCGCAGGATGTCGAGCTGATTGACGACAGTCCCTATGCAACGGATCTGGCCTGTGGCCTGGGGCTCCATGCCTGGCAGATCCGCCGGCATGATCTTGAGCCCAAGGCTGCTCATCCACAGGCATCAATACTGTCATCGCTTGATGAATACCCCCTGGCAAACCCATCCCAAGGAAGGACCATGAATAATCAATCCGCTGTTCTCGTTACAGGCGGTGCGGGCTACATTGGCTCGCGTCTGGTACCAAAACTGCTGGCTGCCGGTTACCGGGTCCGGGTACTGGATGCGCTTTATTTCGGCAACGGCCTGGAGGGCGTGATGAACCATCCGGCACTGGAATTCATAAAGGGCGATATTCGCGATCCGCTGCTCGTCGAGCAGTCGCTTCGGGGGATGCACACCGTTGTCCATCTTGCTGCAGTGGCCAATGATCCCAGTTTCAATTCGGCACCCGAACTCGGCCAGTCCATCAATATCGATTGTCTGCCGCATCTCATGAGCAGTGCAAAGCGCCTTGGCTGCCGGCGCTTTATCTATGCTTCCTCAGCCAGTGTCTATGGCGTCAATACAGAACCGTTTGTCGATGAGCGCCAACCCTGCGTGCCCATCACCGACTACAACCGCTTCAAGGCTGACGGCGAAAAAATACTGTTCGGGCTCACTGATGCATCCTTTGAAACCGTCGCGGTTCGAGCCGCTACCGTGTGCGGCTGGTCGCCCCGCCAGCGCCTGGATCTGACCGTCAATATCCTTACCGCCAGTGCGCTGGCGCGCGGTGAAATTACCGTGTTCGGCGGCAGTCAATACCGCCCCAATGTGCATATCGGCGATCTGACCCGGCTGTATACGATGCTCGTGGAGCGCGAATCGCTGGACGAAGTCTGCGGAACCGCAATCAACGTCGGCTACGAAAACCACACGGTGACCGAGATAGCCGATCAGGTAAAACAGGTTGTCGATCGTTACTTCCTCGTCAACGTGCCGATCACCACTACCCGCAGCGATGATGTTCGGTCTTACCGTCTGGATTCGCGACGGGTGCAGGAGACACTGGGTTTCGAGTTCATCTATTCGATCAGGGATGCCATCGTGGAAATCTGCGAGCAATGGCAATCCGGGAACTTCAACGACAGTGACGATGTGTTATCCGACACCCGCTATCACAATGTGCGCAACATGCTGCACAAAGACTGGTCGTTCCAGCCGTCGGGGGACACGTCGTGCTGACCATCGCTTATGGAGAGGAGTGCGAGGATATCGTCGGTATCGAGCCGCGGACATCGTCCTTCGCAGCCTGCGTGGCAATGCTGGCCAATCCCTTGATCGGCGTGCGCCCGCATGTGCCCAGTGCCTCGCCGCGCACACGGCGCACGCAACTGCTCTGCGCGGGGGTCTATGCACCCGGGGTCGGCGTTTCGCGGGAGATCATTTCTTTGCCAGCGCCGGCAGTCCTGCGCCTCTACGATGTGGACACGGGCGAACCTCTCGAGCCATCAGGCGATGGACCGGCGGTGGTGTTGGCGATGGATCAGGCGACAGTCAGCAGCCGCGAGCTGTTCCAACTGCGGGGCGTCCGTTATGAGCTGACGATTGATCAGTTCATTGATGCCCCTGATGACAGCGCCGTGTCGACCCGCATCAGTCTGACTCGACTGGGCGAGCCGACCGGTGCGCACCGATTGCGACTGGATTACGGCGTGGATGGCAGTGCCGAGAATGAATACCTGGGCACCAGTGACTGGCTGACCGCCCGACATTACCGTTTTGGGCAAAGTGTCGTCGATCGAACGGCCTTCACTGTGGATGTCGATGCCGCAGAGTATCGGCTGCGCTACCACGTACGTGTCGAACAGTCCGGTTCAGCGGCGAGTTCCGTTGTTTGCTGGCGACACGGCCTACAGGGTTGTATTGCTTCCGTCACCATGGATTTCGACTCGGTGTTGCAGCATCGCATCGCCACGCATTGGCGGGTTGCAATCGATGGCGAGCACAGTATGCCCGACGCGCTTTCTGGCGACTTCGATGTGAGCCATATCCAGAGCAGCCATCTTGACCGATGGAGCAGGATCTGGGGCGAGCATGACGTCACTGTTCAAACCGCGCAGAGAGGTATCGATCTGGGCATCAAATACGCGACGTTTCAATTGCTGCAGCACGGCGCGGGAGTCGTGCCCCCCGAGCGGGGAACGCTCTCGCCGGCGCGCGGCCTGACCAGCACATATCACTCCGGAGCGACGTTCTTCGATACCGAACTGCACAAGTGCATGTTCTGGATCTGGAATGAACCCGGCGTCGCCAGGGCGTTGATTGACTATCGCTACCACTGTCTGGAACAAGCGCGGGAGTTTGCTCGGGCCAGTGGCTATGAGGGAGCGCGTTTTCCGGAAGCAGCCAATGATCGAGGGCGGGAAAATGGTCCCCATTATGTGCTGGCGTATCCCGAACAGGACATTCGACGAGAGTGGAGTGTCCATGAGGTGCTCCACATTTCGGCAGACGTTTGCTATGCCGTGAACAAATACTGGAAGGTCACCGGTGACGATGCGTTCATGATCTCTCGCGGCTTTGAAATGCTGCTCGAGTGCGCCCGTTTCGCCGCGTCCGTGTTCAAGTGGTCCGAGAGTCGTCAGGCGTATGTCGTTGAATCGGTCATGGGGCCGGACGAATACCACTATCATGTGGACAACAGCTTTTTTACCAATTACATGCTGCGCTGGTGTCTCCGGTCAGCGCTTTCCCTGTGCGACCGGCCGGGGTTTCCGGGATTGCCCGAGGGCCAGTCCAGGCGCTGGCAGTCGATAGCCGATAACGTCTTTCTGCCCTGGATCACTGTGGGTGGGGTGGTCATTCCTGAAGAGTTTGAGGGTTATGCCGCCTTACCTGACACGCAGCTGCGTTCCGACAAAAAGCGCGGACCGCAGTTTGCGGACGAGGCCGAACGGGAGAGCGCAGAGAACCTGCAGAATTTCGCGTCGCAGGTGGTCAAACAGGCCGACATCGTGTTGTTGATGTCGATGTTTCCAGAAGATTTTTCAACGGACGTGAAACGCGCAGCGTTCCAATATTATGAACCGCGTACGGTGCATGAATCGTCATTGAGCTACGGCCCGCACGCGGTTGTCGCCGCGCACTTGGGCAAGACGTCGATCAGTGCCGATTTCATTGCTCGGGCCAGCCGCTACAACCTGGATTTCACTCCGCTCGACGACTACAGCAATGGCCTGCATCTTTCCGCCTATGCCGGAGCCTGGCAGGGCTTGGTGGAAGGGCTGGCAGGACTTGATCTTGTTGCGGACCAACTGGCCTTCCGCCCGAGGTTGCCCGCCGATTGGAATGCCTACCACTTCACCCTTGAGTTTCGGGGCCGGCGTCTGCGCATTTCCGTAATCGGGGACGATGAGCTGGAAATCCGCGAGGGCGGCCGGCAGTTGCCAACAGAACATGGCCAGGATGGATATATATGCCTCAAGGAGGGGCACCGATGATTTCTATCAAAGAACGCTTATCCCCCTATAACGATGCGCTGCGAGTCTTGCCTTTTCGCAAGTTGCTGATCGGCCAGGGCCTGTCGATGGCCGGCGACGCCATCTGTCTGGCGGCGCTGCCGATAGCGCTGATACGGGACGGTTTTGGTGGTGATGTGTTTGGCTTCATCATGGCCGCAGTCGGAATCGGAACCGTCGTCGGTGCTCTGGCCGGCGGCATGCTGGCGGATCGCAAGTCGCCTCGACAGGTGCTCATCTACACCGATACGGCCCGAGGCATGGCGCAGCTTGCGGCCGTCGCACTGCTTCTGACCGGTGCGCCTTGGGGCTGGCTGGTGCTGGCCTATCTGATCTTCGGCATCGGCATCGGCGTTTCTCGGCCCTGCGCTCAGGTGCTGCTGGTCAGCCTGTTACCGAAAAAGGCGCTGGTCGCGGGCAACGGCGCGATGAACTTCATCGATAACCTGGTCGCCATTCTGTTTCCGGCGACGTTGGGCGTGTTCATCATCTTGTGGGATCCGGTCTGGGGGATACTGATCGATGGCTTGACCTTCTTCGGCGCGGCGATTTACACCGCTCAGTTACCGAATGTCGGCCGTCATGAATCCGAAGAAGAGTTCTCCCTGCGCGAGGCGTTCAAGGGCATCACCGTGGTCATCCACAACGCCACCCTGCTGCTGGGGTTTGCGGCGACGCTGGTGGTGAACGTGCTGTGTTTCCCGATTTTTCTGGTCGTTGCACCCTACGCGATCAGTCTTCGTTTCAGCGAAGAAATGTGGGGATATTGCCTGGCAGCATCAGGGTTCGGCGCTTGTCTCGGATCGGTTGTCACCGTGCTGGCCTCGGGGCACGAACGCCTGGTGGGCCTTGCTGTGGTATGCGGGTTGTTCCTGGCCGGAGCGATGGCGTTACTCGGGCTGGGGACGGCGGCATGGATGGCGGTTCTGGGGGCGACGTTCGTCGGTATCGTCGAAGCGTCCTGGCTCACCGGCTGGGCAACCGCCATGCAGACACTGTCGCCCGAAAAGGATCTGGGCAAAGTCGTGGCGGTGGATACCTTTGTCACCAGTGGTGTGCACCCGTTCATTTATCTGGGCAGCGGCGTAGTCGGCGGGATGATCGGCTACTCGCAGACGCTTGCGTTGACTGCCGTCATCAGCGCGGTTGGCACTCTGCTGATCGTCCTGACGTCCATCATGTTCATGCCAGGGAGTGCGCGTAATGATCAAGTGCAATAACGTACAGGAACAGGCCCAGGATCTCTGTGGCGAGATCTTTGAACGCTGGCGGGAGCTGTTGCAATCGGGCGAGTTCATTCTCGGCGATCAGGTTCTGGCGTTCGAGTCATGGATGTCGGATCGTTGTGGCGGCGCGCACGCCGTTGCCCTCAATTCAGGCACGGATGCGCTGTTTCTGGCATTGCGCGCGCTCGATATCGGCCCCGGTGACGAGGTGATCACCTGCGCCAATACCTTTGTTGCCACTGTCGGAGCCATTGTTGCTGTTGGCGCCCGGCCGATCCTGGCAGATGTGGGTGACGATGAACTCCTGAGCGTCGAGACGATTGCGCCACTTGTGAATGATCGGACCAAAGCCGTGATTCCTGTCTATCTGCGCGGACGCCCTCTGGATATCGACCCCATCATCGACCTGTGCCGCTCGCGCGGGGTTGCCGTGATCGAGGATTGCGCTCAGGCGATCGGCACTACGATCGATGGCCGGCAAGTCGGCACTTGCGCTGATGCGTCAGCGTTTTCCATGCATCCCTTGAAGACGCTCGGTGGTCTGGGTGACGGTGGGATGCTGGTGACTCGCGATCCGAGAATTGCCGAGTACGCGCGGATTGCACGCAATCACGGCCTGGAAAACCGTAACGAATCGATCCGGTTCGGCATCAACTCCAGACTCGACTCGTTGCAGGCAGCAGCACTCAACATCAAAGCGAAGTATCTGGATCAGTGGCTGAAGCGACGCGTGGAAATTGCCGCGTTCTATGATGACGTCCTCTCTACAACCCGCACGGGCGCTGACCTGGGGGGCGGCAAACCGGGAAATGCCTACTATCACTATGTCGTGCAATCCACGCACCGTGACGAGCTGCAGGCTTATCTGGCAGAGCATGATGTGCAAGCGGCCATTCATTATCCGTTGCCCATTCATTGGCAGAAGGCATGGTTGAGCAGTCAGCCGCGCATTGCGTTGCCCACAACCGAACGCCTGTCCCGGCAAATGATCACACTTCCTTGCCACCATCATTTGTCGGATGGCGATGTAGAAAAGGTCGTCACGCTGATCAAGCAATTTGAACGCGCGGTGAGACGGTGAGCGTCGATATCGAATGTGTTGTGATTGGCGCCGGAGTGCTCGGGCTGGCTGTCGCCCGGGCCCTGGCCTTGAGCGGCCGTGAAGTGGTTGTGGTAGAGGCGGGTGAACGCATTGGAACGGGCATCAGCTCGCGCAATTCAGAAGTCATTCACGCTGGCATCTACTACCCCACTGGCAGCTTGAAGGCGCAAGTGTGCGTCGACGGCAGGCATCGTCTGTATGCCTTTTGTGAAGCGCACGCAGTAGCGTGCCAACCTCTGGGCAAGCTTGTCGTCGCAACCGATGACGCGCAGTGCGGGACATTGCAGCGCTTATGGCAGCAGGGACGGCGCAACGGCGTCAACGACCTGCAACTGCTCAGCGCCCGGCAGACGCTGGAACTGGAGCCTGAGTTGTCATGTATCGCGGCACTCTGGTCGCCCTCTACCGCAATTGTCGACTCCCATGCCTTGATGCTTGCCTTGCAGGCAGACGCCGAGGCGGCGGGCACCTCGTTTGCCTTTAACACGCCGTTCGAATCGGCCTGTCGTCGCCCGCAGGGTTTTGAGTTGCAGATCGGCGGTGCGCAACCCATGAACGTCAGCTGTGGCGAACTGATCAACTGTGCGGGCTTGTCTGCGCCCCGGCTTGCGGGCCACATCGTTGGTCTGTCTTCGCGACATGTGCCGTTGGCCAGGTTGTGCAAAGGCAGCTACTTCAGCTTCAGCGGTCGGATACCTTTTCGCCATCTGATCTATCCCGCGCCCGAAGCTGCGGGTCTCGGCGTGCACATGACGCTTGACCTGGGGGGGCAGGCGCGTTTCGGACCGGATGTCGAGTGGATCGATCAGGTTGATTACCGTGTGGATCCTCAGCGGGCCGAAGGTTTCTATCAGGCGATTCGCCGCTATTGGCCCGGTCTGCCCGATGGCAGCCTGGAACCGGCCTATAGCGGCATCCGCCCGAAAATCAACGCCGTACACGAACCGGCGGCGGACTTTGTCATCAGTGGCCCATCGGCGCATGGAGTGCCGGGGCTGGTTAATCTGTTCGGCATCGAATCTCCAGGATTGACGAGCTGTCTCGCCATCGCGGAGCGTGTCGTACAGGCGCTCGGGCAAAATTGACCAGCCTTTGTCCAGAGGGGTCACACGTCCAATTCGATCAGCTCGCCTTCGTCTTTTTCCAGCCGCTGCAAAAACACCTGTGCGTCCAGCAGCTGGTACGGAAAATAAAGCCCGGGCGGGGCAGGCGGCTGCCCATCCAGCCCAACCAGCCGCTCCAGCAACATGGCCACGCTGAGCCCGGTCAACGCCGCTGCACCTGCGCGGTGAACTACGGCGTGGCGGGTGCGCAATGGCTGGCCATCGAGATCCGTGCCTTCGAGTTCAATGAGTATTTCCGTCGACATCGGCTGACCCTGACGCCGGGTCGAGCTGACGCCGCTGGCGAGGTTGAACTCGACGTTCGGGGCGTCGGTGGCGGCGGCCAGGCCGGTGACGTCGATCGAGGAAAAGCCGGCGCCCTGCATGATTGTGCCGTCGACGGCGCGGAAGCTGACCTTGGCGTCGTCGCCTTCGCGCCAGATGAATTTGCCGTCGCGGCGGGTCAGTGCGGCGGGCAGCATTTTGTTCAGGTGCTCGAAATCGACGGCTACGGTCGGGCCGCCGCCGTCCTGTTCGTCGACCAGTGCGTGGATGCGTATGTCGTGCACGCGGGCGAAGGCTTTGGCGATGTGCAGCGTCGCTACCGTGGTCGCGCCGACCATCCATTCGTAGCCGAGGACAATGGGAGACGCGTCGGGCGAGTGGATGAAACTGGCGATTTGCGGGGCGATTTCGAACACGCCGGAAGAGATGCTCAAGTGCGGAACCTTGCGCTTTTGCGCAAAGCGCAGTCCGGCGAGGGCGTGGTCCATGTAGAACAGGGCGATGGCGCTGACCGGGCGATCACCCAGCCCCAGATCATCTGCGCGAGCATCGATGACCACACCCTGGGCATTGCCGATTTGCTCGGCGGTTTGCTCAGCCTTGGCGAGGTCGCGTCCGCCGATCAGCAAGGGGACGTCGGGATGCGCTGCGCGCAATGCGCGAGCCGTCTGGTGGCCGATGGCGCCGGAGCCGCCCATGAACAGAATGGGATGAAGTGGCATGAATCCTCCTCATTTTTCCTGGATTGAAACGTGCTTGGGCTACACACCCTAGCACGCACTTTCCAGTTCGCCGGTGCGCTTGGCCTGCGCACCGACGAACGACCACTTGAGGAATCAGCCCAGATGATGCCGCTATGCAAGGCGATAGACATCGGTGTCGAGGCCTTCGAAACGGGCCTTCAACTGCAACGCCAGATACAGCGAATAGTGCCGTGACTGATGCAGGTTGCCGCCGTGGAACCAGAGGTTCTGCTGCTGGGTCGGCTTCCACATGTTGCGCAGTTCACCTTCATACGGGCCGGGGTCGTTGGTGGTGCCGGAACCCAGGCCCCAGCAGCGTCCGACCTTGTCGGCGACTTGCTGAGAAATCAGCTTCGCGGCCCAGCCGTTCATCGAGCCATAACCTGTCGCATAAACGATGAGATCGGCCGGCAAGCGGCTGCCATCGGTGAGCACCACCGCATCCGCTTCGATGCGTTCGACACCGAGGCCCGGCGCGCTCCTGAGCTTGATCGTGCCGTTGGCGATCAGTTCCGAGGCGCCGACGTCGATGTAGTAACCCGAGCCACGGCGTACGTATTTCATGAACAAACCCGATTCATCGTCGCCGAAATCGAGCATGAAACCCGCCCGGCTCAGGCGTTCATAGAAGTCCTTGTCGCGCTCCTTGATCGCGTCAAAGATCGGTCGATGAAACTGTGGCATGACCTTGTACGGAATCGAGGCGAACAGCAGGTCGGCCTTATCCGTGGTCAGACCCGACTCGAGCGCCTCTTCGGAATAAAGCCCGCCGAAAACCAGTTCCATCAGGCTGTCTGAACGCACGATGTGCGTGCTCGAACGTTGCACCATGGTCACCTCGGTGCCGTTTTCCACCAGATCGGCGCAGATGTCGTGGGCTGAATTGTTCGCGCCGATGACCACTGCGCGCTTGCCTTTCCACGCATCGCCGCCGGGGTGACGGCTGGAGTGATGTTGCTGGCCCTGGAAGTTTTCGGCGCCTGGATACACCGGCACATTCGGTACGCCAGACATGCCGGTGGCGAGGATCAGTTGCGTCGGTTGCAGGGTGACGGGCTCGCCGTTGCGCAGGACCTCCACGGTCCAGCGGCCAGTCTCTTCGTCAAACGTAGCGCCGAGGCACTCAGTGCGGGGCCAGTAGTTGAGTTCCATGACCTTGGTGTACATCTCCAGCCAGTCGCCGATCTGGTCTTTCGGGGTGAACACCGGCCAGTGGTCGGGGAAGGGCAGGTAGGGCATGTGGTCGTACCAGACCGGGTCGTGCAGGCACAGCGACTTGTAGCGGCCGCGCCATTGATCGCCGGGGCGTTCGGCTTTGTCGATGATCAGCGTCGGTACGCCCATGCGTTTGAGCCTTGCGCCGAGGCCGAGCCCGCCCTGACCGCCGCCGACGATCAGGCAGTACGGTTGCGTGGTGATGCCCAGCGCCGCTTCTTCATCGCGGCGGCGCTCCAGCCAGTTGCGCTTGTCAGCGTGGGCATGGCCGTGGCTCGCGCCCATAGGCCGGCGGCGGCCGCTGGGTTCTTCGAAGCCTTTGAGTTCGCGCATGGTGGTCAGCAGCGTCCAGCACAAACCTTCTTTCAGGCGCACATAGCCTTTGCCGCGCGCCGAGTCGGTTTCCAGGCTCATCCAGCCTTCAAGCACGCCATCGCTAAGCGTGGCTTCACCTTCGAGTTGCCAGCGTTCGGGCCGGGTCTGCTCAAGGCGTGTTTCGAGCATGTCGCGAATCGCCGGTTTGCCTTCCAGGGTGACGAGGTTCCAGCTGAACAGCAGCAAGTCACGCCAGTGGCATTCTTCGGCAAACAGCTCCAGCGTGCCGTCCACATCTCGTTGCGCCAGACGTCCGCCGAGGCGTTCGACCCAAGCGGCGAGTTGCGCTGTTGGCGATTGCAAAGGGGTTTCAATAGCGATGTTCATGGGGCCACTCCCGATCTTGTTGTTTTGGTAAGCCATGGCATCAGAGCAAGGCTTGGGCCATCTCCTTGAAAGGCGCGGGCCAGAGCGTTTGATGCAAAGGCCGACAAGGCTTGGCACAGGCGACATGTCACAAATTCGAGAATCGCGGATGACACTGTGTCACTCGGCGCGAAATTCCCCCGCAACGAGCTTTTCATCTAAGCTGCGGACACACCCGTGTCTTCACCGAAGCGGAGAACAACAACAATGAAACCGGCCTCGATCAACGCCCACGCGCGCCAGGTACTGCAAGCCGTGCAGGGCTCTGTTGCCAGCCACAGCGCGGCGGCAGACCTGGCGATCACCCGTTCGTGGCGGCGTTGCCTGGATCAATACCAGCTCGATCCGGCCAGCCGCCGCGCGCCGGATGTGCTCGAACAGGCGCGTTTGCGCGAACACCGTGCGCCGCTGGAACACATCATTTCCGTTGCGCACTGGCAGATGAACAGCCTGCACCAGCAACTGGGACGTGACGGCCATGTCGTGCTGCTCACCGATGCGCGCGGCGTGGCGATCGACAGCGTGTTCAACGAAGCCGAACGCGGCGAGTTCCAGCGCTCCGGGCTGTGGCTCGGCTCGGTCTGGAGCGAGGAGCACGAGGGCACCAACGGCGTCGGCACCTGCCTGGTCGAGCGCCAGCACGTGACCATTCGCCGCGACGAGCATTTCCGTGGCCAGCACGTCGGCCTGACCTGTTCGGCCAGCCCGATATTCGACGCCAGCGGTGGGTTGCTCGCGGTGCTCAACCTGTCCTCCGTGCGCGAGGAAAGCAGCCTTGAGCAACGCTTCAAGGCCATGGCCCTGACCAATCTGTCGGCCAGGTTGATCGAGAGCTGTTTTTTCCTCGGCCACGATCCGCAGCGCTATTTGCTGCGGTTTCATCCCGACGCCGGGTTTGTCGGGCTGCTGGGTGAAGGCCTGCTCAGCTTCGACGAGAGTGCGCGGATCTGTTCGGTGAATGCGGCGGCGCTGGATCTGTTGGGCCTGAGCCGCGAGCAGATGGTCGGGCAGTCGTTGACCATGTTGCTGGAAACGCCGATGGAGCAGTTGCTCGATCAGGCCAGTGCTCAGGCGCACGTCTGCTGGCCGATGCGCCTGGCCGACGGGCGCTTGTTCTACGGCCAGTTGCGCGAACCGATCCGCTCCGCGCCGTTGACCCTTGCGCCTGTCCCGCCAATCAAGGATGAGCGCGTGTGCCTGGAAGACCCGCGCCTGCAACGCGGATTCGCTCGCGCGTTGCGTGTACTGGAGCGTGACGTGCCGGTGTTTCTGCAGGGTGAAACCGGCACCGGCAAGGAGGCCTTTGCGGCAGCGCTGCATCGCGCCAGCTCGCGCGCCGGCCAGCCGTTTGTCGCGATCAACTGCGCGGCGATCCCCGAGACGCTGATTGAAAGCGAGCTGTTCGGCTATCGCGGCGGCAGCTTCACCGGCGCGCGCAAGGACGGCATGGTCGGCAAGCTTGAGCAGGCCCATGGCGGCATTCTGTTTCTCGACGAAATCGGCGACATGCCCCTCGCGCTGCAGACCCGTCTGCTGCGGGTGCTCGAAGAGCGCCAGGTCGTGCCGCTGGGCAGCGCAACGCCGCGACCGCTTGATGTACGCCTGATCAGCGCCAGCCACCAGAATCTGTCAGCCTGCGTGGCCGACGGACGCCTGCGCGAGGACCTGTTCTATCGCATTGGCGGTTTCGCCGTGGAACTGCCGCCGCTGCGCGAGCGTTCCGACAAGGGCCGTCTGCTCGACCTGCTGCTGCGCGAAGAAGCGGCGGGCGCCACTGTGCGGCTGCAAGCGGGAGTTCGAGAGCGCTTGCTGGCGCAGCCCTGGCCGGGCAACGTCCGGCAACTGCGCACCTGTTTGCGGACGTTGGTGGCGTTGGCAGTGGAAGGCCGGGTCACGCTGGAGGACGTGCATGAGTTACTGCCCGCAAGTGACGACCAACCTGTTGACGATCCACTGGGCGTATCCGAACGGCAAACTCTGCTGAGCTTGATTGAAGCTGAACACTGGCATGTCGCGCGAGTTGCCCGTCGTCTGGGGATTAGCCGCAATACCCTGTACCGCAAGCTTCGTCAGCATGGGATCACTCGACCTGGTTGAAGACAATCGCGATCATTTGCGTTCATTCGCTGTTGATTGCGTGCATTGCCGGGAAATTGCTTGGATCCAACCATTAGCTCACTATATCGCACGCCGACAAGCGGTAGGCTGAGCCTATTGCTAAAAGTGATGGCGCAATGACATATTGCAGCACCTTTCCTCACCTCAAGATGTACCGAAAATGCGCCCCCTCAAGTCACTTGTTGCAGCGTCGTTGCTGCTCAGCGGGTGCAATGGAATGCCAGTCGCTTTTGTTCAGGATCCTGTTTTAGACCAAGCCTTTGTCGTCCACTCCGGCGCGCCTTTGCCTTACCTGCTGATGGGTTCGGCTGTGCAATGGAATGAAGACTTCGCCGTGACGGTAAAGCACATTCCTTACTTGTCGGGCACGGTTTTCCAGGGGCAGGCAGATGTGCAGTTCTTCCGTCACAAGGCCAATAGCGTGCCGGCGTGGCGCGGCTACAAGCCGGGCGAGGAGCTGACTTCGGTGGGCTTCAATTCGCTGTACATGTCGGTCAAGGGCACCGGCCAGGCGTTGCCGGCGATGGTTCGCCTCGACGTCAAAGAGGGCAACGTGCTTTACGGCACCCATAATGGCGCGCTGGCCAAAGGCATGTCCGGCGGGCCGGTGTTTTCCGCCGATGGCAAAGTGGTTGGCATCAACGTGGCGTTCCTCACCCGTGACGACGTCAGCCGCCTCAAGCGCAAGGACTTGCTCGATCAACCGCGCGTAAGCATCTTTTTGCCGTACGCGGAGATCAATCGCGAGTGGTCGCGCTATCAGGCCAGCATCACTCCAACGACGCCACCAGCGACCAAACTGGCCAGTCGCTGATCAGCGTTCGCGCAACGCTTCGCGGGCGCGGTTGAGTGGTTTGATCAGGTAGTCGAGCACGGTTTTTTCGCCGGTACGGATGTCCACCGTGGCGATCATCCCGGGCACGATGGCGAAGCGTTTGCCAGCCTTGTTGCGCAGTTCATCCGAAGCGGTGCGGATGAACACGCGGTAGTAGAAGATCTCCGGCTTGGCTTCGTCCTGGATGGTGTCCGGCGAGATCGTCACCACCTCGCCGTCGAGGCTGCCGTAGATCGAATAGTCATAGGCGGTGATTTTCACTTTCGCCGCCTGGCCTGGGTGAATGAAGGCGATGTCGCGCGGCGAGATGCGCGTCTCGATCAGCAGTTGTTCGTCGAGCGGCACGATCTGCATGACCTGGCCGTTGGGCGCAATGACGCCGCCAATCGTGCTGACCTCGATGTCCTTGACGATGCCGCGCACCGGCGAGCGCAGGGTCAGGCGCGACAGTGAATCGGTGCGCCCACGGATCACCGCTTCGAGCATTTGCGCCTCGGCGTTGGCCTTGGCCAGGTCTTCGCGGGCGCGGACCATGTAATCGGAGCGGGCTTCGGTGGCCTTCAATTCCAGCTCCGAGCGCTGACGGGTCAGGCGCAGCACTTCAACCCGGCTCGAGGCGCCGATCTTCGCCAGGTTTTCAGTGATCGCCAGTTCGCTGCGCACCAGTTTCAGCGAGCTTTGAATACCGTCGAGGGTTTCTGCCAGACCTTTGCGCCGGGTCTGGTAAAGCTCGGTTTCGGCGCGGATCAGATCGGGAAATTCCTGCAGCGATGCGTCGAAGGTCAGCGGCTTTTCGCTGACTTCGGCCTGCAAGCGGTTGACGCTGGCCAGCGCCGCGCGGTACTTGGCCGCGCTTTCGCCGACGTTGGACTGGTTCTTCACCGGGTCCAGTTGCGCGAGGATCTGCCCGCGCTCGACCAAAGCACCTTCGCTGACATTGAGCTGCTCAAGAATGCCGCCCTCCATCGACTGAATCACCTGCTCGCGCGAGCTGGGCACCACTTTGCCGGTGCCGGTCGAGACTTCGACGATCTCGAACCACGCGGCCCAGGCAATGAAGCAGGCGAGCATCAGCGCGCAACCCCAGATCACCTTTGCGCCGCCGGCAAGAGCGCGCTCATCGCGGCCGTCGAGGTAGGACATCGGGTCCGGCACGTCGGTCATCATCGGCTTCATACCGCCACTCCTTTGCCCGGTGCGCGCAACCGCGCGAGTGCCGCGTCGCGGTGGTCGTCGATGACGATACGTCCGTTGTCGAGAACGATGATCCGCTCGACCAGTTGCAACACACTGACCCGGTGCGTAGCGACCACCAGCGTTCGGCCCTGGGTCCAGGTCGCGAGTTTTTCCAGCAGCAAACGCTCGGTGACGTCATCGAGCGCGGCCGTCGGTTCGTCGAGCAACAGCACTTGTGGCTGGCGGATCAACAAGCGTGACAGCAACAGGCTTTGACGCTGACCTCCAGACAAACCCAGCCCGCCCTCAAGTACCAGATGATCCATGCCTTTGGGCAGCTGCCGAACGAAATCCAGCGCGCCAGTGACAGTCAGCGCGGCGATGATTTCCTGATCGCTGGCCTGCCCGGCGCCGAGGGTGATGTTGTCGCGCAAGGTGCCGTGAAACAGTCGCGCCTGTTGCGACAACAAGCCCACATCGCGGCGCAGATCGGCCGGATCCAGATGCGCAAGGGCAATGCCGTCCAGGGTGGTCTCACCGCTGCTCAGATCCATCGCGCCGCCCAGTGCTTGCAGCAACGTCGACTTGCCGGCGCCGTTGCGGCCGAGCAGTGCGATGCGCTCGCCGGGGCGAATGCTCAAATCGATGTTGTTGAGCGCCGGGGTCGCTTCCTCGCTGTAGCGAAAACTGGCCTGACGCAGGCGGTAGTCGCCACGAATCGCCGGCAGGTGCACGCGCTGACTGCCTTCGGGATGATCCACCGGCATCTGCATGATCCGGTTCAAGCCTTCGAGCGCGACCTTGGCCTGCTGCCATCGGGTGAGCACGTGGGTCAGTTGCGCCATCGGCCCCATCATCCGCGACGACAGAATCGACGCCGCGACCAGACTGCCGGTGGTCAGGTCGCCGGCAATCACCATCGGCGCGCCGAACACGATGACCACCGCGAACACTCCGCCTTGCACGTTTTGCGTCCACGCCACCAGGCTGTTGGTCAAGGTGCGCAGGCGCAGGCTGCTGTCCGCCGAGGCGGCGTTGTACTGGTTCCACTGTTGCTGGAAACGCTGCTCGGCCTGCAATGCCTTGATGTCGTCGAGGCCCTGAATACTCTCCACCAGCATGGCGTTGCGCAACGCCGCCTCACGCATTGATGCATTGGCCAGTCGCGCCAGACGCGGTTGCGCGATGATCCCGGGCAGCAACATGAACACCAGCGCCACCAGTGGAATCAGCACCAGTGGCCCGCCGATCAAATAGAACACCAGCAGGAACAGCAGGAAAAACGGCATGTCCGCCAGTGCCGTGGCAGTGCTGGAGGTAATCAGGTCGCGGATCTGTTCCAGCTCGCGCAACTGCGAAATGAACGAACCGGTGGACTTCGGCCGCGCGGAATTGCGCAGACGCAAGGCGTGGCCGAAGACCAGATCGGAGACGCGCAAGTCGGCGCGTTTGCCCAGCACATCGGTGATGCGCAGACGCAGAATGCGCATGACGAAATCGAACAGCAGCGCCAGCATCACCCCGCCGAACAACACGTACAGGGTCGGCAGCGACTCGGCCGGAATCACCCGGTCGTACACCTGCATGGAAAACAGTACCCCGGCCATGCCCAGCAGGTTCGCGACCAGTGAGGCGATCATCACTTGGCTGTAGGGCCGCAGATCGGTGAGGACGATGCGCCGGAACCAGTGCTCGTCGTAGGGCTTGATGTAATCGTTGGTGCGCACGTCCGCCACTGGTTGCGTCGGACGCAGAATCACCGTGCGCAGGGCCTGCTCGGCGAGCGCGCCAGCCTCCATGCGACTCTGCAAACCTTGATCGCCACTGAAGCAGATGCCCAGCTCGCCGGTTTCGCCGATGCTTTCGAGCACGCCGACCTGACCATCACGCAGTTGCACCACCAGCGGCGTGCGCCAGCGACTCAGGCTCTTGTTGTCGAACACCGCGAATTTCACGCTCAAACCGGCCTGACGCGCCATGTGCCGAACCACTTCTTCGACGCGGCCTTCGCTGTGCACCGAGGCCAGACGCACGCTTTCCGGCGAGACGTCGAGTCGGTAGTGGCGGGCGACCTTCAACACCGCTTCCAGCCACGGTGAATAATCCTCGCGAGCTTCGGCAGCAGCGGGTTCGGGAACAGTGATGCTGGCATCGGTCATGGCAGGATCTCGACATTCTGGATGGCGCTGTGGTCGATGCCGAAGACCCGGCGAATCGCACCGCTGTTGTAGAAGCAGTCGATCTGCAGGCGTTGCAGATCAGCCTGGGTGTTGACCAGATCGAAGCGCGACTGATGGATTTCCTGCTCGGCGTTGAGCAGGTCGAGCAGCGGCCGCGTGCCCAGTTCCAGGTACTGGCGGCCATACAACATGCGCGCCTCGGTGATGCTGGTCTGGCGAAATTCCAGCGAGCGCAGCCGCCGGTTCAGGCCGGAGGTTTGCGCTTGGGCTTCAGCCAGGCCCTGGCGCGCTTGCAGGCGGGCGAAGTCTTCGGCCGAATCCGCTGCGGTCAGCGCATGCCCGGCGGCGCGGCTGCGCGCACTGATGGCGCCGCCCTGATAGATCGGCACTTCGAGGTTGAGGAAGATCCCCACCTGAGTGCGATCGGCGCGCGAGTTCTGATCGTCGTAGTGGTCGTCCAGGTATTGGTTGACCGACGGTTGCAGCGACAGGGTCGGGTAGGCCTCGGCTTTGGCCTGGGCTAGTTCGGCCTGGGCCTGAGTGCGTTGCGCGGCGGCCTGGAGGACGGCGGGCAGGGTGTCGGAGATCTGCGAGGCGTCGCAGGCCTGGGTTAGCGTAGGCGCGGCGGCGTCGCTGACCGCCGGCGGCGTGCGCCGTCCGAGCAGACTGGTCAGGGTCGCTTGCCAGCGTGCGTACTGCGCCTTGAATTCCTGCAACGTCGCCGTCGCGCCTTCGGCCCGGGACTGCGCCTGAACCATATCGGAGCGGGTGCTGGCGCCCATGTCGCTGCGCTGTTTGGCCAGATCAACGATGCCGCCGATGCCCTGAATCTGTTCGCGCGCAACCTCGAGCAGACGCTGATAACGCTGCACCTCGATGTAGGCCCTGGCGGTGTCGCGGGCGATGTCGTCGATCGCCAGCAGAATTCCGGCCTGACTGCGCGCCACCCGGGCGCGGGCGGCGTCGACCGAACTGGAAACCTTGCCGAAGTCATACAGCATCTGCTTGAGGGAAATGTTCACCGACTGGCTGCCGGCATCGCTGCCGTAACCGCTGGTGTAGCCACCCTTGATGCCGCCGGTGACCTGCGGGTAATAGCCGGATTCGGCGACGTTGACCCCTTCGCCTTGCTGGAACAGGGTGCCGATGGCTTCGCCGATGCGTGGGTGCCAGTCCACGGCGAGTCTGACCGCTTGTTCCAGCCCCAACGCGTCCGCATCGGCGGACGCTTTCAGAGCAGGGGCAGGGCGCTGACGGCTTTCATTGCCTGCCGGTTGTTGCAGTTGCGACGGGCTGATGCTGCGCAAGCTGCTGTCGAGATTGTCGTCGGCGCGAACGCCCACGGTGAAAGCGGGGTATAGGCCGATGGTCAACAGGACCACCGGCCATTTCTGGCGAAAAACTGACTCCACAGACTTCCCTTACTGTTGAGAGACCAACGTTCGATGTCTTGTTTCAAACCACTTGAATGCCGTTCTGTACCCACAAGTGGTGGCTCGGATCCTCCTGTGCCGTGTATTGAACATAGTCGATGCCGTCGGCCTGTTGCGTGCCATCGGCGACCCAGCCATCGGTCATGTGCACGCTGTCCCTGTCGTCACCCTTGATCAGCAGGGTGTTGTTGTCCGAAGAGGTAATCGCCAGCAGATCGCTGAGATTCAGTGTGAGCGCGACCGCACTGGAATGGTTGAGATCGAGGATTTCGACGTTGTGGATCTTGCTCTGCAGATCGCCGAGGTTGATCGACACATCGCCACCGGCCCAGAGCAGGGTGTCGGTGCCGCTGCCGCCGTCCACCGAGGTGAACTGCTGATCGGCGATGATCAGCGTGTCGTCGCCACCGCCACCTTGCAGGGTCACGGCGCCACCGTGCGAGCCGTCGAGGATGTCGTTGCCCTCGGTGCCCTGGATCAAGTCACTGCCAGTGGCATGGGCGAGACCGAGGTCATCGCTGGCCAGTGCCGAGAACGCGGTGCTGGCGAATGCGCCGGCATTGTTCAGGTCGATGGTCAGCGTCGCGGTATCCACGGTGCCGTTGGGGTGGGTAAGTTGGTAGGTGAAGGTGTCTTCCTGGCCGATCACCGCATCGGTCAGGCCGGCCTTGAGCGTGTAGGTGTAGTTGCCGTTGGCCTGGACCACCAGGGTGCCGTAATTGCCGACCAGCGAGACGCCGTTGTACCCCGGCGCGACGTAACTCCCAGCGACCAGCACGCTGAGCAAGGTGTAGACCGAGCCCAACACATCGGCGCCGCCGCCAGCGGTGTCGGTGAGCAGGTTGCCCGATACCGGCGTGTAGCTGCCGACCACGAACTGATTGTTGTAGGTCGCGACGTTGATCAGGCTGGTGTTGACGCTGGTCAGCAGGCCGAGGCCGCCTACTGCCACCCGCACCTGATAACTGCCGGCGGTCTGGTCGTCGAACTTGATCCCGTAGTTGCCGCCGCCGAGATTGACCAGCGCGTTGCCGCCGTAACTCTTGACCAGCACGTACTGGTTGGTGGCGGTGTTGAGTTTGTACAGGCCCACCGTCATCGAACCGAGCAGCGCCAACAGGTTGCTCGAATTGACCACCACGGTCAGGTCACTGACGGTATCGGCCGCGACCACCGTGTTGTAGTTACCACTGCCGCCGCCCAGCAGCACATTGAAAGTGCCAAGGGCAGAGTTGGTGGTGACTTCGCGGTTGATCAGGGTGACGTCAGTCGAGGCGATGTCCGCTGTGGCATCAACCACCAATGCCGGGCTGCCGAGGTTGGCGTCATTCCACACTTCGCTGGCTTGCGGGCTGTCGATGCGCACGTACAGATTGGCGGTGTCGCTCAAGCCGTTCGGGTGCACCAGTTGATAGTTGAACACGTCGACTTTGCCGACGCTTCCGACACTGCCGTTCGGTTTGTAGCTGTAGTTGCCATTGGCGTCGATGGTCAGCGTGCCGTACAACCCTTGCACCGTGGTGCCGGCGCCGGCGCTGACCCAGGCGCCGTTCTTGAAGATCTGCAACTGCGCGCCGTTGTCCGGGCCGGTCTGATCGGCCGTGCCATCGACGCCAACGTTGGTGATGACGTTGCCGGTCACCGCTGGCCCGGCAATGCCGTTGAACTGGGTCAGGCTGCTGACATCCAGTTGCAGCTGGGTATTGACCGTGGTCAGCACGCCGATGCCGGTGCTCGAAACCGTCAGTCGATAATCGCCTGACAGCAGGTTACCGATGTCGACCCGTACGCCCTGGCCGGCGAGCGCGATCAGGTCAAGCAGGCCGCCGCTGCCATTGACATCCAGAGTCACCCAGTTGCCGCTGGCATCTTTGACTTGCAGGGTGTAGACCACGCCATCGATCAGCGAAATCAGACTGCTGGTGGTCAGCGTCAGGGTCGGATCAAGACGCGTGCCGCCGGCGACGGTGAAGGTGAAGGTTTTCGAGAATCCGGCCAGCAGCGTGGTGAACGAGTCGTTGAAGGTCTGCGACGCGGTGACCGGTGCCAGGGTGACGGTGCCGACGGCGAGGTTATCGCTGGCGATCACTGGCGCGTTGACGTCGACGTCCGGCGCAATGACGTTGGCGGCCACCGAAACGTTGCCGCGTGCGTCGCTGAGGTTGACGGTGAGGTTTTCGCCGTTGATCTGCGCACTGCTCAGGGTGACGGTAAACACGCCGAGGTTGTTGACCGTGCCGGTGCCCAGAACGCTGCCGCTGGCCGATTTGATGGTCACGGTTGCACCGACTTCGCCGGTACCGGTGACGGTCAGGCCATCGGCACCGACCAGCAGCGCCGTGGCCGCAGCGGGCGGTGTCAGGTCTGGCGCCGTCGCGGTCGCCGCAGCCGATACGTTGCCGCTCGGATCCGCCTGGGTGACGCTGAGTACCTGGCTGTTGATCTGCGCCGAGGCCAGTACTACCGAAAAGCTGCCGTTGGCGGCAACGGTCGCGGTGCCGAGCACCACACCGCCGACGCCGCGTACGCTGATGGTCGAACCGGGCACACCGACGCCAGTGAGCGCGGTGCCGCTGCCATTGACGCTGACGCCGGTCGGCGCGCCGGGCGCGGTAATGTCCGGCGCTGTCAGGCTGGCGTTGGGCGACAGATTGCCGGCCGGGTCGACCAGACGCACGGTCAACAGCTGCCCGTCGAGTTGCGCGGTGTTCAGGTTGAAGCTGAACGTACCGCCACTGCCCACGGTGGTGGTGCCGATCAGCGCACCGCCCGGGCCGTAGACGTTGACCGTCGCACCGGCTTCGCCCGTACCGCTCAAAGTCAGACCGTTGGCAGCGAGCGTCAGACCGCTGGCTGCAATCGGCGCCTGCACGTCAGGGGCTGTCAGGTTGAAGACCTGCGACAGATTGCCCGTCGGGTCGGCCTGTTGGACGTTGAGCTGTTGGCCGTTCAGTTGCGCGCTGGACAGTTGCACGGTGAAGGTGCCGCCAGCATTGACCACAGCGGTGCCCAGCACGGTACCGGCTGCGTTGGTCACGGTGACGGTCGCGCCGGCCTCACCCGTGCCGCTGACGGCCAGGCCAGTACCGTTCAAGCTGACATTGCTCAGCGGCGCCGGCGCTGTGGTATCGGCGACGCTGAGGTTGGTAACCGGCGAAACGTTGCCCGCCGCATCACTCTGCGTGACGCTCAGCTGCTGGCCGTTGAATTGCGCCGATGACAAGGTCACCGAGAACGAGCCATTGCCCGCCACCGTCGCCGTGCCCAGCACCGTGCCACCCGCACCGCGAACAGTGACGGTGGCGCCAGCTTCACCGAGCCCGCCGAGGACCAGACCGGCACCGCTAAGGACCAGCGCCGTCGGAGCGGCCGGGGGAGTGATGTCGGGCGCGGTTACGTTAAGCCCCGACGAAGTGTTGAGTGCCGCATCGGTCTGAGTCGCATTGAGCACCTGACCGTTGACCTGCGGCGTATTGAGCTGCGCGCTGAAAGTGCCATTGGCGCCGACCGTCGCATTGCCCAGCACCACGCCGCCCGCGCCGGTGATGGTCACCGACGCGCCGACTTCGCCGCGACCGGTGACCAGTGTGCCGCTGGCATTGACCGCCAGATCGCTGAGTGGCGCCGGCGCCGAGGTGTCGCCTGCGGTGATTTCAGTCGGCAGCGAGGCGCCACCCAACGCAGTGTTGGCGGTGACTTCGAGGCTTTGGCCGTTGGTTTGCGCAGGCGTCAGCACCACGCTGAACGTGCCATCCGGGCCAGTGACGCCGGTGCCGATCAGGCTGTTGTCCGGCGCGTAGACATTGATGGTGGTGCCGATCGCCGCCGTGCCGGTCAGCGTCACGCCGTCGGCTGTCAGCACAAGATTGTCCGGCGCAGCCGGGGCTGGCACTGCCGGAACAGTCAGGTCGGCGTCTGCGGACACGTTAGTCGCGACGTCTGTTTGATTCACTGTCAGCACCTGGCCGGCGGTGATGCCGGGGTCCAGATCGATCAGGAATGTGCCGTTGGCCGCGACCGTGCCGCTGCCGACTATATTGCCCAGCGCATCGGTCACTTCGACACTCGCACCGGCTTCGCCACGACCGGCGAGCTGGCTCAGATCGCCGCTGATGGTCAGACCGGTGACGGCATCTGGAGCGGTAGTGTCAGCCGCCGGGTACAGCAGCTCTGGCGATGCGTTTTGCGCTTCGTCCGTCGCGATCACCGACAGCAACTGACCGTTGGCCTGGGCCGGATTCAGCGTGACGGTGTAGGTGCCGTCGCCCAATGCCACCGCTGTGCCGAGCACGGTGCCGGTGGCGGACAGCACAGTCACGGTGCTGCCGGCTTCGGCGGTCCCGGCGAGCAAGGTGCCAGCGCCGGTCAGCGATGTCACCGTTGGTGCGATCGGTGGAGTGCTGTCCGGCGCGTCGACCAGTACGGGCTCGGACTGGTTGGTTTGTGCGTCGGCCTGCACGACCGACAGTGCGCGGCCATCGAGTTGCGCAGCCGACAACGTGACGCTGAAACTGCCATCTGCCGCCACCGTCGCTGTGCCGAGCACCACCGCGCCGTCAAGCACGGTGACGGTTGCGCCGGGCTCGCCGGTACCGGTGACGGTCAAGCCGTCCTGGCTGACGTTGAGGTCGGCCACCTCCAGTGGATCGGTGATATCGCCCGCTTGCAGAGGTGCTGTGGGTGAAATGTTTGAAGCCGGATCAGTCTGATTGACGCTCAACAGCTCGCCATTCACCTGCGGCGGGTTGAGGGTCACGCTGAACGAGCCATTGCCGGTCACGGTTGCAGAGCCCAGTACCGTGCCAGTCGCACTGAGCACGCGCACCGTGGCGCCGGCTTCACCGGTACCGGTCAATGTCACGCCGTCGGACGTAAGAGCGAGGCCTGTGGGCGCAGCGGGCAGGGTGATGTCCGGCGCAGTGACGGGCACGATCGGCGAAGGGTTGCCCGCGGCATCGCGCTGGATCACCGACAAGGCTTCACCGTTGAGCAGAGGCTGGTCGAGGGTGACGCTGAAACTGCCGTCGGCCGCCACGGTACCGGTGCCGATGATGGTGCCCACCGCGTTGGTGACGACTACCTGCGAGCCAGCCGCACCGGAGCCGGTAATCAGGCTGCCGCTGGCGTCGATATCGACATCGGTCAGCGCGGCAGGAGGCGTGCTGTCCGGCGCGGTCAGGGTGCCGGCAGGCGAGGCATTGCCGGCCGCATCCGCCAACACTACGAACAGCGCTTGGCCATTGGTCTGCACCGGGGTCACGGTGATCTGGAAACGACCATCGCTGCCCACGGTGCCGGTGCCCAGTTCGGTGCCATCGGCCGACGTCACACGGACAGTGGCGCCGACTTCGCCGGTACCGGTGAGAAGACCGCCATCGGCATTCAGTTGCAGATCGGCCGGCGTCGCTGGCGGGGTCAGATCCGGGGCGGTGACCGTCACCGGGGCGCTGACGTTGCCGGGTGGATCAGCCTGCTGCACGCTGAGGATCTGTTCGTTGATCTGCGGCGGATTGAGGGTGACGCTGAAGGTGCCGTCGCCGAGTACCACGCTGGTGCCGAGCAAGGTGCCATTGGCATCGCGCACGGTCACGGTCGCGCCGGGTTCGCCAGTACCGATGACCAGCGCGCCGGACGAGTTGATATCGACGTTGTCCAGTGGATCAGGCGGGGTGAAGTCCGGTGTAGTCAGGTTCACTGCCGGCGAGTCGTTGCCCGCCGCGTCGGCCTGGACCACGGAGATCACTTCGGCGTTGGTCAACGCCGGGTTCAGTGGCAGGGTGAAGGTACCGGTCGCGCTGACCACGGCGGTGCCAAGCACGTTGCCGTCGCTGTCGATGACGCGCACCTGCGCGCCGGGTTCGCCGCGCCCGGTCAGGCTTGCGCCGTCGCCGCCGATGCTCAGTTGCGAAACGGCCGCTGGCGGTGTGCTGTCGACCGAAGTGAACGGCGTGGCTGCCGAGGTGTTGCCCGCCGCATCCGTCAGTGACACGGTCAGCGCCTGACCGTTGGCTTGTGGCGTAGTCAGGGTTATCGCAAACGTGCCGTCGATGCTCACGGTGCCGGTGCCGACCAGCGCTCCGGCGGCGTTGTACACGTTGACCGTGGTGCCGGCCTCACCGGTACCCGATAGCAGGGTGCCGTCAGCACTTGCCACCAGCGCCGCCGGCGCATTGGGCGCGAGCAGGTCCGGGGCGATCAGGTTGACGCTGTTGGATTCGTTGCCGGCGGTGTCGGCCTGGCTCAGGCTCAAAGTCTGGCCAGAGGTCTGTGCCGGGCTGAGGGTGACGCTGAAGGTGCCGTTGGCCGCCACCACCGCGCTGCCGAGAACCGTTCCGCCGGTGCCGAGCACGGTCACGGTGGCGCCGGCTTCACCGCGCCCGGTCAGGGCCGTGCCGTTCGGTGCCAGACTCAGTTCGCTGAGCGGCGTTGGCGCGGCGATATCGGCAGCGGTGTAGTCGGTCGGTGACGAATTGATACCGGTGCTCGAGGTTGCCACGGCAGACAGCTGTTCGCCGTTGAGTTGCGCGGCGTTGAGGGTGACGCTGAAAGTGCCATTGGCCGCCACCAGCGCGCTGCCGAGCAACACGCCCGAGGCATTGCGAATGCTCACGGTGCTGCCGGCGGTGGCCGAGCCGGTCAAGGTCAGACCGTCGACGCTGAGGGCCAGGTTGGTCGGTGCACTTTCCGCCAGATTGCCCGGCGCGGTCACCGGCGCCGCCGGTCCGGTGTTGCCGGCTGCATCGATCTGCACCACGGAAAGATTCGATCCAGCCACCGCTGCCGGGGACAACGTGACGCTGAAATTGCCATTGCTGGCAACGGTCGCAGTACCCAGCAAAACACCGCCGGCATCGCGAACTTCCACGCTGGCGCCGACCTCGCCGATGCCGGTCAGGGTGGCACCATCGGCGCTCACCGCCAGATCGCTCGCCACCAACGGCGCCGTGCTATCGACCGCATTGACGATTGCCGGGGCTGACGGATTGCCTGCCGCATCGGTGGCCGTCACGTTCAGCGACTGGCCATTGGTTTGCGGACTGTTGAGAGTAATCTGGAAAGTGCCGTTCGCGGCCGCCGTGGTGGTGCCGAGAAGATTGCCCCGGCTGTCGCGCACGGTCACGGTACTGCCGGCCTCGGCGTTACCGGCCAGTTGCACGCCGGCAGCATTGAGGGTCAATGCGCTCGGAATCGCCGGCGCGGTCAAATCCGCGGCGACGACTTCAACCGCCGTCGAAACGTTGCCCGGCGGATCTTCCTGAGTGACGGTCAGCACTTCGGCATTCAGTTGTGCTGCGTTGAGGGTGACCGTGAACGCGCCGCCACTGCCGACCTGCGCGGTGCCGAGCAAGGTGCCGTCGGCGCTGCGCACGGAAACGGTCGCGCCCGGTTCGCCATGACCAGTGACGGTGACGCCGTCAGCATTCACCGCGACCTGGGTCAGTGCCGCCGGTGGGCTGATATCGGGTGCGGTGACGCTGGTCGATGGCGAGACGTTGCCGGCAGGGTCGGTCTGGCTGATCGCGAGCGCCTCGCCATTGGTCGGCGCTGGCGCCAGGGTCACGCTGAACGAGCCGTCCGCGCCAACCACGGCGCTACCCAGCAGGGTGCCGTTGGCGGTGGTGACATTGACCGTCGCGCCAGCTTCACCCGTGCCGCTGAGGGTGCTGCCATCGGCGCTGATCAGTGGATTCTGCACGGCGGCCGGCGGGGTGCCGTCGATGGTGATCACGCCAGTGGAAGTCGAGGCGTTGCCATTGGCGTCGGTCAGAGTGACCTGCAGGGTTTCGCCGGTGTTCTGCGCGTTGGGCAGGGTGACCTGGAAGTTGCCGCTCTGATCGACTACGCCGGTGGCCAAAACATTGCCGGCGGCATCGCGCACGGTCACGGTGCTGCCGGCTTCGCCCTGGCCTTTGACCACGGTGCCGACGTCATTGATCGTAACGCCAGTCGCTGCTGCGGGCGGTTGCAGATCGGTGGCGATAATGCCGGCGGGTTGCGACAGGTTGCCGGCGGCATCGCTCTGGATCGCGGTAAGTGCCTGGCCATTAAGTTGTCCCGGCGTCAGCGTCAGGCTGAACGTGCCATTGCTGGCGACCAGTGCAGTACCGAGCACGGTACCTGTGGCGTCGGTGACAGTGACCGTCGCCCCGGCCTCTCCGCGTCCAGTGAGTGTCGTGCCGTTGGCATTCAGCGCCAGATTGGTCACCGCGTCCGGCGCCGTGCCATCGACCGCCGTCACCGTGCCCGGAATCGACACGTCACCGTCGGGACTGGTGGCCGTCACTTGGAGAACTTGCGCATTGATCTGTTTGCTACTGAGCAACAGGGTGAAGCGGCCGAAGCTGTTGATCAGACCTGAGCCGAGCACCGTGCCGCTGCTGCTGGTCACCGTCACGGTGCAACCGGGCGTACCGGCGCCGGTCAGGGTGAAACCATCGGCACTCAGAGCCAGATCGGTCGGGGTCGCGACCTGGGTACCGTCCAGTCCTGCCAGCGGCACGACGGGCGAATCATTGCCGCCGCCATCCGTGCTGATGACTTCCAGATTGCCGCCAGGCTCGGCCGGTGGGCTGAGGGTCACGACAAAGCGGCCATCCGCATCGGCCGTCGCGGTGCCCAGCACAGCGCCACCGCCGGCAATGCTGACGGTGACCGTGGTGCCCGGTTCGGCAAGGCCAGAGACCTGCGTGCCGGCCGGGTTGAGCGCGAGATCGCTGACCGCTGCCGGCGGGGTGCTGTCCGGCGCGGTGACGCTGCCGGGAAGCGAATCATTGGTGCCGTCCGACACCACGACTTGCAAGGCTTCGCCATTGGTCTGCGCCGTGTCGAGGTTGACCGTGAAGGCGCCCGTGCCGTCAGCGGTCGCGGTGCCAAGGACGTTACCGTCGGCATCCAGCACCTGCACCGTGTTATTGGGCTGCGTGGTGCCGGTGACCGTGGCACCTGAAGGATCGACGACCAGCCCGGTCGGTGCAGGCGGGGCGGTGATGTCCGGTGCGGTGACCGGCGTGGCCGGCGAGGGCAGGGCGCTCGCGTCGGTCTGGATCACGTTCAGCACCTGACCGTCGAGCTGAGCCGGGCTCAGGTTGACGCTGAAACTGCCGTCGCTGGCGACCACCGTAGAGCCGAGCACCGTGCCGTCGGGCGCGCTGACGGTTACGGTGCTGCCCGCTTGCCCGGTGCCGGTCAAGGTCACGCCGTTACTGGCGAGCACGACATTGTCCGGCGCCAGCGGTGCGGTGCTGTCCGCTGCCGTCAGCGGCGTGTTGGGGGAGACGTTCACGCCATCCGATTGGCTCACTTGCAGTTGTTGGCCATCGATCTGCGGGCTGTTCAGCGGCACTGTAAAGGCGCCGCTGCCGTCGACGATCACGGTACCCAACACATTGCCGGCCGAATCCTTGACTGACACCGTGGCACCGGGCTCGCCGGTGCCACTCAGTTCAGTGCCGCCTGCGTTCAGCGTCAGATCCGAAGGGGCAGTGGGAGCCAGGATATCCGGCGCTTCAACTGGAACTGCCGGGGAGCCAGTGGGCGAGCCATCGGTCTGCACCACGCTGAGGTTCTGGCCATTGGTTTGGGGCGAGGACAGGGTGACTTCGAACCGGCCGTTGCTGCCGACCAAAGCTGTTCCCAGCACGGTCCCGTTGGTGTCAGTGACAGTAACGGTGGCGCCGATCTGACCCGCGCCGGAGACTACGGCGCCATTGGCGGAAATGCTCACATCGGTCACGGCTACCGGTGTGGTCAGATCGGGTGCGATCACGTTGACCGGCGCCGAAGGATTGCCGTCCGCGTCGGTCTGGATCACTTGCAGCTGTTGCGCATCGGTCTGTGGTGTGGAAAGTGGAACGGTAAAATTGCCGTCGGCACCCACCGTGCCGGTACCGATGATATTGCCGGCCGGATCGCGCACGGTGACCGAGGCGCCCAACTCACCCTTACCGGTGAGCGTCTGCCCCTGAGCGTCGAGCGCAAGATCGGAGACGGCCGTCGGCCCTTGGGTGTCAGGCGTCACGTAGTTCAGTGGTGCGGAAGTGTTGCCAGCCGCGTCGCTGGCACTGATCTGCAGTGTTTCGCCATTGTTCTGCGGACTGCTCAGTTGCAGGCTGAACGTACCGTCCGCCGCCACCACGGCCGAACCGAGCACATTGCCGTTGGCGTCGCGCACCGTTACGGTCGAACCGACCTGGCCGCGCCCACTCAACTGCGTGCCATCGACGCTCACCGCGATGTCGCTGGGTTGAGTCACGCCATCCAGATCAATGGCGATAACGGTCGCTGCTGGCGAAGGGTTGCCGGCGGCGTCGGTGACCAGCACGCTCAGCGCCTCACCATCGATTTGCGCGGCATTGAGTTGCACAGTGAACGAGCCATCGGCGGCGACCAGAGCCGTGCCGAGCAGCGTGCCTTGCGCATTGGTGACGCTGACTGTGCTGCCGGGTTCGCCACGGCCGGTGACCGAGAGGCCATCGCTGCTCACCGCCAGATCCGTCGCAGTGCCGGGGCCGGTGATGTCCGGTGCATTGAAGGTCACGGTCGGCGATTGCGCACCGGCGCTGTTGACCGCCACGATACTGAAGGTTTCACCGTTGGCCTGCGCGCGAACCAGCGTCAGCAGGAAAGTACCGTCAGCGGCCACCGCCGCGCGCCCGAGCAATTCGCCGTTGGCGGCACGGACTTCGATCGTGGTGCCGGCCCGGGCGGTGCCGGTCAGTTGGCTGCCGTCGCTGCTCAAACCAAGATTGCCTGGCGTCGTCGGTTCGACGATCTCCGGCGCGCTGACCGTTGCGCCGGTCGAGATATTGCCTGCGGCATCGGTGGCATTCACTGTCAGCGGCTGACCGCCGGTTTGCGCGGGGCTGAGGATGACGCTGAAGGTGCCATCGGCCGCAACCACGGCGCTGCCGAGTAGCGTGCCATCGGCGGCGCGCACCTGGATGGTCGAGCCGGCTTCACCGGTCCCGCCGAGTTGCGTGCCATCGGCGCTCACAGCGAGGTTGCCAGGCGCAGTGGGCGCGGAGGTATCCGGCGCAGTGACCGTACCCGGCGTCGAAACGTTGCCTGCAGGGTCGGTGAGCGTGACGTCGAGCGGCTGGCCATTGTTCTGTGGCGTACCCAGGTCGACCTGGAAACTGCCATCGGCGCCAACGGTACCGGAACCCAAAAGGTTGCCGGCTGCATCGCGTACCTGAACGACACTGCCAGCTTCGCCAAAACCACTCAGCACCCGGCCATCGGCCGACAAGGTTAATCCGGTCGCGGGCGCAGGAGGCGTCGCGTCTGCACCGCCACCGCCACCGCCGCCGCCCTTACTTCCGCCGGCAGCGGCTGCCGCACCACCCGCGCCCAGCAGGCCAAGCCCGGCAATCGCCCATGCCGGCGTCGCGCCATCCACCACACCGACGCCAGCGATCAGCTCGTCCAGCGAATTGATTTCGTCAAAGGTAAAGCCGTTGAACGGCTCGGCGCTGTAGCGCGCCTGCCACAGCGTCGCGTCGTCACCCTGAAAGACAATGTCATTGGGCACGCCGTCAGGGCTGGTGACGAAAAAATTGGAGATTTTGATTTGCTCGCCGGACTTCAGATTGACGATCAAATCCTGACCGCTGCGACTGGTCGACGCCAATTGATCGGGCCGAACCGGCATTTGTACAACTGAAGGCTGACTGAGCTGAACATTGCCCCAGTTCTGGGCAGTGAGCTGAGAATTGGCTTTGTCGGCAATGACGATGTTGTCCATTACTACTCCCTGTAAATGGGTGGGGCGGACGTCCACGGGTGGTTTTAAAACCATAGATAGGGAGTGTCGGATGGGGCTGCCTGATTTTTGACGAGCGTATGGATGGGCCATTTGCCCACGTTTATCTATTTGAAAATCTGCTCTATTCAGGTCGTTACCGTTTGTCGGGACGTTGGATCCAAGCGGTTTTTGGGTGCAACAAAATGTGTCGTTTTCGACATTATCCAAAGGGGCGCTGGAAAAGGGCCGGGCGGAATCGCCGAGGGTGATGGCTAAGCGATATTGAAATTCTCAAAGCGCAGGCCACCCTCCGCAGTTGCCTGTCTGCGAAGGTATTAATCAATAAGCGTGAGAGGGGGGGAAGGCTTTGTATAAGAAATCCCGTTGTACCGTTTCAGCTGTTCTTTCTATCCCTCAGCAGTTAATGCGCTAGCTATCGATCGCCGAAGTGATCGGACGATATCCAGCGCAGACTGATCGCTAACGCTGCCGGGGCACTGATCAAACATATGTGGCGCCCCAGGGTAGACATGCAGTTCGACGGCAACCCCGGCGCGGGACAGGCGCAGGGCAAATGCAACGTCCTCTTCCAGAAACAGATCCAGCGCCCCGACGGCCAGAAACGTCGGTGGCAAGTCACGCAGATCGTCTTGCAGGGCCGGCGAAAACCAGCCGATTGGCAGATCATCCAGCGCTTGGTCAGCGCGCAGGCACTCCCAACAGAACTGGTTGGCTTGCGCCGGCCAGCCAATCACGCCGGTCGTGCTGTTCTGCTGAGGCGAGGCCGCGCTGCCCGAACGGTGATCGAGCATCGGATAAACCAGCACCTGACTGGCGATGGAATACTCGCCGCGATCCCGCGCCACAATTGCCAGCGCTGCTGCCAGCCCGGCGCCGGCACTGTGGCCCATGACGATTACTTTGTCGGCGTCAATATTGAGCGTTTGCTGGTGGGCGAAAACCCAGCCAAGGGCCGTGTAGCAATCTTCCAGGGGAATAGGAAAGGGGTGCTCTGGCGCGAGACGATAATCGACGGCGACGATGATCGCCTTAAGTGCTTCGGCGAGGTCAGCCAGATAGTCATCGGCCATTTCGGGGCAACCGAGGACGAAACCTCCACCATGGATGTACAGGATCACCGCAAAATTACCGTCCGCTGCTGCGGCGGCGGGCCGGTAAAGACACAGGCGCAAATTCTCACCGTCGTGGGCCTTGGTCCATAGGTTTTCTCCGAGCGCTTGTTCTCGGGATTTGAATGTCGCGTGAACACGCTCCCTGATCGCGGGCAGCGTTTCCAACGTCCAGGCTTCTGCGCTGGGGGTTAAAAAGCTTTTGAAGTCGGGATCCAGCAGTTCATGTGCTTTCACGTTCTGCCTCCTGGTTGCGAATGAACGAGCGCCTCGGATGGAGGCGCCGCTCACGGTGGAGTTACAGCCAGGCTTTGATCTGCGCGCAAACGGCCGGCGTCGAAATGCCGTAGCGATCATGCAGCGTCGGCAGGGCGCCGGCGTCAAGGAACGCGTCGGGCAACGCGATCTGTCTGAAGGTGGGCGTCACGCCATTGCGCAACAACAACCCGGCAACCGCCTCACCCAAACCGCCGATGATCGAGCTGTTCTCGGCTGTGACCACCAGACGCCCGGATTTGCGCGCTTCGGCGAGAATGGTTTGTTCATCCAGCGGCTTGATAGTCGGCACGTGCAGCACGGCCACATCAATGCCGTCGGCCTGCAATTGCTTGGCCGCTTCCAGTGAGCGCATGGTCATCAGCCCGGTGGAGATGATCAGCACGTCGTTGCCCGTGCGCAGGGTCTTGGCCTTGCCGATCTCGAATTTATAACCGTACTCGTCCAGCACCAACGGCACATTGCCGCGCAGCAAACGCATATAGACCGGGCCTTGGTGAGCGGCGATGGCCGGCACGGCCTGTTCGATTTCCAGCGCATCGCAGGGGTCGACAATCATCAGATTGGGCATGGCGCGGAAAATAGCCAGATCATCGGTGGCCTGATGGCTCGGCCCGTAACCCGTGGTGAGGCCGGGCAGGCCGCAGACGATTTTGACGTTGAGGTTTTCCTCGGCGATGGCCATGCAGATGAAGTCGTAAGCACGCCGCGAGGCGAACACCGCGTAGGTGGTGGCAAACGGCACGAAACCCTCACGCGCCATGCCCGCCGCAGCGCTCATCAGCAACTGTTCGGCCATGCCCATCTGATAGAAACGCTCCGGATGCGCCTTGGCAAAAATGTGCAGGTCGGTGTACTTGGACAGGTCAGCTGACAGGCCGACGATGTCCGCGCGTTGCTCTGCCAGCGCCGCGAGCGCATGGCCGAACGGTGCCGAGCGGGTCGCCTGGCCCTCGGAGGCAATCGAGGCAATCATCGCCGAGGTGGTCAGGCGCTTTTTCACCGGCGCGCCAGTAGCAGTCGAAGGCGCAGTGTTGGCGGCGTTGCTCATTGGTCTTTTCCTTCTTCAAGGTTGCTCAGTGCCAGGTCCCATTCGTGCTCTTCGACGCGAATGAAGTGGGTCTTCTCCCGGTTCTCCAGAAACGGCACGCCTTTGCCCATTTTCGTGTCGCAGATGATCACGCGCGGTTGCCCGCCGGGGTGATTGCGCGCGGCATCGAATGCAGCGACCAGGGCGTCGAGGTCATTGCCGTCGACGCGCTGGGTGAACCAGCCAAAGGCTTGCCAGCGATCGACGATGGGTTCGAACGAGAGAATCTCGCTGGAATGGCCGTCGGCCTGTTGGTTGTTGACGTCGACGATGGCGATCAGATTGTCGAGCTGCCAGTGCGAAGCCGACATCACCGCTTCCCAGGTCGAGCCTTCATTGAGTTCGCCATCGGACAGCAGGTTGTAGACGAAAGATGAAGAGCCTTTGCGTTTGAGGCCCAGGCAGGCACCGACCGCGATACCCAGGCCCTGACCCAGCGAACCGCCGGTGATTTCCATCCCCGGGGTGTAGGCGGCCATGCCCGACATCGGCAGGCGGCTGTCATCCGAACCGTAGGTTTCCAGCTCGTCGAGCGGAATGATCTCGGCTTCGATCAGCGCTGCGTACAGCGCGATGGCGTAGTGGCCGATGGAGAGATAGAAGCGATCGCGTTGCTCCCATTCGGGATCTGTCGGGCGATGGTTCATCGCATGAAAGTAAGACACCGCCAGCAGGTCAGCCGCGCCGAGGGCCTGGCCTACATAGCCCTGGCCCTGAACCTGGCCCATGCGCAGTGCATGGCGGCGAATGTTGTGCGCGCGCTGGGTCAGGCTCAGCGATGCAGCGTGTGCAAGATTAGTCGTCATGATGAAACTCCGTTGACTCAACGATTGACCAAAGCGGCAGGAATACGCAGGACCAGGCTCGCGCCGAGGAACAGCACGCCGGTAATCAGGTACATGCCAATGGCACTGGAACCGGTCAGGGTGGTGATCCAGCCGATCAGATAAGGCGAGCAGAACCCGGCGAGGTTGGCGAAGCTGTTGACCGCGGCGATGCCGGCCGCCGCAGACACTCCGCCAAGCAGCGTGGTGGGCAGCATCCAGAACAACGAGGTGGCGGAGAGAATGCCGGAGGCGGCCAGGCACAGGCTGAGGATCGACAAGGTCGGATTGCCGCCCATCAGCGCTGCCAGGCTCAAGCCGATGGCACCGGCGATCATCGGCACGATCAGGTGCCAGCGGCGCTCGCGGTGTTTGTCGCCACTGCGGCCGACCAGGAGCATGGCGGCGATGGCGCACAGATAGGGCAGGCTGGTCAGGAAACCGATGTGCAGCGGGTCGGAAACCCCTGCGTTACGCACCAGTGTCGGCAGCCAGAAGGTGATCGCATATTGGCCCATGACCACACAGAAGTAGATCGCCGCCAGCAGCCACAAGCGCCGGTCGCGGATGAACTCGCCGATCGAGGCGTGGGTGACCTTTTGCTGGTCGTCTTCGGCCAGTTCGCGAGTGATCAGCGCTTTTTCCTCGTCATTGAGCCAGGTCGCCTGATGCACGCCGTCCTTCAGATAACTCAGCACCAGCAGGCCGACGACCACGGTGGGCACCGCCTCGAGAACGAACATCCACTGCCAGCCGGCCCAGCCGTGCACGCCGGCAAAGTGGTTCATGATCCAGCCGGACAGCGGGCCACCGACCATGCCTGACAGCGGAATGGCGATAAACCACAACACGGTCATGCGCGCCCGCCGATAGGACGGAAACCAGTAGGTCAGGTAGAGCAGCAGGCCCGGCGCCAGACCGGCTTCGGCAATCCCCAGCAGAAAGCGCAGCGCGTAGAACTGCCAGGCGGTTTCGACGAAGGCGAACAGCGCCGAGACGATGCCCCAGGTGATCATGATCCGTGCAATCCACACCCGTGCGCCGACCTTGTGCAGGATGATGTTGCTAGGCACTTCGCAAAGGAAATAGCCGATGAAAAACACCCCCGCGCCTAGTCCGTAGACCGTTTCGCTGAGAGCCAGATCGTTCATCATTTGCAGCTTGGCGAAACCGACGTTGACCCGGTCCAGATAGGCGCACAGGTAGCACAGCATCAGGAACGGCATCAGCCGCCAGGCCGTTTTGCGATAGGCAGAAGAACGCACGGTCGAAACCGCTTCGAGCGACAGGGTAGTCATGATGGTCTGATCTCTTGTTTTTATTGACCGCCAGGCCATCAGGCCCGGCTGCGTCATCGATCCAGAACCGCACGGGCCACGCAGGCCCGCCCAGAGTTACTCAGTGAATCAGCATGCCGCCGTTCACATCGAGGGTGATGCCGGTCAGATAGGCGGACAGGTCGCTGGCCAGAAACAGCGCGGCGTTGGCGACGTCCTGCGCTTGACCCAGGCGCCCCAGCGGAATGCCTTCGATGATGGCGTGGCGGCGTTCATCCTGCATCAGGCCGCCGGTGATGTCGGTGTGAATCAGGCCGGGAGCGATGGAGTTGACGCGGATGTTGTCCGGCCCCAATTCCCGCGCCATGGCCTTGCCCAGCCCCAGCACACCAGCCTTGGCCGCGCTGTAATGCGGGCCGCCGAAGATGCCGCCGCCGCGCTGGGCCGACACCGACGACATGCAGACGATGCTGCCGGAAGACTGTTGACGCATCAGCGGAATCACCGCCTGGGACATGAGCAAAGTGCCGCGCAGGCTGACGTCCAGCACCTTGTCGTAGTCCGAAGGGCGAATATCCAGAGTCTTCAGTGGCTGGGTGATGCCGGCGTTGTTGACGAGAATATCGATGCGCCCGAAGTGCTCGATGATGGCGGCGACGGCTTGCTGAACCTGCGCTTCGTCGGCCACGTTGGCCGCCAGGCCCAGATGACCTTCGCCCAGTGCTGCGGCGGCGTCACGTGCTGCGGAGGCATCCAGATCGAGGATGACCACGCGAGCGCCGTGTTGCGCAAATGTGCTGGCGGTAGCGCGGCCAATGCCACGGGCAGATGCGGCACCGGTAATGATTGCGACTTTGCCTTGAAGAAGCATGGAGGATTCCCTCGAATTGTTTTTATTGGGTCGGTGTGTAAGTAACCGATGACTCAGCTTGTCCTCCGGGGCGAGCGTGAGCAATAACGTGGAAGTCACTCAATGCTGAAAAAAATTCAGCACTCGTCAGGCCGTTTCGCAAATGCTTGAATGAAACCGGTCCGTACATCACAAGAAATCACCACGGAGTCCCCATGCGCTCTGACACTGAGGCATCGATCATCCTGCCACCGCTGAAAGCAATTCAGGCCTTCGAACAAACCGCGCGCTTCGGCAACGTCGCCAGAGCGGCGGAAGTGCTGGACCTGACACCCTCGGCAGTCAGCCATCAACTGGCGAAACTCGAAGGGATGATCGGCCGGCAATTATTCGTTCGCGCTGCTCGGGGCGTCTCGCTGACGCCGGTCGGCGAGCAGTACCTCAAGGAAGTCTCCGGGATTCTGCACAGCCTCGCCGTTGCCACCGAGCGTGCGGCCAGCGATGTCAGCCTCGATTGCCTGCGCTTGCACTCATCGCCAAGCTTCGGCCTGCTCTGGCTGATGCCGCGTCTGGAAGCGTTTCGCGCCAGTCACCCGGACATACAGATCAATCTTTCGTGCTCCTATGAATCGCTGCACTTCAGTCGCGACAAGATCGACGTCGATATCCGTCACGGCCTGCCGAACTGGCCCAGTTATGAGGTGCGCACGGTCAGGAACGAGACGTTCGCGGTGCTGACCTCACCGAAACTGCTCGCGCAACGCCCGGTACGCGGCGCGGCGGATCTGCTGGAGTGTGATCTGATTCTGTCGGAAGCCACCCTGCTCAAATGGGCGCAATGGTTTGCCCAGCATGGTCTGGCGCGTCCGGAGCGGCCGTACGCGCTGAGCTTCGATCGTTCCTACATGTCGCTGGAAGCGGCGAGTCATGGCTTGGGTTTCGCGCTGGAAAGCACATTGCTGGCGCAGAAGTATCTGGCCGCGGGCACGCTGGTTGAAGTCGCGCCTGAATCTCTGAGTGCTGCGGTGGCTGCGCACCATCTGGTATTCCCCAAAGCGCATTCGAGCTTTCCACGGGTCAGGCGTTTTCTGGCGTGGATGGAGAGCGAGTTGGGGCACGAGTTCGCGTATTGAGTGGGGATCAATTCTTTCAAACTCTCTGAACCGCTCAAGGTCAATCCTTTAACGGTCACGTCATTCACATCAGAGGTGAAGGAATGGATAACTACCACATCAACAAAAACCAGCAGCGCTGGGAACTGGTCAAAGAGGGCGCGCAGCGTGCTTCGAAAACGGCTGCAACCAAAGCCGAGATCACCCAAATTGCCAGCGACTACCTCCAAGACAAAACCGCCTCGCTGAAAATCCATAAAGAAGACGGGACGATTCAGGAAGAACGCACCTTTCCGCGCGCAGCCGACCCGCGAAAAACCAAAGGCTGAGCAGGCTGTTCTTTTCTGTGTTCATCGTTTCTTCAGAAGGGTCTGATTTATGGTCATTGCATGTCTGGGATGGGGCTCACTGATCTGGAAACCGGACGGCTTGCCGCTGGCCAGCGAGTGGTTTGCCGACGGGCCGCAGGTACCGATCGACTTCGTTCGCGTCAGTGACAATGGCGAGTTGACTACAGCCATAAGCGCGAACGCGCCGCCGTGCAAAGTGCTGTGGTCGGTCCTCGACGTGACCGATCTCGATCAGGCCCGCGAACTGCTGCGTATTCGAGAAGGCGTGCCGGAGGGCAGGGAGGATGGCATCGGCAGTTTCACCGTCGGTACCTCGCCGATGGGCATGCTCGCCGAATGGGCAATTCCTCGGCAACTGGATGCAGTGATCTGGACGGCGCTGCCCGGCAGATTCAAGAACATCGAAGGCCTGGTGCCGAATGTCGACGACGCAGTTTCTTATCTGGCCGGGTTGAGCGGCGCGGCGCACGAACAAGCGCGCGACTATATCGAACAGGTGCCGGCGCAGATCGACACGCCGTATCGCCGTGAAATCATTGCCAGGCTTGGGTGGAAATGATGAGCACCCGCAGCCAGGCGCAGATTGCCGCTATCTTCGATCAGCTGTTGGCACTGCGAGAAAGTGTGGACATTCTCCAGCACGTGGAGAGCGCTAGCGTCGAGTCGCTGCGTGGCCATCAGACCGTGGACGCTCCCGAGTCGCTGGATCTGGTGTTTCAAAAGCTGCATGAAGACATCGCCAGCATGGAGGAAACTTTGGCGACGATTGCCGAGGCGACCGGGGACGTGCCGAAGTTGTGAGGGTGCCGCGCGGCTGGCATGCAGAGATGATTTGCTTGGTCTGGCGCCTTCGCGAGCAGGCTCGCTCCCACATTGGACTTGTGAATCGATTGCTTTCCGGGGTCTGACGCAAAAACCTGTGGGAGCGAGCCTGCTCGCGAAAGCGCTGGATCAGGCACTTACCCTGTTGGATGTGCCGACGCTATCGCGAGCAGGCCCGCTCCTACAACGGTGCTGGATCCACGCGCAACGCATCCACCACCAGAGAAAACGCCGGCGATGGTTGGCGGCGGCTGGGGTAGTAGAGGTGGAAGCCACCGAACGGTTCGCACCAGTCTTCCAGCACTCTGACCAAACGCCCTTCGGCCAGATGCGCACCGAACTCGTCTTCAGGCAGGTAGGCAATCCCTAACCCGTTCACAGCGGCGTCGGCGATGTGCACGGTGGAGTTGAACACCAGTTGGCCGTCGACCCGCACTTTCAGCTTTTTGCCCTGCCGCTCGAATTCCCAGGCATCGACACCGTCGTAGGTCGGGAAGCGAATGTCGATGCAGCGGTGCGCCGCCAGCTCGCGCGGATGTTGCGGGGCGGGGTGCCGGGCAAAGTAGTCGGGCGAGGCGACGACGGCCATGCGCAGCGGCGGGCCGATCGGTACGGCGATCATGTCTTGGGCGACGGTATCGCTGAAACGCACGCCGGCATCGAAGCGGTCGGCAACGATGTCGCGGAAACCGTAGTTGATATCGAACTCGACCTTGATGTCCGGGTATTGCAGCAATAGTGGCGTCAGCTTGGGCAGCAGAGTGGTCTTGATGATGTTGTCGCCGCAGGTGATGCGCACCGTACCGGCAGGCTTGTCGCGCAACTCGGTCAGCGCGTCCAGCTCGGCTTCGATCTCATCGAAACGATGCCCCACGGTGTGCAGCAAGCGTTCGCCGGCCGCGGTCAGTGACACGCTGCGTGTGGTGCGGGTCAGCAGGCGAATTTTCAGGCGCGCTTCCAGCGCCGAGACTACCTGGCTCACCGCCGACTGCGTCACGCCAAGTTGCACCGCCGCGCGGGTGAAGCTGCCGCTGCGGGCAACGGTGACGAAGGCGAGCAGGTCATTGAAGTTGGGTTTGGCCATGGCGCAATGCTCAGGTTTATTGATTAGCAGCGTTTATAACCGCATTAAGCACTCATTAGCTAATCAAAGCCTCACGCCTGCGCAACAATACCTTCATCCCGGCCTCGCCTGGTTTCTCGATCAAGGACACCCCATGAAACGACTGTTCATACTGCTCGGGTTTCTCCTGAGTTCATTTACTGCATTCGGAGCTGACATGTCCCACGGTGCCGACAATTTCTTCAAAAGCGACAAGGTGACCGCGCAGAAGGTCAGCTTCAAAAATCAATATCAACTCACCGTGGTCGGCAACCTGTTTGTCCCCAAAGGACTCGACCCGGCAGCCCGCAGCGCGGCGATTATCGTTGGCCATCCGATAGGCGCGGTAAAGGAGCAGAGCGCCAATCTGTATGCGCAGAAACTGGCGGAGCAGGGCTTTGTCACCCTGTCGCTGGATCTGTCGTTCTGGGGCGAAAGCGAGGGCGCGCCGCGCAACGCGGTGTTGCCGGACATGTATGCCGAAGACTTCAGCGCGGCCGTCGATTACCTCGGCACACGGCCATTCATCGACCGCGAGCGCATCGGCGTGTTGGGCATCTGCGGCAGCGGCAGCTTCGTGATCAGCGCGGCGAAAATCGACCCACGCATGAAAGCCATCGCCACCGTCAGCATGTATGACATGGGCGCGGCCAACCGTGATGGCCTCAAGCATTCGCAAAGCCTTGCGCAGCGCAAGCAGATCATTGCGCAAGCGGCCGAGCAGCGTTACGCCGAGTTTACTGGCGGCAAGGTCGAATACACCGGCGGCACCGTGCTGGAACTGAAGGCCGACACCCACCCGATCCAGCGTGAATTCTTCGATTTCTACCGCACCCCGCGCGGCGAATTCACCCCGGCCAGCTCGACGCCGCAACAGACCACGCGTCCGACGCTGAGCAGCAACACCAAGTTCATGAACTTCTATCCGTTCGTCGATATCGAGAGCATCTCGCCGCGCCCGATGTTGTTTATTGCCGGCGCCGACGCGCACTCCCGTGAGTTCAGCGAAGAGGCGTTCCGGTTGGCGGGGCAGCCGAAAGAACTGGTGATCGTGCCGAATGCCGGCCATGTCGATCTGTACGACCGGGTCGAGCTGATTCCTTTTGCCAAGCTGACGCAGTTCTTCAAGAGCAACCTGAAGTAACTTTCAACGCGACGGAGCAAAGCGATGCGGTTTTTTGCCAACGGCTGGAAGGGATTCGTACTGATGGCATGGCTGCCCGTTGCTCTGTCTGCTGCTAACCCGGAGGAGACCACGATGTGGATGACCGTCGGAGAACAGCGTTTTGCCATTGCTCTGGAGGACAACCCGAGTACGCGGCAATTGCTCACGCGATTGCCGCTGAGCCTGGACATGACCGACCTGCACGGCAATGAAAAATACGCCACCGTGCAGCCGCCATTGCCCACCCAGCCCTACCGGCCGGACACGATCCACAACGGCGATTTCCTTTTGTATGGCGACGATACGTTGGTGGTCTTCTACAAAACCTTCGATTCGTCCTACCGCTATTCGCGTCTTGGTCGCATCGACCGCCCGCAGGACTTGGCTGAAGTCTTGGGGCGTGGCGATGTGCGGGTGACGTTCACGCTGGATGAGTGAGGAAATTCATTGATGAAGCTGAAAACCCTGCATCAGCCGCGCCTTCTGCGCATCGTGGCCCTCGGCTGCGCGGTCCTCGCCAGTGCAGCCTGCGTGAATCCCCTCTGCGCCAATCCTTCCCGATCACCGGAGAAACCGATCATGAAAGAACAGCCTCTGACGCCTGAACAACTGGCGATCGCCCCGATTGCCGCCAACGCTGCAATCGGCGACATGCCGCGTTTGCACGACGCACTCAATCGTGGTCTCGATGCCGGGCTGAGCATCAGCGAGACCAAGGAAATTCTGGTGCAGCTGTACGCCTACGCCGGCTTCCCGCGCAGCCTCAACGCCTTGTCCTTGCTGATGAAGGTTCTGCAGGAACGCGCCGCGCGGGGCATCGAAGACGTGCCGGGACGCGAGCCGGGTCCGGTTCCGTCAGGATATGCGCTCACTGAACTGGGCACCGACAATCAGACTCGTCTGGTCGGTGCGCCAGTGTCCGGCCCACTGTTCGAATTCGCCCCGGCGATCGATCAGTTTCTGAAAGTGCACTTGTTCGGCGACATCTTCGCCCGCGACAACCTGGCATGGACGGATCGGGAACTGGCAACTGTTGGTGCGCTGGCAGCGATGGCTGGGGTGGAATCACAGCTGGAGTCGCATTTGAAGATCAGTCTGAATGTGGGATTGACGGTTGAGCAGTTGCGGCGAGTGGCGCAGGAGTTGGAGTCGCGTGGGGATTTTCAGGCTGCTGAGCGGGTGGGCGCGGGGCTGGACAAAATCCAGCGGTGAGGGCGGCTCGGATTCATTGCCGCTCTGTTAATGCAATTCTTATAGTGCGCGCTGGCGCCGACTCGCTCCCGGTGAGCTTCCTGTTATCCGCTTGAACGCACGACTGAACGCCGCTTGGGAGGTGTAGCCCAAGCGCTGCGCCACTTCTTCGATTGGCAGTCTTTCCAGGGTCAGCCACTGACTGGCCAAGCGCATGCGCAGTTCGGTGGCGTAGCGCAGCGGCGGGGTGCCGAGGGTGCTCTGGAAGCGTTCGGCGAAGACCGAGCGTGAGGTGTTGCACAGCGTTGCCAGTTCAGCGACGCTCCAGTCGCGTCCCGGTTGTTGGTGCAGGGCCAGCAAGGCCTGCGCCAGGCGAGGATCGCGCAGTGCGGCGACGAGACCGGAGGCATTGCCGCAAGCGCATTCGACCCAGCCGCGAACAATCATTGCCGCCACTACGTCGGCAAGGCGCGCGAGAATGCCGGCGAAGCCAATGCGCGCTGCGCTGACTTCGCGTTCCATGGTCGCAAGGATTGGCATAAGTCCCGGATAACGCTGGCCGCCAGCGTCGATCAGCATAAGACCCGGCATCAGCCGACCGAGGCCTTGCAGGCTGCCGAGTTCGAACTCCATACAGCCACTAAAGAGCAGGGCGCTATCGGGCGAATCGGCGCTGTGTCCGACCTGCACCGCGCAGACCGTGTCGCCGAGCGGTGCGGCGACGGCGCTGTCAATGTCCTGCACTTCAGCTCCGGCGTGTGACAGCAACTGGTGCGCGGCACCATGAGCAATGAATACCGCATTGCCTGCTGACAACTCGTACAGGCTGCCGTCCTCCAGTCGCAATACCGTCGATCCAGCGGCGACGAAGTGGAAATACGCATGGCCGGGCTTGTCGCTGAAACCCAGGCCATACGGCGGACCAGCGTGGATCCGCCGATATTGCACGCCACGCAGACGCATGCTGCGCAGCAATTCAGTGATCAGGTCTGATGACAGTGCAAAGGGATCGGTGCTGCTCATGTTCGGGGTTTCGATCAAAAGTTCAAGACTGTGCATCATAGATCATCCGGCTTGTTGCCAATAGACTGCCCTCTCGAAATGTCCGAGGGAGTCTTGAAATGAGTGAACGTGTAGGTGATGGGCGAACTGACGGGGAGCCGCTGGTGCCTGCGTGGATGGCGGTGTTTTCACTGGCGATGGGCGTGTTTGGTCTGCTCACGGCGGAATATCTGCCGGCCAGCCTGCTGACGCCGATGGCGCTCGATCTCGGCGTCAGCGAAGCGCTGGCAGGGCAAGCGGTGACGGTGACTGCGGTGGTCGCGCTGTTTGCCGGATTGCTGGTGCCCGGGTTGACGCGCAGCCTTGATCGGCGGCTGGTATTACTCGGCTTTTCGGCACTGATGATTGCTTCGAATCTGCTGGTCGCGTTGTCGTCCAGCCTCGCGGTGTTGCTGATCATGCGCATCCTTTTGGGCATAGCCCTCGGCGGATTCTGGAGCATGGCGGCGGCCGTGGCGATGCGCCTGGTGCCGGCGGCGCTGCTGCCGCGTGCGCTGTCGATCATCTTCAGCGGGATCGCCGTGGGGACCGTGGTGGCGGTGCCATTGGGCAGTTATCTCGGCGGTCAGTTTGGCTGGCGCAGTGCGTTTTTCGCAGCTGCGGCGGTTGGCGTGGTGACGCTGGTCTTTCAAATGTTCACGCTACCCAGTCTGGCGCCGCATCGTCCGTCACGCCTGCGCACGGTGCTCGAGGTGTTGCTGCGACCGGGCATTGCCGTCGGCATGTTCGGCTGTGTATTGGTGCATACCGGCCATTTCGCGTTGTTCACCTACATCAGGCCATTTCTGGAAAGCACCACCGGCGTCGGCCCGCAGATGCTGGCACTGATGCTCCTTGGTTTCGGCGTGGCGAACTTTGCCGGCACGCTGTTCGCCGGCTGGCTGTTGGAGCGCAATCCAAGGGCAACGTTGGTGCTGATGCCAGTGTTGGTGGGCGTTGCTGCTCTGGCGTTGGTCGGGTTACCGGCGTCGATCACCGGGCAGGCGTTGCTCTTGGCGCTATGGGGGATGGCCTTTGGTGGCGTGCCGGTCGCATGGTCGAACTGGGTGGCGCGCTCGATACCCGATCAGGCCGAAAGCGCGGGCGGCATGGTGGTCGCATCGGTGCAGTCGGCGATTGCCGCAGGCGCCGCCGCCGGCGGTTCGGTGTTCAGTTTCAGCGGTATCCATGGTGTGTTTGTAGCGGCTGGAATTCTGATGTTGCTGGCCGCGCTGCTGATTGCACTGAAGGTCAATGTCGATGTGCCGGAGCCGGGTTCGGCGCCGGTGGCACCGGTGCATTTGTGATTTGATCAATCCGCCTTACGCGTGACGGCAATGTCCCAGGTTTGCATGACCTGAGTGATAGCAGCATCAATGTTATCCAGCGCGGTGTTGTCTCTGGCGAGGATGGATATGCCCTGCAGGAAACTGTCGAATACCGTCGCCATCGCCGCCGCACTTGTGCCGCTGGCCAGCTCGTCGGCATTCACAGCGCGTTCGACGCAGGCTTGAATGCCGGCACGGGTGCGCTGCCTTGAGTGGGTCAGGGCTTGCGCCACATGGGCGGTTTCCGGGCTCGGTGCGCTCATGACGCCGAGGGTAACCATGCAGCCCTTGGGGTGTGTGTCGTCGCACTGCATGCGTGCCGACTGGCGCAAAGCGGTCTCGATCGCCTGGCGTGGTGGCAGGCTGTCGTCCCACAGGCACTCGGTGACTTGCGCATAGGTGGTTAAATAACGCTGCACGCATTCATCGAACAACGCTTCCTTGGAACCGAACGCGGCATAGAAGCTAGGTGCAGAGATACCGCCACCCAGGCCTGCCTTCAATTGGGCCAGCGATGTCGCGTCGTAGCCGTGTTGCCAGAACAGTTGCAAAGCCTGATCGACGGCGTCGTCGCGATCAAACTGACGGGGGCGACCGGTTCTCGCCATGACCTGACTCCTCATTGATTTAATATAAAGACTAGTCGATACAGAAATTGTTGACAACGCTGCGCATGCACCCTCAGGATCTAGATCGATCGGTATTTAAATCTGAGTCGGTTTTTCGAGGAGCTTCCAGTGACACCTTCAATCACGTTAACGGCTACGCCAAAAGGTCTGCCCATCGGCGCTTTGCTGGCGCTGGCCATGACTGGCTTCATCTGCATCGTCACCGAAACCCTGCCGGCGGGCCTGTTGCCGTTGATCAGTGAAGGCCTGGCGATTTCGCCGTCCATGGCCGGGCAAATGGTTACCGCGTACGCATTGGGTTCCGTACTGGCGGTGATCCCGATGACCATCGCCACCCGGGGCTGGCGGCGCCGCAACGTGCTGCTGCTGACGATTGTCGGTTTCCTGCTGTTCAATTCGATTACCGCGCTGTCGTCGCACTACGGCGTTACGCTGGTCGCGCGGTTCTTCGCCGGGGTTGCAGCGGGTTTGGCATGGAGTCTGTTGGCCGGCTATGCGCGACGCATGGTTGAGCCCGAACAGCAGGGCAAGGCGTTGGCACTGGCGATGGTCGGCACACCGATTGCGCTGTCGCTGGGCGTGCCTCTGGGTACGTGGCTCGGTGGGCTGGTCGGTTGGCGCACTACATTCGGCCTGATGTCGGCGCTGACCTTGGTACTGATCGTCTGGGTGCTGGTGAAAGTGCCCGACTACCCGCCGCAGCCGGCCCATCAACGCCTATCGCTGAGCAAAGTCTTGACTACCCCGGGCGTGCGTCCTGTGCTTGCAGTGGTGATCAGCTGGATGCTGGCGCACAACATTCTCTACACCTATATCGCTCCGTTCGTGGCGCCGGCGGGCATGGCCGAGCGGGTGGATGTGGTGTTGTTGATCTTCGGCATCGCCGCGCTGGTCGGGATATGGCTGACGGCGAAGCTGGTCGAGCCGCTGCTGCGCTCGACTGTTCTGCTGAGTTTGGCGACCTTTGCCGCGGTCTGCGTGGCGCTGGGTTTTGGCGGACGCAACCCAGAGGTGATTTATCTCGGCGTGGCGGTATGGGGTTTGACGTTCGGCGGCGCGGCGACGCTGTTGCAAACGGCGCTGGCTGACGCGGCGGGCAACGGAGCGGATGTCGCCTTGTCGTTGAATGTAGTGGCGTGGAACAGCGCGATCGCTGGCAGCGGTGTCGTCGGCGGCGTGCTGCTCGATCAGTGGGGCGTTGCCTCATTTCCGTGGGCCATGCTGGCACTGGTCGCTATCGCCTTCGCCATTGCCTGGGGTGCCCGGGCCCACGGTTTCAAGTCGGGCCCGCGCTCTGTAGAAGCTTCGGTGGTGGCGGGGCATTGAACCCCGCCAGCAGTTTCTTCAACCGCGCTTCGGCAGTTTCCAGTTAGGCCGGATGAAATGGCAAGTGTAGCCATTCGGAATCCGCTCCAGGTAATCCTGATGCTCGGGTTCCGCTTCCCAGAACGGCCCGGCCGGTTCGATTTCGGTTACCACACGGCCCGGCCACAGCTTCGAGGCGTCGACATCGGCAGCGGTGTCTTCGGCGACGGCACGCTGCTCGTCGTTGAGGTAGTAGATCGCCGACCGGTAGCTCGGGCCAAGATCGTTGCCTTGACGGTTGGGCGTGCTCGGGTCGTGGATCTGGAAGAAGAACTCGAGGATCTGCCGGTAGCTGATTACCGCCGGATCGAATTCAATCTCGATGGCTTCGGCGTGGTTGCTGTGGTTGCGATAGGTCGCATTCGGCACATCGCCGCCGGTATAGCCGACGCGGGTTTTCAGCACACCCGGATAGCGGCGCAACAGATCCTGCATGCCCCAGAAGCAGCCGCCGGCGAGAATGGCAGTTTCGGTTTGAGTGGTCATGGTGTGTGCTTCCTCTCGAGACGATGTGGGGATACCCACTGTTATGAGGGCGGGTTGAGAGAATCCAAGGTTACGCTCATCAGAATCGACCACTGGCCTGCTGATCAAGCGGCATGCAGGCGTGTCAACCAAAGCCAAATAACGAACGCAGCCTGCTCGGTGACTTGCGTTCGTAGAACGGTTTGGTCTCCCTGAGGAAGTAATCACTCAGCCCGGCTTGTCCCGTCAGCACGCGGCAAAAATCAACTGGTCCGCCATCGGGGGCTGTGTCCGCAGCGACATTGCCGGCTTCGCGCATGACCTGTTCGATATCGCCATCCGCTTCGATGCCGACGATCAAGTGCGGTTTTTCATCAACCGAGGCGTCGTGCATCAGCGCCAGGAATGCGCGTTTCACATTGGCGTGTTTGGCCAGCAATTGCGAGAGCGAATGGACCATCGTCGATGGGTAGTCCGAAGGCTGTCCAAGCAACACGTTGGTTTCTTTTTCGACGGTACGCTGCGTGGCGGGCCGGCCGATTTCGCCTGAGAGCAGGCGTTGCACTTCATCCGGAAGGAATTCTTTGCCGTACGGCGACTTCGGATTCAGAAAAAGCAGCGCGCCCAGCGTGATTTCGAACAATGATCGTGCCGGTATCTCCACATAGCTCTGTTCGCTGTCGATGGATTGTTGCAGCGTTGGCAGCGAGGAGAAGAACGGAATGACAGGCGTGCCATCGGGCTTCTGCCAATGGGCGATGCTGATGTTGCTGCCGGCTTCGAGATTGACATGACCTTGCGCCGCACCGGCGGTGCCGAGGATGTAGACGGTCGAGTCCAGAAGGGTGCGATAGAACTCAGGGCGATGCGCGGGTTCGTCCGCGGCCAGCCGGAGTGATGTTTCCAATGGGTTTTCTTGTGAAGTATCCATGAGGTCAGTCCGTTATTTTCAATGGAGAGCGATGATTACCTGGCCGATCGAAGATGCCTGCATTCACCAGCATTTCATCCAGCCTCTCGGGCCATATCTGATCGTCGGTGCCTCGTAGCGATTCAGCGGACCACCAACGATGATCGGCCATGACCTCGGTTTCTTCCTGAGTCCAGCCAGTTCTGGATAGCCGCTCGCTTGGCGTATGCACGACGAAATATTGTTCGACCGCGAGTACTGTTTCGCCGCTGGGTAATAGCATGGAAAAATCACGGTGCGCTACAGGTCCCTCAACGGCGCTGGCCTCTATGCCGGTTTCCTCAAGCAACTCACGTATTGCAGCGTCATGGAACGTTTCGTCGCTTTCAAGGCCGCCGCCTGGGGTTGCCCAGTAATTTCTGCCGGCCAAGGCGCCGTTTTCATGGATAAATCTGAAAAGCAGAACTTCTTGCGAAGGACTTATGACCAGTAATCGTGCTGCTTTGCGTTCGCGCATCTACATCTTCCTTGAAGGGCTTGCCACTGCTTGTTGCGTTTCGGATTCGTATTGCAAGAGGACGTCGGGCTGGCAAGAGCTCCTTATTGCAAAGCCATTAAAGACCACCCAACCCGCTAAACCATGGAAAAACAACGCCAGATTCATGGCCTTTATACGCTGACCTCGCCCGTAATTGTCTGCGACAACGAAGGCAGCTGATGATCGCCGGTATCGCCAATAGCGTCAGAAACCACTGGAAAGCATTGCTGGACTGAAGCGCGAGGGCCAGAAGCACATTGATCAGCAATGCCCCAAGAATCGCGACGTTGTACTTGATGTGCCGACGTTTGATCGCAGCAAATTCTTCCCAGTCGTAAATCAACCAATCGTGGGAAAACTCTCCGCACTCAGGGCATTTATGCGTGGGCGGAAGGTTATCGGTGGTGAACCCACAATCAGGGCAGCAGACTGTCATTGAGCGAACCCTCCGCAAGCTGTCTCATATCGCTAGCCAGCGTAGTGCAGATTGGCTGGAGTTGTCCGTCTACAGCCAACAGGCCTCACAACAAACTCCACGAAACCCCAACATAAACCCCCATCCCTTCACCCGGAGTCGACCGCGCGGCATCCAGACCTTTGTCGTCATACCCCGGCGTGACCGTTGCCGCATAACGCTTGCCGGTCAGGTTGCGCATGTCGACCCAACCTTGCCAGTCGCCCTTCGGGGCGTTGTAGCCCAGCGTGGCGCCAAACAGGGCGTACGGGTCGGCGTAGTAGCTGTTGGCGTAGTCCACGGCAACTTTGGAGACTAGTTGCGTGTTCACGGCGGCGAAGAAGCCCTGCGGCCAGTCGTAACGCAGTTCGCCCTGGTAATAATGCATCGGCAGGCCCGGCAGGCGGTTGTCGCCGAAGCGTTCGTCGTCGCGGTAGTGGAAGTCGCTGAAGGTGTAGGCCTGGCGCAAGCTCAGCTGGCGGCCGTCGGCGGCGGTCCAGAGTTTGCTGTTGAGGCTGGCCTCGATGCCTTGGTGCACGGTCGGGCTGGCGTTAAGTTCGTAGGGCGTGACGGCGTTGGCGTCCGGCAGTACCGAGAGCAGTTCGTGACGAACTTGCGCGTAGTACCAGGCCAGGCTCCATTCGCCCAAATGGCTGTCGCCCCGGCCACCGATTTCCAGAGTGGTTGCAGTCTGGTTTTGCAGTTCGACCGGGTCGCGCTGGGTGCCGGTGGCGGCGCCGTTGCCGGCAGGGAAGCGCACGTTGGAGCTGTAGATCAGCGACCACGGGTGCGGTGCTTCGACGGAGCGGCTGAGGTTGCCGAACACTTGCACGTCGGGGGTGATCTGATAGCGCAGGCCGATGCGCGGTGCATAGTCCCAGTCGCTGAGACTGGTTTTGCCGCCGCCCTGCGGATAGGTCACGGCGCTTTCGCGGCGGGTGTAGATCGCGGCGAGGCCGGTGGTCAGCCAGAGGTCGTCGGCAATTTCCAGGTCATTGCCGAAATGCAGGACGGTGTCCGAACCCTGATAAGTGAAGTTGCGCATCCGCGTGCCAGGGGCATAGCTGGCGGTGTTGCCACTCGGGATGCGCACGAACTCGCTGGCGCCGTCGTTGGGCAGGTGCTTGGTCACGCGCAGGCCGACGTTGCTGCGGCTTTCCATGCCGAACAGGGTGTCGCGGCGCTTGTAGTCGAAGGTGCCGCTGACGTCGGTATAAGCCACCTTCAGCCGGTTCGGGCCTTCGCGCAAATCCATTGGGTAGTCGTGGTAGACGAGGCCGGTCTGGATGCTCGAATCGTCGTCGAGGTAGAACGTGGTCTTGTTGCCGATGAAGGTACTGCCGGGCTGCTTGCGGCTGTCATCGCGGGCCACATACGCCGGGTTGGCTGCCCGTGGGCTGTGTTCGATGGAATGCTTGGTCACGCGACCGGCGAGGTCGTTGTCGGTTTCGCGATAGCGGAAATAGAAGCGGGTTTCCAGATTCGGGTTGAAGCGATAGCCGAAGTTGGCGATCAGGCCTTTGCTCTCGCTGGCGGTGGGGTCCTGATAGCCGTCGGCGTTGGCATCGGTCAGCGACACGTAGTAATCGAAATCGCCCAGCACTTGCCCGGAGCTGACCTGGCGCTGCTGATAGCCATGGCTGCCGGTGGCGTAGCGCACTTGCAGTTTCGGCGCGGTGTAACCGGTGTGGCTGACGTAATCGATAGCGCCGCCCAGCGCCAGCGCGCCGCGATCGAAGCCATTGGCGCCGCGTAGCACTTCGACATGCTCGACCCACAGTGGCTCGAGCAATTCATACGGTGTGCCGCCGGGGCCGGTGAGGGGCAAGCCATCCAGCATCGTGTACAGCCCCGAGGCGTGGGCGCCGGGTGCGCGGTTGATGCCTGAACCACGGATGGAAATCTTCACGCCTTCGTTGCCCGCCGACTGTGCATACACCCCCGGCTGATAGGCCAGCACATCCTGATTGCTGGCAATGCGGCCCTGAATCGGCTGGCGCATGTCGACCACGTTGGTGCCGCCGGGAACCTGCTCAAGGCGTTCCCGCGCTTCTTCGACCGCTGCATCGCTGCCACTGCGCTGATCTGCCGAAATCAGCACTTGCCCCAGCTGCAGACCTCGGGTCTCGGCCATCACCGGGCAGGCCAGGGCCAGACCGAGCAGGGCAGTGGGCAATGATTTGGGCGACGGCATCGAAAAAACTCCAGCAAACAGGGGATCGGGCAATGAACAGTGCGACGTCGGAACAAACCCAGGAAACACATGGCGACAGGGCTTTTTTGCCCGGCGATGGCAAACAACCGGGCGTGAACTAACCTCACGGATCAGGGCCATCGGGTCAATAAACAAATTCAGCGGGCTGTTGAAGCGCGAGGAAAGGTTCATGGCGAAAGACAAGAAGAAACCTGCAAAGGCAATTGAACGCCCGCGCTTGAAAAACAAGGACTATCTGGAACAGCTGCGCAAGCTGCACATTGAATTGGTCAAGCTGCAGGAGTGGGTCATCGCCAAAGGTGTCAAGGTGTGTATTGTTTTCGAAGGGCGCGACGGTGCGGGCAAGGGCGGGGTGATCAAGGCGATCACGGAACGCGTCAGCCCACGGGTGTTCCGCGTGATGGCACTGCCGGCGCCAACCGATCGCGAAAAGAGCCAGATGCATGTGCAGCGCTACCTGCCGCATCTGCCGGCGGGCGGTGAGGTGGTGATTTTCGACCGCAGTTGGTACAACCGCGCCGGTGTCGAACGGGTCATGGGCTTTTGCACCGAGGAGCAGGCCGACAAGTTTCTCAAGTCGATTCCCTGGGTGGAGAACGCCATCGTTGATTCGGGGGTGATCCTGCTCAAGTACTGGCTTGAGGTCAGTCCGGAGGAGCAGACCCGCCGGCTCGAAGCGCGAATCAATGACGGGCGCAAGACCTGGAAATTGACACCAATGGATCTGAAATCCTACAGCCGCTGGTATGACTACTCACGGGCGCGGGACGAGATGTTCAAGCATACCGATACCGATTGGGCGCCGTGGAGGGTTGCCGACTCCAACGACAAACGTCGTGCACGGCTGAACATCATCACTGATCTGCTCAGTCGCATCCCCTATGAAGAGGTGAAGCGCGACAAGGTCGAGTTGCCGAAACGGCAGAAGCCGGGCAAGTATCGGGAGCCGGATTATGCGTACAAGCGGGTGGCTGAGCGGTTTTGACATTTGCGGGTTTTTTGGGGCTTGGCGGCCTTTGGGCCGACCAGGCTTTGGTTGGTTTGGGTGGATATCCGTTTTTTGTGGTGTTGCGGCTGGCGGTTTCGCCCTTACGGCGAGTCACCTTTTCCAAACGCCGAAAAGGTAACCGAAAAGGCTTGCTCCTACGTTCGGCCCCTCGCGGGCTCGGGGTTCCTTCGCTACGGGACTGATCCGGGCGCAGCGGCTACGGTTTGCTTCGCTGCACCTCCTTCCGCTGTGTTCGACTTCGTCGAACGGTCGCTGCGCTCCCACGCCCGGATCAATCCCTCCACTCAGCCTTCCGACGTCGCCGGTGGATCAAAAGCAAGATCAAAAGCACTCGAGCTTGCGCTCATTGTTGAGTGGGGCGGCTTCGCCGCGGGCAGCTGCGCTGCTTTGCTTTTGCTTTTGTGGGAGCGAGCCTGCTCGCGATGACGGAGGCACATTCAAATGTTTTGAAAGATATATCGCTATCGCGAGCAGGCTCACTCCTACAAGGTTTTGCGTATCAACCGTCCATCCGTCGTCTGCCCTGAACCTCTGTCGCGCTGTTTTTTCTACCGGGTAAGTCCATCAGGAGATACCCGTATGTTCGATCAGCAAAAGAAGGCATCACTGGCGGCATGGCGCAGGATGGCGGAGCAGGCCGAGGGCGATCTGGATCCGGAACAGCAGTATGACGAGCTGCTCAAGGCTGCGGATCAGATGGAGGAGCAAGGCCTGATCACCAGTGCCGAATGGCGCCAATTAGTGCGTGACGCCGGCAACATTTTTACCCTGAACGAGGAACAGCCACAGCGCTGACAGCTGCCATCGGAGGACGTCTCATGCTCAGTTATCTGTTTATCGGCGCCAACGATGTCGAGCGTTCGGCGGCTTTTTACAAGGCGATCCTGACGCCGCTTGGCTACCGGCATGACCGTGAAGAACACTACTGTTTCTACTTGCCCGATTGCGCCGACAAGTCCAACGGGCCCGGGAGTGTGCACATCTCGCAACCGTTCGATGGTGAGTCGGCGACACCCGGCAACGGCATGATGCCGGCATTTCGCGCCGACTCGCGGCACCAGGTCGATCAGGTGCACAAGGCCGGGCTCGACAGTGGCGGCAGCAATGAAGGACCGCCGGGCACTCGCGAGGCCTATACGCCGGATTTTTACGTGGCCTATCTGCGCGATCCTGAAGGCAACAAGCTGGCTGTGTTCTACAGCGGCTGATGGATGGAGCCCGTTGATTCGGCCCTGATGGCGGCCCGCGCCCAGTTTGCGATCACGATCAGTTTCCACATCGTGCTGGCGGCGTTCAGCATCGGTCTGGCGAATTTCCTTATGGTGCTGGAAGCGTTGTGGTTGAGGACCGGGCGCCAGGTTTATCTGGATGTCTATCGCTACTGGCTCAAAGTGTTTGCGCTGAATGTCGCAGTGGGCACGGCGTCGGGATTGATTCTGGAGTATCAGTTCGGCCTCAACTGGTCGCGGCTGTCGGTGCAGGCCGGTGATGTCCTCGGTCCGCTGATGTTCTATGAAGTGATGGCGGCGTTTTTCATCGAAGCGGGATTTCTCGGCATCATGCTGTTCGGCCTGAAGAAGGTCGGTCCGCGTCTGCACTTTTTTGCCACGTGTGCGGTGGCGGTGGGCTCGCTGATCAGCGCGTTCTGGATTCTTTCCGCCAACTCATGGATGCAAACCCCCGCCGGCTATTCGATTGGCGCGGACGGGCGTTTCCTCGCCGAGGACTGGTGGGCAATCATCTTCAATCCTTCGTTTCCCTATCGTCTGGCGCATATGCTGCTTGCCGTGCTCATCGGCAGCGCGACGCTGATTGCCGGGATCAGTGCCTGGCAATTGCGCAAGGCCCCGGACAACCCGCGTGCTCGCCTGCAATTCTCCATGGCGCTGTGGGTGATTGCGCTGCTGATGCCGGTGCAGATTGTTGTCGGGGACCTGCATGGCCGGCACAGTTTGCACGCTCAGCCGCAGAAAGTGGCGGCCATCGAAGGCTCATGGACGCGCCCGGACCAAGGGGCAGGGGAGCCACTGCGCCTGTTCGCATGGCCGGATATGCAAGAGCGCCGCAACCATTGGGAAGTGGCCATTCCACGCATCGGCTCCCTCTATCTGCAGCATGACCTGACCAGCACCATCGCCGCGCTTGATGAATTTCCGGCTGAGGACATCCCGCCCGTGGCGCCGGTGTTTTTCGCGTTCCGGCTGATGGTCGGGCTGGGACTGCTGATGCTTGGGCAGGGTGTGGTCAGCCTGTTCCTGCGCCGACGTAATCGCCTGTACACGGCGCGGCGCTGGCTGGGCGCGTGCGTGCTGCTGGCGCCGGCCGGGTTTCTGGCGATGCTCAGCGGCTGGGTCGTCACCGAAGTGGGGCGACAGCCGTTTACGGTTTACGCATTGCTGCGCACGGCGGACAGCCTGTCATCGGTGTCCAGGGCTCAAGTCGTCGGGTCGACGTGGCTGATTCTGCTGTTTTATCTGTTGATCTTCGGCATCGGTCTGTGGGTGTTGCTGCGCCTGTTGCGCGAGCCGCCACAGCAGGATCAACCCGGGCCGCAGCCCACCCTTGCCGACGAAACCGGGCACTGAGGAGTCGCAGACATGGACACCGACTGGCTGACCCTGTTGTGCGCTGCCGCACTGGCGTTCTCGGTGATGAACTATGTGCTGCTCGACGGCACCGATCTGGGTGTCGGCATGCTCATGGGGCTCACGGCTTGCAGCAAGCAGCGCAGGGTGATGGCGGTGACGATTCTGCCGGTATGGGACGCCAACGAAACCTGGCTGGTGCTCGGTGGCGGCGGGCTGCTGGCGTTGTTTCCGCTGGCGTATGCGATCTTGCTGCCGGCCTTGTACGTGCCTTTTATCGTGATGTTCCTCGCCTTGATCGCGCGGGCCATGGCGCTGGAATTTCGCGATTACGCACCGAACGAGCGACGCAAGCGCATCGTCGACGGCGTGCTGGCCCTGGCTTCGCTGCTGACCGGGTTTGTCCAGGGCATGGTGCTCGGCACTCTCGTGCAAGGCGTTGCGCATCAGGGCGGTCAGTACATTGGCGATGGCCGCGACTGGCTGAATCCGTTCCCGGTGTTTTGCGGTTTGGTGCTGGTGCTCGGTTACGTCTGGCTGGGGACGTGCTGGTTGTACTGGCGGACCCTGGATGAATTGCAGCAGCACTCGGCCCGCCAGGCCCGCGTCTTGGCGCTGGTCGTCGTGGCGTTATTGCTGCTGCTGATCGCATGGACGGCGACGTTGCAGCCGCAATACGCCCGGCGGCTTGCCGAAATTCGGCTGTGGTTGCCGGCAGGGGTCATCCTCTGTGCTCTGGGATGGGTATTCAGCAAAGGCTTTCACAGCCGCTTCGACTTCATCCCGCTGTTCGCCGCACTGGGCGTTTTCGTGCTGGCTTTCGCGGTGATGCTGGTCGCGCTGTATCCCTTCATCATTCCGCCGGATCTGACCTTGAGCGAAGCAGCATCAAGCCCCAACAGCCAGATCTTCATGCTGGTCGGATTCGCCGTGCTGATCCCCATCACCCTGGCCTACAACACCTTCGGTTTCCGCGTGTTCAGCGGCAAGGTCCGCGTTGCCAGCGATGGCTGATATTCACGTCACCCGACCTTTTTTGCTCACTAGCGACAGTCGCGAAGCCCGTAGCAGATCAGCAAAAGCCGCCTTGTCGATCGGCCGACTCATGAAATAACCCTGCACCTCGTTGCATTGATCTTTACCGAGAATCGCCAGTTGCTCCTCGGTCTCTACGCCTTCGGCCGTCACCGTCAGTCCCATGGCTTTGCCCAAACCGATGATCGCCTGCACCACGGCACGGTCGTTGGTGCCGCTGCTGATCGAGGCGATAAAGCGTTTGTCGATCTTGATCCCGTCGAACGGATAAGCGCGCAGATAACCGAGCGACGAATAACCGGTGCCGAAGTCGTCCATGTTCAGACGTACGCCGAGCTCCTTGAGCTGATTCATGGTGGTCAGCGCGCCATCGGTGTCGTTGAGCATCACGTTTTCGGTGATCTCCAGCTCCAGACGGCTGGCCGGGAAACGCGTATCCACCAGCACTTCACGAACATCCTCGACAACATCGCTGAGGGCGAACTGCGCAGGCGAGAGGTTGACCGACAGCAGAATGTCATGGGGCCATTCCAGTGCGGTTTCGCAGGCTTCGCGCAACACCCAGCGGCCCAGCGGGACGATCAGGTCGGTCTGCTCGGCCAGCGGAATGAACACGTCCGGCCCGAGCAAGCCCTGGGTCGGATGCTGCCAGCGCACCAGCGCTTCCACCGAAACGATGTGCTTGCCGTCGACCTTGTAGCGCGGCTGGTAGTGCAGGACGAACTCGTTGTGCTTGAGCGCATGGCGCAGGTCATCTTCCATTTGCCGACGCGTCTGGATCTGGTCGCTCATGTGCGCTTCGAAGTAGCACCAGGTGTTCTTGCCGTCGGATTTGGCCTGATACAGCGCGATGTCGGCGTAGCGAATCAGATCGCTGGCGACGAAACCGTGTCGACGACTCAGGGCGATGCCGACACTGGCGCCGATATGCAGCGGATGCTGTTCGTAGAGGATCGGCTGATGCAGGCTGCCGATCAGCCGTGTGCAGAATTTGTCGATCTCGTTATGGCTGTCCATGCCATTGAGCACCACGACGAATTCATCACCACCGAGGCGGGCGACGAGGTCGTGCTCGCGGGTGCATTCGCGCAGACGCGTGGCGACTTCCTGGAGTACCGCGTCACCGGCAGGATGGCCGAGGGAATCGTTGATCGGTTTGAAGTTGTCCAGATCGATCATCAGCAGCGACAGCGGTGGCGAGTGTTCTTTCAATATCAGCACTTCATCCAGATAGCGCGCCAGTTTGTTGCGGTTGGGCAGGCCGGTCAGGGCGTCGTGCATCGACAGGTGCTGGATCTGCGCATGGGCGGCGACTTCGTCGGTGATGTCGCTGGCAGTGCCGCGATAGCCGACGACGCTGTCCTTGTCGAAAATCGGCCGCGCCGAGAGCCGGCAGTGGCGTGGCTGCCCGGAGTGATCGCGATAAGTACAGCGCAAATCGCCGGCGCTGTTTTCTTCGCTGAGTTTGCGCAGCCACAGCTCCAGTGGTGTGGTGTCGCAAGTCAGTAATTCGCCGATGTCCTGGCCCAGCCACAGGGCTTGCGGGTAGCCGGTGACTTCGCTGAAGCGCGCCGACAGATAGGTCAGCGCCAACTGATCATCAACTTCCCAGATCCAGTCCGACGCCGCTTCGGCCACGGCGCGAAAGCGTTCTTCACTGGCTTCGAGGGCATGATTGGCTTTCTCGAGTGCCTGATTCGAGGCCTGCATGGCATGAATGCTGTTGTCGACGTATTGCGATGAGCGCAATGCATGGCGGAAAAAATAGGCGGTGAGCAGCATCAGCACCAGAAACGTCGCGCCGAGCGGCGGCACCAGCGTCCACAGCAATTGTTGACCGGGCCGTTGCAGGTCGGCGACCAGGCTGTAGCCGGTGCTGTCGAGGGGCACGCTTGGATGGCCTTTCTCAATGGTACCGTCCGGGACCAGGGTCAGATTCGTCAGGCCATAACCGCTGCCGATCTTGCGCAGTTTGGTCGGGGTCAGCTTGTCGACGAACACCAGCACCGAGGTGTTTCTCAGTTCATCCAGCGGGCGCTCGTCGTTGGGAATGATCGCGGCAGCGGTGATCAGCGCCGGCCAGCCTTCGAACAATGAATAACTGCTGATCGGCTTGGTCAGATCAGGCTGACTCAGCACCTGCTCGACCAGCGCCGAGGCGGGCGCTTGCAGTACGCTGGATACGTCGGTTTCAACCATCTGCCCGCGAATCACCGCGTACTTGGTGCGATTGCGATCGAGGACGAACACGCCGTCGTAGCCGTCGCTGGTGAACAGGGTCTTGCCCATGTTCTGTTCGGTATAGGCCCAGTTGACGTCGATCGGCCCGCTCAAGGCTTCATAGGCGCGGGTCCAGTAGGCATAACTGGTGATGTAGTTTTTCGACGCGGTGATGCGGTTTTCCACGGCGCGCACGGAATAGAACTGGTTCTGTTCCAGATCCTTCGCGTCAAGGGTATTGGCGATCCCAAGCAAGGTGCTGATCGCGGCGATGACACCCGCAACGAACAGTGCGCCAACGGCGATGGCCAGGCGCCGGGTCACGGCGCGTTGCGGGGTGGGGATTGGCTGCGCAGGGAGAGTAACGGCCATGTGCTCGTCCTTGATCCGGTGTCTTCTGAATCTAGAACAATGGCGAGCGCACAATGTTCAGATTGTTGTTATTGGTATCGCCTGGATTTTTTCAAAGTGTAGCGAATCCGTTGGAATTTCCAGCAGCGCCGGCCAGCGGCGAATCCCGAAAGGGCGAGACTTCCCGCACAAAAACCGGATAATGGCCGCCATTCGTTTAGCCGTATTCTGGTAATCCCGCATGGAAATCAAGGTCAACTTTCTCGACAACCTTCGACTTGAAGCCAAGTTCGACGACTTCACGGTGATCGCCGATCAGCCCATTCGCTACAAGGGCGATGGCTCGGCACCGGGGCCGTTCGACTACTTCCTGGCGTCGTCGGCCTTGTGCGCGGCTTACTTCGTCAAGCTGTACTGCGACACGCGCAATATTCCGACAGAGAACATTCGCCTGTCGCAGAACAACATCGTCGACCCGGAAAACCGCTACAACCAGATCTTCAAGATCCAGGTCGAATTGCCCGCCGACATCTCGGACAAGGATCGCCAGGGCATCCTGCGTTCCATCGACCGTTGCACCGTGAAGAAAGTGGTGCAGACCGGCCCCGAGTTCATAATCGAAGAAGTCGACAACCTCGACGCCGATGCCCAGGCCTTGTTGATGCCGCAGTCCGATTCCCAGGCAGGCACCTATATCGCCGGCAAGGACCTGCCGCTGGAACAGACCATTGCCAACATGTCGAAGATCCTTGCCGACCTCGGCATGAAGATCGAAATCGCTTCGTGGCGCAACATCGTGCCCAACGTCTGGTCGCTGCACATTCGCGATGCGCATTCGCCGATGTGCTTCACCAACGGCAAGGGCGCGACCAAGGAGGGCGCACTGGCGTCGGCGCTGGGCGAGTTCATCGAGCGCCTCAATTGCAACTTCTTCTATAACGACCAGTTCTGGGGCGAAGACATCGCCAACGCCGAATTCGTCCATTATCCGGACGAGAAATGGTTCAAGCCGGGTCCGAAGGACGAATTGCCCAGCGAGATTCTCGACGACTACACCCTCGGCATTTACAACCGCGACGGCGAACTGCGTGGCTCGCACCTGTACGACACCAACTCCGGCAACACCCAGCGCGGCATCTGCTCGCTGCCGTTCGTGCGCCAGTCGGACGGTGAAGTGGTGTACTTCCCGTCGAACCTGATCGAAAACCTCTACCTCAGCAACGGCATGAGCGCCGGCAACACCTTGGCCGAAGCGCAGGTGCAGTGCCTGTCGGAAATTTTCGAGCGCGCAGTCAAACGCGAAATCCTCGAAGGCGAAATGGCCCTGCCGGACGTACCGCAAGAGGTACTGGAAAAATACCCGAGCATCCTCGCCGGCATCAAAGGCCTGGAAGAGCAGGGCTTCCCGGTGCTGGTCAAGGATGCCTCGCTGGGCGGTGAATTCCCGGTGATGTGCGTGACCCTGATGAACCCGCGCACTGGCGGCGTCTTCGCTTCCTTCGGCGGGCACCCGAGCCTGGAAGTCGCGCTGGAACGCAGCCTGACCGAACTGCTCCAGGGCCGCAGCTTCGAAGGCCTCAACGACTTGCCGCAGCCGACTTTCTCCGGGCAGGCAGTGACCGAGCCGAACAACTTCGTTGAGCACTTCATCGATTCCAGCGGTGTGGTGTCGTGGCGCTTCTTCAGTGCCAAGCCAGACTTCGAATTCGTCGAATGGGACTTCTCAGGCCAAGGCGAAAACTCCAATGCCGAAGAAGCCGCGACCCTGTTCGGCATCCTCGAAGACATGGGCAAGGAAGTCTACATGGCGGTCTACGAGCACATCGGCGCCAAGGCCTGCCGCATCCTCGTGCCGGATTACTCGGAGATCTACCCGGTCGAAGACCTGATCTGGGACAACACCAACAAAGCCCTGCAATTCCGCGCCGACATCCTCAACTTGCACAACCTCAGTAAGGTTGGCCTGCGCAATCTGGTCCAGGGCCTGGAACGCAGTGAGCAGGATGACTACACCGATATCACCACGCTGATCGGCATCGAGTTCGATGACAACACACCGTGGGGCAAGTTGACGATTCTGGAACTGCGCCTGCTGATCTACCTCGCGCTGCAGAAGTTTGACGAGGCCAAGGATCTGGTTGAGGCATTCCTGCAATACAACGACAACACTGTTGAGCGCGGCTTGTTCTATCAGGCTGTGAATGTGGTGCTGGAGATGGAGCTGGACGAGGATCTCGAGTTGGAAGACTACGAGGCCAACTTCCGTCGGATGTTTGGTGACGAGCGTATGGATGCGGCGATTGGTTCGGTGAATGGCAGTGTGCGGTTCTATGGCCTGACACCGACGAGCATGAAGCTGGAAGGGCTGGATCGGCATTTGCGCTTGATCGAAAGCTATAAAAAGCTGCATGCGGCGCGGTCTGGTGTGGCGGCTTTGTCGCGTTGAAGAGCTGGCTCAGAACGTTTCGCTTTCGGCTTGAGTGTGGCTGCGTGGCTTGAACCGCAGCCCCTCACCCCAGCCCTCTCCCGAGGGAGAGGGAGCCGATTTTCAAGCTTTTCAGAATTTGTTTTCGACTCGGTTTCCCAGGTCGGCGTATTTCCACCAAGCACCTCGGTCAGTTCCCTCTCCCTTTGGGAGAGGGCTAGGGTGAGGGTTTTTTCAGAATTTGTGTTCGACTCGGTTTCCCAGGTCGGCGTATCTGCACCAAGCACCTCGGTCAGTTCCCTCTCCCTCTGGGAGTGTATGTACCGGGGACATGGTGGACACATGTTCGGAGACATGGTGGACGGTTTTAGATC
>NZ_JBEOPW010000013.1:0-180137 GCF_040310465.1 Pseudomonas sp. H26/SER47-MNA-CIBAN-0231 | reverse complement strand
CGAGTTGTCTTGCGGGATACATCGACCTGAAAGACCGAGTTGATTATGGATTCAATACAAATCGTTCAAGTCGGTGAGCCTCTCCAATATTCCCCATTCAGTCCCCTCTCCCTCTGGGAGAGGGCTAGGGTGAGGGGCTTTTGCTTTTAGAGGTCGCCAAGGCCGTTGATCAACGCCTGATTCTGCTCCGGCGTACCCACCGATATCCGCAGGAACTGCGCAATCCGTTCCTGCTTGAAGTGCCGCACGATCACGCCCTGCTCGCGCAGCTTGGCCGCCAGGCCCGCCGCGTCATGCTGCGGGTGGCGAGCGAAGATGAAGTTGGCCGCCGACGGCAGCACTTCAAAGCCTTTAGCCTGCAACTGCGCCACCACCCATTCGCGGCTCTCGATCACCTGACGACAGGTCTTGTCGAAATACTCGCGATCTTCGAAAGCCGCCGCCGCGCCGACAATCGCCAGACGATCCAGTGGATAGGAGTTGAAGCTGTTCTTGATCCGCTCCAGCGCTTCGATCAGGTCCGGATGCCCTACCGCCAGACCGACACGCAGGCCGGCCAGCGAGCGTGACTTGGACAGCGTCTGCGTCACCAGCAGATTCGGATAGCGGTCCACCAGACTGATCGCCGTCTCGCCGCCGAAGTCGATGTACGCCTCATCCACGACCACGACCGAATCAGGACTGGCCTTGAGGATTTGCTCGACGGCGTCCAGCGCCAGCAAGCATCCGGTCGGGGCGTTCGGGTTGGGGAAAATGATCCCGCCATTCGGTTTGGCGTAGTCGGCCGGGTTGATCTGGAATTGTGCATCCAGTGGCACCGCATCGAATTCAATCCCGTACAGACCGCAGTAGACCGGATAGAAGCTGTAGCTGATGTCCGGGAACAGCAGCGGCTGGTCGTGTTGCAGCAGACCGTGGAAGATGTGCGCGAGCACTTCGTCCGAACCGTTGCCAAGGAACACCTGACTGGTTTGCACGCCGTAATATTCGGCAACGGCGTTTTTCAGCAGATCACTGTTCGGGTCCGGGTACAGGCGCAAGTTGTCGTTGAGTTCGGCTTGCATCGCCGCCAGTGCTTTTGGCGACGGGCCATACGGATTTTCGTTGGTATTGAGCTTGACCAGTTTGGTCAGCTTCGGCTGTTCGCCCGGCACGTAGGGCACCAGATCCTTGACGAACGGGCTCCAGAATTTACTCATCGCTCAGTTCCCCTGCCCTTTCAGAAAGTCTTGGTCTTTGATGCGGTATTCGGCGCTGCGTGCGTGGGCGCTCAGCGATTCACCACGGGCCAGTACCGATGCTGTTTTGCCCAGCTCGGAAGCGCCGGCCTCGGAGCAGAAGATGATCGACGAGCGCTTCTGGAAGTCGTAGACGCCCAGCGGCGAGGAGAAGCGCGCGGTGCCGGAAGTCGGCAACACGTGGTTCGGACCGGCGCAGTAATCGCCCAACGCTTCGGAAGTGTGGCGGCCCATGAAGATCGCACCGGCGTGGCGAATTTGCGGCAGCCAGGCTTGTGGATCGGCGACCGACAATTCCAGGTGTTCCGGGGCGATGCGGTTGGCGACTTCGATGGCTTGGGCCATGTCGCTCACCTGAATCAGCGCACCACGGCCATTGATCGAAGTTTCGATGATGGTCGCGCGGTCCATGGTCGGCAGCAGTTTGTCGATGCTCGCAGCCACCTTGTCGAGGAACTCGGCGTCGGGGCTGACCAGAATCGCTTGCGCGTCTTCGTCGTGCTCGGCCTGGGAGAACAGGTCCATGGCAATCCAGTCCGGATCGGTCTGGCCGTCGCAGACCACAAGAATTTCCGAAGGGCCGGCGATCATATCGATGCCGACCTGGCCGAACACATGGCGCTTGGCCGTGGCCACATAGATATTGCCCGGGCCGACAACCTTGTCGACACGCGGCACGCTTTCGGTGCCGTACGCCAGTGCGGCAACCGCTTGCGCGCCGCCGATGGTGAACACGCGGTCGACACCGGCGATGCAGGCAGCGGCCAGCACCAGCTCGTTGATTTCACCGCGCGGGGTCGGCACGACCATGACCACTTCGGTCACGCCGGCGACCTTGGCCGGAATCGCGTTCATCAATACCGACGACGGATACGAGGCCTTGCCGCCCGGCACGTAAAGGCCTGCGCGATCCAGTGGCGTGACTTTCTGGCCGAGCACCGTGCCGTCAGCCTCGGTGTAGCTCCAGGAATCCTGCTTCTGTTTTTCGTGATAGCTGCGCACGCGGGCGGCGGCTTTTTCCAAGGCCTCGCGTTGCGGCACAGTGATACGGGTCAGGGCCAGCTCCAGGCGCTCGCGCGGCAGGATCAGGTCGGCCATCGAGGCGACTTCGAGGCCGTCGAACTTCTGGGTGAACTCGACCAGCGCCGCGTCACCGCGCTCGCGCACAGCCTTGATGATGTCCAGCACGCGCTGATTGACCGAGTCGTCAGACACACTTTCCCAGCTCAGCAGATGATCCAGATGATGCGCGAAATCCGGGTCAGCAGCGTTGAGTCGGCGAATTGCAGTGGTTGCGGTCATAGCGAGAGCCTCATAGGAATGGCAAATAACTCAGGCGCCCGAAACTAGCATTCGATCCGCTTGGGCACCTGAGAATTCTGGCTATGAGGCGGATAGACGGCGCGGCCTCGGGCCGCGCAGGTAGATCAGCCGCGGTGTCGCGATTCCACTGCGTTGCGCAGGGTGTCGATCAACGCCTGGATCCGGGCGTGCTGCATTTTCATTGAAGCCTTGTTGACGACCAGACGCGAGCTGATCGTGGCGATCAGTTCCTGGGGTTCCAGGCCGTTGGCGCGCAGGGTGTTGCCGGTGTCGACCACGTCGATGATCTTGTCGGCCAGCCCGATCAGCGGCGCCAGCTCCATCGAGCCGTACAGCTTGATGATGTCGACCTGACGGCCCTGCTCGGCGTAATAACGCTTGGCAACGTTGACGAACTTGGTCGCCACGCGCAGACGGCCCTTGGGCTCGGCCGCGCCGATCTTGCCGGCGGTCATCAGCTTGCACTGAGCGATCTGCAGGTCCAGCGGCTCGTACAGGCCCTGGCCGCTGTATTCCATCAGCACGTCCTTACCGGCGACGCCGAGGTCGGCCGCGCCATGCTCGACATAGGTCGGCACGTCGGTGGCACGCACGATCAGCAGACGCACGTCGTCCTGGGTCGTGGGAATGATCAGCTTGCGGCTCTTGTCCGGATTCTCGGTCGGCACGATGCCCGCTTCAGCGAGAAGCGGCAGGGTGTCGTCAAGGATGCGGCCCTTGGACAGTGCGATGGTCAACATGGGAAACGTCAGTCCTTATCAAGGTACTCATGCCCGGTCGCAATCGGCGCCGGACACACATCGAGGGTGCGTACACCCTCGACTCGAAACGAATTCAGTGGACACGTCCGTGTGTCCCGATGCAGCGATCAGCCCGGAACGCGGCGGATCTTGGCACCCAGCATTTGCAGTTTTTCTTCGATGCACTCGTAACCACGGTCGATGTGGTAGATGCGGTCGATCAGCGTGTCGCCTTCGGCAACCAGCGCCGAGATCACCAGGCTGGCCGACGCGCGCAGGTCGGTGGCCATGACTGGCGCGCCCTTGAGTTTCTCGATACCGGTGACGATCGCGGTGTTGCCTTCAACCTGGATGTGCGCGCCCATGCGGTGCAGTTCGTACACGTGCATGAAACGGTTTTCGAAGATCGTCTCGATCACCGCACCAGTGCCTTCGGCAATGGCGTTGAGCGAGATGAACTGGGCCTGCATGTCGGTCGGGAACGCCGGGTACGGCGCAGTGCGCACGTTGACCGCTTTCGGGCGCTTGCCGTGCATGTTCAGCTCGATCCAGTCTTCACCGCAGGTGATTTCCGCACCGGCTTCACGCAGCTTTTCCAGCACTGCTTCGAGGATGGTCGGATCGGTGTCCTTGACCTTGACGCGGCCACCGGTCACGGCAGCAGCGACCAGGTAGGTGCCGGTTTCGATACGGTCAGGCATGACTTTGTAGAAAGCCGAACCCAGGCGCTCGACGCCATCGATGGTGATGGTGTCGGTGCCGGCGCCGGAAACCTTGGCGCCCATGGCATTGAGGAAGTTCGCCAGGTCGACTACTTCAGGCTCGCGCGCGGCGTTCTGCAACACGCTGCGGCCCTTGGCCAGAGCAGCGGCCATCATGATGTTTTCGGTACCGGTCACGCTGACGGTGTCGAAGAAGAAGTGCGCGCCGCGCAAGCCACCTTCAGGTGCCTTGGCCTTGATGTAGCCGCCTTCGACGTCGATGACCGCGCCCATGGCTTCCAGACCGCGAATGTGCAGGTCGACCGGACGCGAACCGATGGCGCAACCACCAGGCAGTGCGACTTCGGCTTCACCGAAACGCGCGACCATAGGACCCAGTACCAGAATCGACGCACGCATGGTTTTCACCAGTTCGTACGGGGCGATCAGGGTCTTGATGGTGCGCGGGTCGATTTCGACGCTGAGCTTCTCGTCGATCACCGGCTCGATGCCCATGCGCCCGAACAGCTCGATCATGGTGGTGATGTCGTGCAGGTGCGGCAGGTTGCCAACGGTGACCGGGCCATCGCACAGCAAGGTCGCGGCCAGAATCGGCAGGGCGGAGTTCTTCGCGCCGGAAATGCGGATCTCGCCATCAAGACGAGCGCCACCGGTAATAATCAATTTATCCATTAGTATCTCGACGCCCTAGGGCTCAGGTGCGCTCGGCCCAGGCCGCGCGGCTGAAAAATTTCATAGTGACCGCATGGATGCTGCCATCGGTGATCCATGGGTTCAAATGGGCATAGACCTGCTGCTGACGCTTCACCGGGCTCAACGCCGCCAGTTCATCGCTGATCACGTTCAGCTGGAAGTTGCAGCCTTCGCCTTCAACTTCTACCAGCGTTCCTGGCAGCTTTCCTTCAAGGAAGCTCTTCACTTCTACGGCCTGCATGCTCAACCTCAATCGGCGCCCTGTGCGCACGGGTCGGACATCATACAAAAAAGCCCCGCGCCTGCGAACCCCGCAACGCAGGACTCTGACGGGGGGCTTCTTTATAGATGATGGTTCAGGGTTGCGCCAACAACTCGGTCAATTCACTGACCTGAGCGATTTCACGCATGTCGTCAGGCATCGCGCGAATGCTGACGGCCTTGCCGGCCGCCTGCGCATCACGCATGAAGCACAGTAGCAACGACAGGCCGACGCTGCTGGACTTCTGCACCGCCGAACAATCGATGACCAGCGCCGATGCCTTGCTCGACTTGATCAGCGCCTGCCCTTCCTTGCGCAGGTCGGGCCCGGTGCGGTAATCCAGCACGCCGCTGAGCACCAGCTCGTCGACATCACTCATACGAACTGCGGCCTCAGTCATTGCGCTGGATTCCCGGCGGCTTTGTCGGTTTCTTCCTTTGCCTTGGCGACTTCACCGGCCCAGCCATCGATGGTCTTGTCCAGATCGTTGCCATTGCGTTGCATGGCGTCGGCGAACTGGTCACGGAACAGCTTGCCGATATTGATGCCGTTGATGATCACGTTGCGCAGTTTCCACTCGCCGCTGATCTTCTCAAGCGTGTACTGCACCGGATAGATCGCGCCATTGCTGCCCTTGACGGTCATGTTGACGCTGGTGCGCTCGCCCGATTCGTCTTTGGCCGGGTCAACGGTGATGCCCTGGTTGTTGTATTCCAGCAAAGCGTTGCCGTAGAACTGGAACAGACCGCGCTTGAAGTTTTCCTGAAAGCGTTGCATCTGCTCAGGCGTGGCCTTGCGCGAATACTTCACGGTCATGATGCTTTTGGAGATGCCCTCGGCATCCACCACCGGACCGACAATGTTGTTCAGCGCCGCATAGAAATCCTGCGGATCCTGCTTGTACTTCTCTTTGTTTGCCTGCAAGTCGGCAAGCATCCGGTTCGTGGTGTCCTGAATCAGGTCATGAGCCGATTGCCCCGGTGCAGCGTTAGCCATCAACGGCAGGGCCGCGAGCAACACCAACAGGCCACGTCGCAAGATAGAGATCATTCAAAAGCTCCTCATTTGGCGTCTTTGCTAACGGTATTGAGCAGGAATTTACCGATCAGGTCTTCCAGTACCAGTGACGACTGCGTGTCGTGGATGGTTCCACCGTCTTTCAACTGGGTGTCTTCACCGCCGACGCTGATACCGATGTATTTCTCGCCCAGCAGACCCGCGGTCAGGATAGACGCTGTGGAATCGACCGGCAGGTTGTCGACCTTTTTATCCACTTGCAGCGTGACCCGACCGGTGAAGCTGTCGCGATCCAGATCGATAGCGGTGACCTTGCCGATGGTCACCCCGGCCATGGTCACTTTGGCTCTGACCGTCAGACCGGCGATATTGTCGAAATATGCATACAACTTGTAAGTGTCGGTGGACGAAGTCGGAGACAGGCCGCTGACGCGCAAGGCGAGCAGCAGCAAAGCCAGGATCCCTGCCAGCAGGAACAGGCCGACACCGATTTCCAGGGTGCGGTTTTGCATCAGAAATCTCCAAACATCAAAGCGGTCAGAATAAAGTCCAGGCCGAGCACTGCCAGCGAGGCAAACACCACGGTCTTGGTGGTGGCACGACTGATCCCCTCGGAAGTGGGCTCACAGTCATAGCCTTGGAATACGGCGATCCAGGTCACCACAAAGGCGAAAACGACACTTTTGATCACGCCATTGAGCACGTCACTGGTGAAGTTCACGCTGTTCTGCATGTTCGCCCAGTACGAGCCTTCATAAACGCCCAGCCAGTCGACTGCGACCCACGAACCGCCCCAGATGCCGACGACGCTGAAGATCATCGCCAGCACCGGCAGGGAAATGAAGCCGGCCCACAAGCGCGGGGCAATGATGTACTTGAGCGGATCGACACCGATCATTTCCAGGCTGGACAACTGCTCGGTGGATTTCATGTTGCCGATCTCGGCGGTCAACGCCGAACCGGCGCGCCCGGCAAACAGCAACGCCGTGACCACCGGCCCCAGTTCACGCAGCAGCGTCAGGGCGACCATCTGCCCTACAGCCTGCTCTGAACCATAACTGGAAAGAATGCTGAAGCCCTGTAGCGCCAGGACCATGCCGATGAAAATGCCGGAGACCACGATGATCACCAGCGACATGACGCCGACCGAATGCAGCTGCTTGACCAGCAGGCCGAAACCACCGCTGATACCGCCACGGCCCAGCAGGGCGTGAAACAGGAACAGGGTCGCCCGACCAAACACCGCGACCGCGTCGATCGCCGATTCGCCGAACCGACGCACGCGTTCCATCAATGAAATTCTGCGCATCAACGCTTCCCCAGAAGATCTGCGCGGTAATCCGTCGCTGGAAAGTGATACGGCACCGGGCCATCGGGATCACCGGTCATGAACTGGCGGATACGCGGATCATCGGAATTCATCAGCTCATCCGGTGTGCCTTGGCCCAGCACCTGACCATCGCCCACTACATAGATGTAGTCGGCAATGCTCGCGGTTTCCGCCAGATCGTGCGAAACCACGATGCTGGTGATGCCCAGAGCATCGTTGAGCAGGCGGATCAGGCGCACCAGCACGCCCATGGCGATCGGGTCCTGGCCCACGAAGGGCTCGTCGTACATGAGAATCTGCGGATCGAGGGCAATCGCCCGGGCCAGCGCCACGCGGCGCTTCATGCCGCCGGACAGTTCGTCCGGCATCAGCTCGATGGCACCACGCAGGCCCACCGCCTGCAATTTGAGCAGGACGATGTCGCGGATCATGTCTTCCGGCAACTGAGTGTGGACCCGCAGCGGAAAGGCCACGTTCTCGAACACATCGAGATCGGTAAACAGCGCACCGCTCTGAAACAGCACGCCCATGTGCTTGCGCGCATCGAACAGATCACTGCGCGACAGCGTCGGCAGGTTCTGCCCGTTGACCCAGACCTCGCCAGCGGACGGCCGCAACTGTGCGCCCATCAGGCGCAGCAGCGTGGTCTTGCCGCAGCCGGAAGGCCCCATGATGCCGGTGACCTTGCCGCGCGGGATGCGGATATCGACGTTATTGAAAATGCTCCGCGCACCGCGCTTGAAGGAGACTCCCTTCAGCTCGACCGCGTAGGCGTTATCGGCACTCATCTAAACTCCTTGCGATGCAGCCTCTCACTGGGATGCCAGACTTTCCTCGGAAACACCTGCATCCCGGGCAGGCCGAACTGGCGGCGAACTATATCACTGCAAAGGCTGAGCGCCCAAGCGAGAACCCGGCCAAGATCGCCGACTGAAGAGGGCCCGAGCGAGTTTCAGAGGGTTTTGGTAACCAGTAATGACAAAGCACGTCGAACTTGCGTGAGGCTTTGCCACATAACCGCTATAATCGCCGCCTTTTCATCGGCCCATACGATTCTGACATGAGCAAAACCCGCGACCTGATTCAATCGGCACAACGCACCATCCGCCTCGAAGTGGAAGCCGTCCAAGGCTTGATGGCCCATATCGACGCCGATTTCGTACGCGCCTGCGAGATGATTCTGGCCAGCAAGGGCCGCGTGGTCGTGGTCGGCATGGGTAAATCCGGGCATATCGGCAACAAGATCGCCGCCACCCTGGCCAGCACCGGCACTCCGGCGTTTTTTGTGCATCCGGCCGAAGCCAGCCACGGCGACATGGGCATGATCACCCGCGACGATGTGATTCTGGCCCTGTCGAACTCTGGCTCGACCAACGAAATCGTGACGCTGCTGCCATTGATCAAACGCCTGGGTATCCAGCTGATCAGCGTCACCGGCAATCCACAGTCGCCATTGGCGAAGGCTGCGGAGGTCAATCTCAATGTGCATGTCGAGCACGAAGCCTGTCCGTTGAATCTGGCGCCGACTTCTTCTACTACTGCAGCGCTGGTCATGGGCGATGCCCTCGCCGTGGCCTTGCTGGAAGCGCGCGGTTTCACTGCTGAAGATTTTGCCTTCTCGCATCCCGGCGGCGCCCTTGGCCGTCGCCTGCTGCTGAAAGTCGAAAACGTCATGCACGCCGGACAGGAGCTGCCGCAGGTACAACGCGGCACCCTGCTCAAAGACGCGCTGATGGAAATGACCCGCAAGGGTCTGGGCATGACCGCTATTATTGAAGCCGATGGCAAGCTCGCCGGGATCTTCACCGACGGTGATTTGCGCCGCACCCTGGATCGCGCCATCGACATCCGCAGCGCCACCATCGACCAGGTAATGACTGCACACGGCAAGACCGCCCGGCCCGACATGCTCGCCGCCGAAGCCCTGAAAATCATGGAAGACCATCGAATCAACGCTCTGGTAGTCGTCGACGAGGAGGATCGCCCGATCGGCGCCTTCAACCTCTCCGATCTGCTGCGCGCAGGAGTCATGTAATGAGCAACGATCTGCTGCAACGCGGCAAAGCAATCAAACTGGCTGTGTTCGACGTCGACGGTGTGCTCACCGACGGGCGCCTGTACTTCCTTGAAGACGGCAGCGAGTTCAAGACCTTCAACACGCTCGACGGCCAGGGCATCAAGATGTTGATGAATGCCGGCGTGCAGACGGCGATCATCAGTGGTCGCAAGACCCCGGTGGTTGAGCGCCGCGCGAAGAACCTCGGCATCCCGCATCTGTTTCAGGGGCGCGAGGACAAACTGGTGGTACTCGACGGTCTGCTCGCGCAACTGGGCCTAAGCTATGAAGAAGTCGCCTATCTCGGTGACGATCTGCCAGACTTGCCGGTGATCCGCCGTGTAGGGCTGGGCATGGCGGTGGCCAACGCTGCCGATTTCGTCCGCGAACACGCCCACGGCGTTACCCGCGCCCGTGGCGGCGAAGGTGCCGCCCGCGAATTCTGCGAATTGATCCTGCGCGCCCAGGGCCGCCTCGAAGCGGCCAACGCCGCGTACCTGTGAGCCTGACCATGTTTAGCAAAAAGTTTCGCAACTTCCTGCTGTTCGGCTGCATCGCGGCGATTTTCGCTGCGGTCGGCTATTGGAACATCAGCCCGGAACGCTTCCTCGACAAGCCACCGGTTTCGGCTGCCGAGAATCCGATCGACTGGTACGCGACCAACACGCATACCATTCAGTACCTGCCGGACGGCAAGGTGCAGTACGAGATGACTTCCGACAAGGCCGAGCACGTCAAGGCTACCGATGTCACCCTGGTGACCAAGCCTGATTTGAACATGTACCGCGGCACCGACTTCCCGTGGCACGTGACCAGTGAGCGCGGCGAGGTGAATTCCGGCGGTACCGAAGTGGAATTGATCGACTCGGTACGCGTACAGCGCACCGACGAGAAACAGCGCGGCACCCTGATCACCAGCACCCGCATGACCGTGTTCCCGCAGCAGGAATATGCGCAGACTGCGCAACCCGTTAGAATCGAGGGCGCTGGCGGTGTATCGACTGGCGTCGGAATGAAAGCGTACTTGAAGGACAGCAGGATACACCTGCAATCGAACGTAAGAGGACAGTATGAGGCTCGTTAAAACCCTCCCTATTTTGCTCAGTCTGGGCGCAGCACTGGGAAGCGCGAGCGCCTGGTCCCTGCCGAACGATCAGGAGCAGCCGATCCGCATTCAGGCCGACGACGCCCAACTGGACGACAAGAATGGCATCGCCACCTATAAAGGTGACGTGGTCATTACCCAGGGTTCGATGATCGTCAAAGGCAACACCGTGACCATGACTCGCGCGCCCAATGGCGACATCGATGTGGTGACCTCGGTGGGCAACCTGGCCTACTTCGAGCAGTTGCAGACCCAGGGCGACGCCAAACCGGTTCAAGGCTGGGGCGTGACGATTCAATATCACGCTCAGCAGAATCGCGTCGTGCTGATCGACAAGGCCAAGGTTGTCGACAAGGACAACAACACCACCCAAGGCGAGAAAATCGTCTACGACACCGTGAAGAAACTGGCCAGCGCCGGTCGCGCCACGGGCAGCAAGGTCACCGAAGCGCGTCCGCGCATCGACATGGTGATCCAGCCGAAGAAGAAAACCGAAGAGAAATCCCAGTAATGGCAACTCTGAAAGCTCAGCACCTGGCCAAGGCCTATAAAAGCCGCCAGGTCGTGCGTGACGTCAGCCTGTCGATCGACAGTGGGCAGATCGTCGGCTTGCTCGGCCCGAACGGCGCCGGCAAGACCACGTGCTTCTACATGATCGTCGGCCTGGTGCAGGCGGATCAGGGTCGTGTGCTGATCGATGATCTGGACGTCAGCCACCAGCCGATGCACGGCCGCGCCAAGGCCGGTATCGGCTATCTGCCGCAAGAAGCGTCGATCTTCCGCAAACTGTCGGTCGCCGACAACATCATGGCGATCCTCGAGACTCGCCCTGAACTCGACAAGGCCGGTCGGCGCAAGGAGCTGGAAAGCCTGCTGCAGGAATTCCACATCAGCCACATCCGCGACAACCTCGGCATGAGCCTGTCCGGTGGTGAGCGCCGCCGGGTGGAAATCGCTCGTGCCCTGGCCACTGCGCCGAAATTCATCCTGCTCGACGAACCGTTCGCCGGTGTCGACCCGATCTCGGTCGGCGACATCAAGCAGATCATTCACCACCTCAAGGCCAAGGGCATCGGTGTGCTGATCACCGACCACAACGTCCGTGAGACCCTGGATATCTGCGAAACCGCTTACATCGTCAACGACGGTCAACTGATCGCCGAAGGTGATGCCGAGACCATCCTGGCCAACGATCTGGTCAAGGAAGTGTATCTGGGTCACGAGTTCCGCCTGTAAGCGCGACAGCGCTGTATCGATTCAAGGCGCATTTATCCGCTTTAATTGTTACAGCGCTCTAGGCAAACACTTCAGTTTCAGGCATATAATTTGCTTAAGTTTGGCGCTTCGGCGCCCTGTAGTGGATGGCGCAAAGCGCCGGCGAATAAGGTGTTAAGCCCCTGCCATGAAACCATCGCTAGTCTTGAGAATGGGCCAGCAGCTGACGATGACACCGCAGCTGCAACAGGCCATCCGCCTGCTCCAATTGTCGACCCTGGACCTGCAACAGGAGATCCAGGAGGCTCTGGAATCCAATCCGATGCTCGAACGCCAGGAAGAAGGCGACGACTTCGACAACGCCGATCCTCTGGCCGACAACGCCGAACAGAAGCCCGCCGAAATCCAGGAACCCTCCTACCAGGAAACCGCCCCGACGGTGGACAACCTCGAGGATGGCGAATGGAACGAGCGCATCCCCAACGAATTGCCGGTGGATACCGCGTGGGAAGACGTCTACCAGACCAGCGCCAGCAGCCTGCCCAGCAGCGATGATGATGAGTGGGATTTCACCACCCGCACGTCCGCCGGCGAGAGCCTGCAGAGCCATCTGCTCTGGCAACTGAACCTGGCGCCGATGTCCGACACCGATCGCCTGATCGCCGTGACCCTGATCGACTGCATCAACAATCAGGGCTATCTGGACGAAACCCTCGAAGAAATTCTTGAAGCGTTCGATCCGGAACTGGACATCGAGCTCGACGAGATCGAGGCCGTCCTGCATCGCATCCAGCAATTCGAGCCCGCCGGGATCGGCGCCCGCAACCTCAGCGAATGCCTGCTGCTGCAATTGCGCCAGCTGCCCGCGAAGACGCCGTGGCTGACCGAGGCCAAGCGTCTGGTCGCCGATTACATCGACCTGCTCGGCAGTCGCGATTACAGCCAGTTGATGCGCCGGATGAAGCTCAAGGAAGACGAGCTGCGCCAGGTCATCGAACTGGTGCAGAGTCTCAATCCGCGTCCCGGTTCGCAGATCGAGTCGACCGAAGCCGAATATGTCATTCCCGATGTGATCGTGCGCAAGGACAACGAGCGCTGGCTGGTCGAGCTGAACCAGGAATCGGTGCCACGTCTGCGCGTCAATGCCCAGTACGCCGGGTTTGTGAAACGTGCCGACACCAGCGCCGACAACACTTTCATGCGCAACCAGTTGCAGGAAGCCCGCTGGTTCATCAAGAGCCTGCAGAGCCGCAACGAAACCCTGATGAAAGTGGCCACGCAGATCGTCGAACATCAGCGCGGTTTCCTCGAATACGGCGACGAAGCGATGAAGCCATTGGTATTGCATGACATCGCCGAAGCGGTCGGCATGCACGAATCGACGATTTCCCGGGTGACCACGCAGAAATTCATGCATACCCCGCGCGGTATTTATGAGCTGAAATACTTTTTCTCCAGCCACGTCAGCACCTCCGAAGGCGGCGAATGCTCGTCCACGGCGATCCGCGCGATCATCAAAAAACTGGTCGCCGCGGAAAATCAGAAAAAGCCGTTGAGTGACAGCAAGATCGCTGGTTTACTGGAGGCACAAGGCATTCAGGTGGCTCGCCGCACCGTCGCCAAGTACCGCGAATCCCTCGGAATCGCGCCTTCGAGCGAACGCAAGCGGTTGATGTAAGCCACGTTACAGCGTTCCAGTGGCAGGCTTTTCGGCCTGCCGCTTTATGCACTGGCAACGAAGGAGAAGCTGTATGCAAGTCAACATCAGTGGACACCAACTGGAAGTGACCGAACCTCTGCGTTCCTACATCGAGGAAAAACTCGACCGATTGGAGAGGCATTTCGACAAAATCACTAACGTGCAAGTCACGATGTGCGTCGAAAAACTGCAGCAGAAGATCGAAGCCACACTGCATATACCCGGCGGAGAAGTAGTTGCCAACGCAGAAAATACCGACATGTACGCTGCGATCGACTCACTTACCGACAAGCTGGATCGCCAACTCAAAAAGCATAAGGAAAAGACCCAGAGCCTCCTCCAGGGCGCGACCGGTCGTTAACACCCCTATCCCATGATCCGACTTGAAACCATCCTGACCCCCGGCCGTTCCAAAGTGAACGCGCCGGGCGGCAGCAAGAAAAAAGCCCTCGAAGAGATTGCCAACCTGATCCACCGCGAAGTGCCGGATCTGGAGATGCAGGATGTCTTCGACGCGCTGATCGCCCGTGAAAAACTCGGTTCCACCGGTTTTGGCAACGGCATCGCCATTCCCCACTGCCGCCTCAAGGGCTGCACGGCACCAGTCAGTGCCCTGCTGCATCTTAAAGCCCCAATCGATTTCGACGCCATCGACGGCGCTCCGGTGGACCTGCTGTTCGTACTGCTTGTCCCGGAAGCCGCAACCGACGCGCATCTGGAGTTGTTGCGCCAGATCGCCAGCATGCTCGACCGCAAGGAAGTTCGTAAAAAACTGCGCAGCGCCGCGAGCAACGAAGCCTTGTACCAGGTTGTACTGGACGAGCAGAACGGGCACTAATCATGCGCTTGATCATTGTCAGTGGCCGTTCGGGCTCGGGTAAAAGTACCGCCCTGAATGTCCTTGAGGACAACGGCTACTACTGCATCGACAATCTGCCGGCCGGTTTGCTGCCGGAACTGGCCGAGCGTGCGCTGATTCACACGGAACTGGCGCAGCCGCTGGTCGCCGTGTCGATTGATGCGCGCAACCTGCCCAGCCATCTGTCACGCTTTCCCGAATTGCTCGAAGACGTGCGTGCCAAACACATCAAGTGCGATGTGCTGTACCTGGACGCCGATGAAGAAACCCTGCTCAAGCGTTTTTCCGAGACCCGTCGTCGTCACCCGCTGAGCAACGCCAATCGCTCGCTGGCCGAGGCGATTCACGATGAAACCGCCCTGCTCGGCCCGATCGCCGACCTGGCTGACCTGAAAATCAACACCACCAGCCTGAATCTGTATCAACTGCGCGATACCCTGAAGTTGCGTCTGTTGAATCAGCCTGAGCCCGGCACGGCGTTTCTGGTTGAATCATTTGGCTTCAAGCGCGGCATGCCGGTCGATGCCGATCTGGTCTTCGATGTGCGCTGCCTGCCCAATCCGTACTGGAAACCCGAATTGCGCGCTCAGTCCGGCCTTGATGCCCCTGTGGCCGAGTATCTGGCGCAGCAGCCGGATGTCGAAGAAATGTATCAGGACATCTACGCCTACCTGAACAAGTGGCTGCCACGTTTCGCCGCCAGCAACCGCGCCTACGTGACCATTGCCATTGGCTGCACCGGCGGGCACCACCGCTCCGTCTACCTGACCGAACGTCTGGGTCAGGCCCTGCAGAAAACCCTGAAGAACGTCCAGGTTCGCCACCGCGACCTCACCTAAAGGATTCACACCGCGATGCCTGCTCGTGAAATTGAAATCATCAATAAGCTGGGTCTGCATGCTCGGGCATCGGCCAAATTCGTCGGCGTGGCCGGTCAGTACCCAGACTGCACGATCCGGGTGGGACGCAGCCCTGAAACGACTGTCGACGGCAAGAGCATCATGGCAATGATGATGCTCGCGGCGGGTAAAGGCACCAAAATCCATTTGAGCACCGAAGGCGAACAGGCTCAGGAAGCCATGGACGCATTGGTCGATCTGATCGAAAGATATTTCGACGAAGGTGAATAATCCTTGAGGCGGGGACACTGTTCCTCGCCTCCATTCACCCCAACGCCGTATCCATCACCATCATCAGACAAAACCCGATCAGAAGGCCCAGACTCGCCAGCTTGTCATGCCCATGACGGCGCGACTCCGGAATCACTTCGTGGGTCACCACCAGCAACATCGCCCCGGCCGCCAATGCCAGTCCCAGCGGCAACAGCACTTGAGCCAGACTCACCAGCCACGCGCATAACAGTGCAAATACCGGTTCGACCAGCCCAGACGCCGCGCCGATCAGAAACGCCCTGAACCGTGACATTCCCGCCCCGGCCAGCACCAACGCAATCACCAGGCCTTCCGGCACATCCTGCAACGCAATGCCCATCGCCAGACTGTCGGCGTCCGCCATCCCACCGCCGGCAGACACGCCGACCGCCATGCCTTCCGGAATGTTGTGCGCGATGATGGCGAACACGAACAGCCAGATTCGTGGTGGAATCACCGGATGCTCCAGCGTGCCGACGAGCATCTCCGGCGAGGCACCCGAAACGCGCCGATCCACCAGATACAGACCGAACGCGCCGAGCAGGATGCCGAAGCAGATCAGGCCACTGGCGGCCCACGGCGTAAGACCAAGACTCTCCGCCGCAGCAATGCCCGGCACGATCAGCGAAAACGCCGTCGCCGCCAGCATCACCCCGGCACCAAATCCCAGCAAGGTGTCGCTGAGTGCCTGCGGCATGCGCCGGATTACCAGCACCGGCACCGCGCCAAGCGCCGTGCCCAATGCGCAGATGGCACCGCCGTGCAAGGCGCGCAACAGCTTCGATTCCAGATTCAGCCACTGCAAACCGTGGGCGACCAGCAAAGCCATCCCCGCCAGCAGCAACAGCGAGCCCACCGCGTAACGAAACATGCGTCCGCTGCCAATCGCCAGTGTTTCCGTGCCCATAGTCAGCCCTGGATTGTTTTTATTGAAGGCTTAAACCAGTGCGGCGTGATAGCGCGCAGCAACTTCCGGCCAGTTGATCACGTTGTAGAACGCGTTGATGTATTCCGGGCGACGGTTCTGGTAGCGCAGGTAGTAGGCGTGCTCCCAGACGTCGAGACCGAGGATTGGGGTATTGCCGTTCATCAACGGGCTGTCCTGATTGCCGCTGCTTTCCACGACCAGTTTTTTCTCCGGTGTCACGCAGAGCCAGGCCCAACCGCTGCCGAAACGGGTCAGCGCGGCCTTGGTGAAGGCTTCCTTGAAACTGTCGAGTCCGCCCAGTTGCTCATCAATAGCCGTGGCCAGCGCGCCGTCGGGCTTGCCGCCTCCGTTGGGCACCATCACTTCCCAGAACAGCGAGTGATTGGCGTGACCGCCGCCCTGATTGATCACCGCCGCGCGAAGCTTTTCCGGCAGTTGCTGGACGCTGGCGACAAGTTTTTCCACCGGCCACTCGGCGAATTCGGTGCCTTCCACGGCGGCATTGAGGTTGTTAATGTAGGTCTGGTGATGCTTGGTGTAATGGATTTCCATGGTCTGCGCATCGATGTGCGGCTCGAGGGCATCGTAGGCGTAAGGCAAGGCAGGCAAGGTAAAAGCCATTTCAATGGACTCCATACTGATGAGAAGTTGAGGCGCGGCGGGCATTGCCGGTGTCCGGATGCAGCAGGCGCTGGGTGCGCGGGTACTCGCCGTGCTCGCTGATGAAATTCAACAGTTCGACATAGGTCTTGCTGCTCTGGCGCAACGCCGCCTCACGCAGGGCCGGACGCAGGCGTTCGTCCTGAATGGTCTGCAACAAACGCTGATGGATAGCGCACAGGTATTCGGCGCTCTCCTCCGGTTGGTTCAGGCGCAAATGCAGGTCGGCGAGGTTGTGATGAGAGACGACGCAGGCCGCCACCGCTTCGTCGGCATCTGCCCAGCGTTCGAACAACACTTGCGCCAGAGCCAGGGCTTGCAGGTAAGCCTCACGGGCGTCGATCAGTTCGCCCAGCATGAAGCAGCGATTGGCCCGTTCGATCGTGCGTTTCCAGTGCTCCATGGTGAGCCTCCAAAGCGGTTGCGGGGTTTACACGCCGCCGGCGGTGAGTTTCTCGGGGTTGAGCAACTCTTCCAGCTGGCTGCGCGACAGGTCGGTGTGTTCCAGAGCGACGTCGATCACCGCGCGGCCTTCCTTGTAGGCCTGCTTGGCGATTTCGGCGGCTTTCTGGTAACCGATGATGGGATTGAGCGCGGTGACCAGAATCGGATTGCGCGACAACGCTTCTTGCAAGCGCGATTCGTTGACCTTGAAAGTAGCGATTGCCTTGTCACCGAGCAGGCGACTGGAATTGGCCAGCAGTTCGATGCTGCTCAGCAGGTTCTGCGCGATGATCGGCAACATCACGTTCAGTTCGAAGTTGCCGGATTGACCGGCGACGGTGATCACCGAGTCGTTGCCGATCACTTGCGCAGCGACCATCGCGGTGGCTTCCGGGATCACCGGGTTGACCTTGCCGGGCATGATCGATGAACCCGGTTGCAGTGCTTGCAGTTCAATTTCGCCGAGGCCGGCCAGGGGACCTGAGTTCATCCAGCGCAGGTCGTTGGCGATTTTCATCAGCGACACCGCAGTAGCTTTGAGCTGGCCGGAGACAGAGACCGCAGTGTCCTGCGAGCTAATCAGCGCGAACAGATCCTTGCCCGGGGTGAACTGCACATCGGTCAGTTGGCTCAGATGCCGACTGAATCGCGCGGCGAGCTCCGGATGCGCATTGATCCCGGTACCGACCGCAGTGCCGCCCTGCGCCAGCGCTTGCAGGCTCGGCAGCAGGTCCTGCAGATGCGCGATGTTGGCCTTGAGCTGCTGCGCCCAACCGTTGAGCACCTGGCTCATGCGCACCGGCATCGCGTCCATCAGGTGAGTGCGCCCGGTCTTCACATGGTGATGCACTTGCTCGGCCTTGCGCTCGATCACCTGGACCAGATGCAACAGCGCCGGCAGCAATTGTTCATGCAGCGCCAGCGCGGCGCTGACGTGGATGGTGGTCGGGATGATGTCGTTGCTGCTTTGCCCGCAGTTGACATGATCGTTGGCGTTGACCGGCTCGCCGAGCATGCGAGTGGCCAGCGTCGCGATCACTTCGTTGGCGTTCATGTTCGAGCTGGTGCCGGAACCGGTCTGGAAGATATCCACCGGGAAATGCTGCATGAAATCGCCTTCGAGCAGACCTTGCGCGGCATCACTGATGGCTTTGCCCTGGGCCGCGCTGATCTGGTTCAGCTCAACGTTGGCCCGCGCAGCGGCGGCTTTGGCGAGGATCAGCGCGCGGATGAACTGCGTCGGCATCGGCTTGCCGCTGATCGGGAAGTTGTCCACGGCGCGCTGGGTCTGCGCGCCATAGAGCGCATCGACCGGCACCTGCAGTTCGCCCATGCTGTCGCGCTCAATACGTGTCTTGGTCATGCGAATGTCCTTGCAGCAAATCAATGAGAGGAATCGACGGTTGCAACTCGCAAGTGGCGAGCTGCCAGGTGTAGCGTTGCCAGCGCCGCAAGCGGCATTGGCATAGCGACAGACGCTCCATTTCACGCAAGGGGCGCCAGGCTTGATCGAGACAGACGCTGCGCCAGTGCCACGGCAACGCGATGTCGGTGGCGGTATCGAGCAGCAGACGGAAAGACGTTTCGGCGACAGTCCAGGGCGAAGTGGCTGTGCAACAGGACAGATAGCGCCCTTCGGCGAGGTAGTGTTCGATCAGGCGCGGTTCGTCAGGATCCAGCGCGCAACGGATCTGGCGGCTCATCCAGCGCCAGCTTTCGAGGTAGGGCTGCTCGTGCAAGGCAGAACTCATGATCCGGGACTCGTTCGGAGATGAGATTTATTATTAGATGATAATGAGAACCAACACAAGCACTCGAGTTTGCGCTGCTCACTTGTGGGAGCGAGCCTGCTTGCGAATGCGCTGTGTCAGTCAGCACATTTACAACTGATCCACCGCTTTCGCGAGCAGGCTCGCTCCCACAGGGGATTTGTGCGAAGCGAAGAAAAAAGGCGCGCCATCCAGAACGGATGGCGCGCCTTTTTTTGTTGGCGGATTCGCGGCTTAGCTGCCGGCGACAGTCATCCGCTCGATCAACACCGAGCCGGTGCGGATGTTGCTGCGCAGCTCCAGATCATTACCCACCGCGACAATCTGCTTGAACATGTCGCGCATGTTGCCGGCGATGGTCACTTCCTGCACAGCGAACTGGATCTCGCCGTTTTCCACCCAGAAGCCCGCCGCACCGCGCGAATAGTCGCCGGTGACCATGTTCAGGCCGTGGCCCATCAATTCGGTGACCAGCAGACCTCGGCCCATGCGCTTCAACAGCGCTGCCTGATCTTCATCGCCATGGGTGACGAACAGGTTGTGCACACCGCCCGCGTTGGCGGTGCTCGGCATGCCCAGTTTGCGCCCGGAATAGGTGCCGAGGATGTAGGAAACCAACTCGCCCTTCTCGACGAACGGTTTCGCGTAAGTCGCCAGGCCATCACCGTCGTAGGAAGCACTGCCCATGGCGCGCATCAGATGCGGGCGCTCATCAATGGTCAGCCATTCCGGGAACAGCTTTTGCCCGAGGGTGCCTTCGAGAAACGACGATTTGCGATACAGGCTGCCGCCCGACACGGCCGAGAGGAAGCTGCCGAACAGACCGCCCGCCAGTTCGGCGGAAAACAGCACCGGCACTTCGCAGGTCGGCACCGGCCGCGCGCCCAGACGGCTGGCTGCACGTTGCGCGGCACGCTGGCCGATGCTCACCGGATCGGCGAGCAGACTGCCCTGGCGATTGACGTCGTACCAGTAATCGCGCTGCATCTGGCCGTCGGCTTCAGCGATCATCACGCAACTCAGGCTGTGCCGGGTCGATGCGTAACCGCCGATGAAACCGTGGCTGTTGCCGTAAACCCGGCAGCCCTGATGGGTGCTGAGGGTGGTGCCGTCGGCGTTCTTGATCCGCGCATCAGCATCGAACGCCGCCGCCTCGCAGAGCAAAGCCTTCTCGATGGCCTGCTCCGGGGTGATGTCCCATTCGTGGAACAGGTCGAAATCCTGCACATCCCTGGCCATCAGCGCCGCATCGGCCAGACCCGAGGCTTCGTCCTCGGAGGTGTGTTTGGCGATCGCGAGTGCTGCAGCGACGGTTTCACGAATCGCCTCCGGCCCGGTGGCCGAGGTGCTGGCCGAGCCTTTGCGCTGACCGACATACAAGGTAATGCCAAAACCCTGATCACGATTGAATTCAACGGTTTCGACCTCGCGCTGACGCACCGAAGTCGACAGGCCTTGCTCCAGCGACACCGCGACTTCACAGGCGCTGGCGCCCTGGCGCTTGGCTTCGGCGATGATCTGCTCGACCTGTTCTTGCAGTGCCGGCAATGCCTGCGGGCCGACGCTTTGAACTGCACTCATGCTCATCTCCACTCAAATTCTGCTTTCGGCTGGGGTCATCGAGCGACCGGGCCGGACAAGCGGCCCCCGACTGGTTATCATGGCGGCGTTTCTTTGCGGACTGCCACCATGGTTGATTCTTACGACGACTCCCTCGATACGGGAGAAAAAAGCAAATCTCAGGTCAAACGCGAGTTGCATGCGCTGGTTGACCTCGGCGAGCGCCTGACCACACTCAAGCCTGATCTGGTCGCCAAACTGCCGTTGACCGACGCTTTGCGCCGGGCATTGGCCGATGCGCCCAAGCACACCGCGAACATCGCGCGTAAACGGCATTTGCAGTTCATCGGCAAACTGATGCGCGACCAGGACACTGACGCGATTCTGACTCTGCTCGATCAACTCGATGCCTCCACTCGCCAGTACAACGAGCGTTTCCATAATCTGGAACGCTGGCGTGACCGCCTGATCGCGGGCGATGACGCCGTGCTGGAGAAATTCGTCATCGAGTACCCGGACGCCGATCGCCAGCAATTGCGTTCCCTGATCCGTCAGGCCCAGCATGAGGTTGCGCAAAACAAACCGCCTGCTTCGAGCCGCAAGATCTTCAAATACATTCGGGAGCTGGACGAGACTCAACGCGGCCTGCGTTGAAAATCGCCACCGGGTGGCCGTCCTGCGCGCCACCCGAAAGCCCCGCCTCTCTTATGCGCCCGTGCCACCCACGGTAATCGCATCGATTTTCAGCGTTGGCTGGCCGACACCCACCGGCACCGACTGCCCATCCTTGCCACACGTACCCACACCGCTGTCCAGCGCCAGATCGTTACCGACCATCGACACCCGGCTCATCGCCTCGGGGCCGTTGCCGATCAACGTCGCGCCTTTGACCGGTGCGGTGATCTTGCCATCCTCGATCAGATAAGCCTCGCTGGTCGAGAACACGAACTTGCCGCTGGTGATATCGACCTGACCGCCACCGAGGTTGGCGCAGTAAATGCCCTTCTTCACCGAGGCGATGATTTCTGCCGGATCGCTTTCGCCACCGAGCATGTAGGTGTTGGTCATGCGTGGCATCGGCAGGTGCGCATAGGATTCGCGGCGACCGTTACCGGTGCGTGCCACGCCCATCAGCCGCGCATTGAGCTTGTCTTGCATGTAGCCCTTGAGTACGCCGTTTTCGATCAGCGTGGTGCACTCGGTCGGGGTGCCTTCGTCATCGACGCTCAGCGAACCGCGACGGCCGCTCAAGGTGCCGTCATCGACGATGGTGCAAAGTTTGGAGGCAACCATTTCACCCATGCGCCCGCTGTAGGCCGAGCTGCCCTTGCGGTTGAAATCGCCTTCCAGGCCATGGCCGACCGCTTCGTGCAACAGCACCCCGGACCAGCCGGAACCCAGCACCACCGGCAAGGTACCGGCCGGCGCCGGAATCGCTTCCAGATTGACCAGAGCCTGGCGCAGCGCTTCGCGGGCATAACCCATGGCGCGGTCTTCGGCGAGGAAGTAGCGGTAATCGGTACGCCCACCGCCGCCGTGCCCGCCGCGTTCGCGACGGCCATTCTGCTCGACGATGACGCTTACGTTGAAACGCACCAGTGGGCGCACGTCGGCGGCCAGGCCACCGTCGGTGGAGGCCACCAGGATTCGCTCCCAGACCCCGGCCATGCTCACGCTGACCTGCTGAATCCGTGGGTCGAGTGCGCGGGTGGCGACGTCGATGCGTTTGAGCAACTCGACTTTTTCCGCGCGGCTGAGCACTTCCAGCGGGTTATCGGGCGCGTACAGTTGCGCGACGTCCTGGCTGGTGAACGCCTGCACGGTGCCGTTCTGCCCGGCGCGGGAGATCGAACGCGCCGCACGCGCCGCTGCACCGAGGGCCTCGAGGGTGATCGCGTTGCTGTAGGCAAAACCGGTTTTCTCACCGGACTGCGCGCGCACGCCGACACCCTGATCGAGGTTGAAGCTGCCTTCCTTGACGATGCCGTCTTCCAGCGCCCACGACTCGGAAATCTGGCCCTGGAAATACAGGTCGGCGGCATCGATGCCCGGCCCGGCCAGATCGCCGAGCACGCCTTGCAGGCTCTCGATCGTGACACCGCCGGGTGCCAACAGGTGATCACTGACTGAGGACAACAACTCGCTCATAGGTTTACGCCTTAAATTCGTGTTCTGAAGCAGGCCGCTGGGCGCCCTGCGAGAAAAACCGCCGATGACGCGTCACCGGCATGCGCGCCCGGATGGACGCTTGTTCATCGCTGTCGCGGGCGGCCAGCAACACCGCCTCGCCTTGATCCTGCTGGGCCAGCACACTCCCCCACGGGTCGACAATCGCCGCATGCCCGAAGGTCTCGCGTGGCCCCGGATGACTGCCGCCCTGTGCGGCCGCGAGGATATAACACTGTGTTTCGATGGCCCGCGCGCGGATCAGTACATCCCAATGCGCGGCGCCGGTTACGGCCGTAAACGCCGACGGTGCGGTAATCAATTCGGCACCGGCGGCACGCAATTCACTGTACAGCTCCGGGAAACGCAAGTCGTAACACACGCTCAGACCGACTCGCCCCACCGGCGTATCCGCCACCACTACATTACCGCCATAAGCATAGTCATCGGATTCACGGTATTGGCCGCGATTGTCGGCGACATCGACATCGAACAGATGCAGCTTGTCATAGCGCGCGACGATCTCGCCGTATTCATTGATCAACAACGAGCAGGCATTGGCTTTGGCCGTGGGTTGACCCAACGGTGGCAACGGCAATGTGCCGGCGACTATCCATAAGGTGAGGTCGCGGGCGGTCTGTTTCAACCAGGGCAGGATCGGCCCTTCGCCCAAGGCCTCGGCGCGGCCGATATCAGCGACGTCACGACGGCCCATGGCGGCGAAGTTTTCCGGCAGCACCGCGAGTTTCGCCCCGCCGGCGGCGGCCTGTTCAAGCAGGCGTCGGGCCTGGGCCAGATTGGCCGGCACGTCACTCTGGCTGACCATTTGAATCACCGCTAAAGACATGGCGAACTCCCAAAGAGGTATTTGGCCATGCTACTCCATCGCTTCAAGGCCGGGCCGTTCAAAAAGGCTTGTCGAAGGTGATTTTCGGCTCTTTCCATGGGCCTTTGACGGTGTACTTGACGCTGGCGAAGCGCGCGACGCGGTCGCCGATCAGCTTGTCGATGAGGAACAGCGCGCCGCCGACCGCCGGTGCGCCGACGAGCAGCGCGGCGATCGGCAGGTTGTTGGTCACCGGCAGTGTCACCAGCAATTTCGCATCGACCTTGTCACCGACCAGATCCAGCGTGCCGTCCAGCTCAAGATTGCTCGAAGGCCCGGTCAGGCGAATCGGCTCACGTGTCACGTAGACACCATTGTTCGCCACCAGCAGACCTTTGACCCGGTCGTAGCTCAGGCCTTTGCCGAACAGGTCGGAGAAGTCCAGACGCAGGCGCCGGCCGATCGAGTTGAAGTTGAGCAGGCCGAACACCCGCAGCGCCTGAGCACCACCTTCCACTTCAACGAACTGGCCCTTGTTCAGCGAGGCGTCGAGGGTGCCGGAGAAGCGCTTGGTCGCCAGCCACGCCGGCGAGCCCGGCCAACGTCCATCGACATCCATGTGGAATTCTTCACTGGTGACGCTTGGCGCGAAGCCCCAGCCTTTGAGCACGTCGGCCAGATTCTTGCCGCCGACCCGGCCCTTGTACCAACTGCTGGTTGCCCCCGGCGCGCCTTCCCAGCCGCCGTTGCCTTGCAGGAGGATGCCCTTGAGGCCCATGTCGAGGTTGTTCAGAGCGATGCCCTTGGCCGTCGGCCGCACTTTCAGCGACCAGCCACCCACCAGATCGGGGCCGAGGAACAATTGATTGAGGGTGATATCCAGCGCCGGGATTTTCGTCGGGTCGACCGACGCCAATGGATCCGGCGCGTTCTCGTCAGCCTGCACCGCCGGGTCCGGCGCCGGCAGTTTCACGTATAGCAGATTCACCGCAATCGGCACGCCGTTGGCGTCCGGCAGGCTGGCCGTGCCCTTGGCCTGCTGACTATCGAGAGCGAGATTCCATGCGCCGGGCTTGCGATTGATCTGCACCGAGGCCTGATCCAATGTGGTGCCGAGCGCGGTCAATTTGCCGACCTTGATGTCAGCGCTGCTGAGCAGTTGCTTGGCGCTGCCGCCCGGATCCCCGCCAGCGTACTTGCTGGCCAGATCCTGCCACGGCGCGACGTCCAGTTCCGACAGCACCCCGCGTATGCGCAGGCCCTTGGCGCCCGGCAACACCGCTTCGCCAGCACCGAGAAACAGTTCGCCACGGCCATCGGCGAAATTGCTCGGCGGCGCAGCAAAAGTGAAATTGGCCAGTTGATCGTAATTGACCCAGTACCGCCGCTCCTGCCCTTGCAAGGTCATGCGGAATACCGTGTCACGTCCGACATCGGCGGCCATGCCGAACGGCGCTGGCAGATCCACCACCACGCCTTTGAGGCTGGAGCTGACCAGCAACTGGCTGTCGGCCCCTGAAAGATTCAGCTGCAACTGATACGGAATCGTCCCGGACACCGGCAACGGCTGGGTCACGCCGAGCCAGTCGGTGAGCTTTTTGACTTCAACCTGTCCGGATGCGGCGACGCGAGTCTTGATCTGGTTGGGGCTGCCATCAGCGAAGATCTGCGCAGTGACCGGTTTATCGAAGGCCCGTGCAGAGATGTTCTGGCCGCTGAGGCCTTTATTGCTGTCGAAGCGGAAATCGCCCTTGAGCTGGCTCAGTTCCAGTTTCGGTTCGGCCAGTTTCAGCCGCGCGTTGGCAGTTTTGAAATCGACGAGGATTTTCGGTTGCTCGCCCTTGGCCAGCGGAATATCCAGCTTGAGCTTGCCGTTGAGATCACCCGCGCCCTCCCAACCGGCAAAGGTTTCGCCAGTGCCGATCGGCGCGTCCTGAAGAATTTTCAAGCCATCGCCCAGGGCACCGGCAAATGCGCCATCAAGAAACAAATGCGAGTTCTGCCCGGCCGGTACGTGAGGAATATTGACGAAGACATCGCTGACTTGCGTATCGAGCAATTGGCCCTTGCTGGCCCAGATGCGCACGCCGCTGTCCTCGATGAACACGTCACCGCTGACCTTGCTCACGTGCGGCCAGCCCGGCTGAAAGGCCAGTTCGGCGTCATGCACTTTGAAGAACAGGCTGATGCTGCGATCAGCCTCGCCGGCATTCTTGCTCAGCGAGCCCTGATACTGGAAGAAACCCTGATCCACCGCGCCTTTGAGGATCGCTGTGCGTAGCCACTCATCAAGCGCCGGGCTCAACACCGCCGGCAGATATTTCGCGGTATAGCGACCGTCGCCATCGACCAGGCCGACGCGCAGGTCCATGTAGTCTTCCTGGCTATGGTCGAAGTGCAGGCGGATGAGGAAGTCGCCGGCAATCTTGCCCTCCTCGCCCAGCACTTTGAGGTACGGCGCAATCAGGGTGAAGCCATCCTTGTCGAGCTTCCACGTCAGCCGCGCATTGGCTTGCAGGTATTGCCATGGCTTGGCGAAAATCGGATCGAGGTGCAGGACGAAGTCCTTGCTGTCGAGGCGCAACTCACCGCCGTCCAGATTGCCGCTGAGGCTGCCGCTGACATTTCGCGCCGCTGGAGCGCCGTGGTAGGCATCGAAACCGACATTGTCGAGGTTGGCGGCAAAGCCGAATTTGCTGCCATCGGTGGCGGTCGGACGGAAATCCAGCAGGACGTTGCGCAGACCGCCGGTAACCTTCAAACGCTCGACCACTGTGGCGAAACTCTGCGGCAATGGCCCCAGCGCATTGAGCAGCGGCGTGATCGGGGTCAGATCGAGGCGATCGGCCTGCAGATGCCAGAGCTCTTCAGCCTTGGCGCTGGCGCGAGTCTGCTGCACCTGCACATGGGATTCCCAGCGGGTTTCGCCGAAGCTCATCGCCAGTGAATCAAGAGTGACCTTCGCGCCCTCGGCGGTGTTGCGGTAATAGGCGTTGAGCGCCAGATTGTTGATCTGGATTGGCTTGCGCTCGGCGTAGGCACCGGTCACTTGCGGCGCATTCAGGCGCAACGCGGCGCTTTGCAATGCGCCTTCGGCCCAATCGACCCAGAGTTCGCCGCCGGCCTTGATCTCGGAAAAATTCCATTGCTGGGTCAGGCGCTCGGGCAGCCACTTCGACCAGTCGCTCTGCGGCAGGCTGGCATAGCCCTCGATAGCGCTGTTCTGCCACTGATCAGGACGCAACTGGCTGCGCAGGCTCAGCGCCACAGGCTGGCCATCGGGCAAGGTCAGACGCGCGTCGAGACGCTGGCGGCTGGCGCTGGTGCGCAGATTCAGACCGACATAGGTGAGCGTCATGGGCGCGTGGTCGAGCGGTTGCAGGGTCACTTGGCTGTCGAGCACCGACAGTTGCTTGATCATCTGCGAGCGCTGGAACAATTGTGCCGGATCGAACGGTTGATCCTTCTGCACCGGCAGGCCTTCCAGCGCCCAGGTACCGTCTTCGGCTTCCTTGAGGCTGATCTTCAAACCGTTGAGTTCGATATGCGCGAGGCGCACTTCGCGGGCGAGCACGCTGCCCCACATATCCGGCACCACCCGCACGCGGTCGAGGCGCAGAGCGTTGGCACCGTCGCCGACCATCACGTCGTGGGCCAGCAGGATCGGCGCGAAACCGCTCCAGTTGCCTTCCAGCTCACCGATCTGCAAGGGCATGCCGAGGGCGGCGCTGGCCTTGTCTTCGATGTCGGCGCGGTATTCCGCCACCAGAGGGGTCAGCTCGCGGCCGAGGCTGACGTACAACGCCATCAACACCAGAACCAACGCGCACAGGCCCAGCCCCCAGCGGGTGAGTGCGGCCAGAATGCGTGTCAGACGCTCCATGTCAGTTGGCTCCCATGGCAAAAATACTGCGAAAAGCTGAGGCCAGCCGCGTTGAATGAGTGGTGATGCAGGGCTTCAGAGCAGCACCACGTCATATTGTTCCTGGGAATACATGGTTTCCACCTGGAAGCGTATGGTGCGGCCGATAAAGCCTTCAAGCTCGGCGACGTTACCGGACTCTTCATCGAGCAGACGATCGACTACTTTCTGGTTGGCCAGCACCCGATAACCCTCGGCCTGATAGGCCCGCGCCTCGCGCAGAATCTCGCGGAAGATCTCGTAACAGATGGTTTCGGCGGTCTTCAGTTTGCCGCGTCCCTGGCAACTGCTGCACGGTTCGCACAGCACCTGCTCAAGGCTTTCGCGGGTGCGCTTGCGGGTCATCTGCACCAGGCCCAGCTCGGTAATGCCGATGATGTTGGTCTTGGCGTGATCGCGCTCCAGCTGTTTCTCCAGAGTGCGCAGGACCTGACGCTGGTGCTCTTCATCTTCCATGTCGATGAAGTCGATGATGATGATCCCGCCGAGATTGCGCAGACGCATCTGCCGGGCAATCGCCGTGGCCGCTTCGAGATTGGTCTTGAAAATGGTTTCTTCGAGGTTGCGATGACCGACGAACGCCCCGGTGTTGACGTCGATGGTGGTCATGGCTTCCGCCGGATCGATCACCAGATAGCCGCCGGATTTCAGCGGTACCTTGCGCTCCAGCGCGCGCTGGATTTCGTCTTCGACACCGTACAGATCGAAGATCGGCCGCTCGCCCGGATAGTGTTCCAGACGATCGGCGATTTCCGGCATCAGTTCGGCGACGAATTGCGTGGTTTTCTGGAAGGTTTCCCGGGAGTCGATGCGGATCTTCTCGATCTTCGGATTGACCAGGTCACGCAGGGTGCGCAGGGCCAGGCCGAGGTCTTCGTAGATCACGCTGGGCGCGGCGATGGTCTTGATCTGCTCGTTGATCTGGTCCCATAGGCGCCGCAGGTAACGGATGTCCATGAGGATTTCATCAGCGCCCGCGCCTTCAGCGGCTGTGCGCAGAATGAAGCCGCCGGCCTCCTTGATGCCTTCTTTGGCCACGCAATCACTGACCACCTGCTTGAGGCGCTCGCGCTCGGCTTCGTCTTCGATCTTCAGGGAAATACCGACATGAGCGGTACGCGGCATGTACACCAGATAACGCGAAGGAATCGACAGTTGTGTGGTCAGGCGTGCGCCTTTGGAGCCGATCGGGTCTTTGGTGACTTGCACCACCAGACTTTGGCCTTCGTGCACCAGCGAACTGATGCTTTCCACCGCCGGGCCTTCACGCAGGGAGATTTCGGCGGCGTGAATGAAAGCCGCACGATCGAGGCCGATGTCAACAAATGCCGCCTGCATGCCCGGCAGCACACGAACGATCTTGCCTTTATAGATGTTGCCGACGATCCCGCGTTTCTGCGTGCGCTCGACGTGGACTTCTTGCAGCACACCGTTTTCGACCACCGCCACGCGCGACTCCATCGGCGTGATGTTGATCAGAATCTCTTCACTCATGGCAGGATCTCGTTCAGGCATGTTCACGATAGTGGCCGCATCTGGATTCGTACGACGCTCAGGGCGTGTTCAGGTTTTGCCAACAGGGTATGCCGAAATGGCCCAACACCTCGCAGGTTTCGCACAACGGCAAGCCGACCACCGCCGAATAGCTGCCTTCGAGCCCGGCGACAAACACCGCACCCAGGCCCTGAATGCCATAGCCGCCGGCCTTGTCGCGCGGTTCGCCACTGGCCCAGTAGGCGCCGGCCTCATCACGGCTGATGCTGCGGAAACGCACCCGACTGCGCACCACCCGCGACTCGCAGCGCTCACCTTCGAGCACGGCGATGGCGGTCAGCACTTCGTGTTCGTTGCCGGACAACATCATCAGCATGGCGCATGCATCGGCTTCGTCCACCGGTTTGCCAAGAATTTTGCCGTCGAGCACCACAGCGGTGTCGGCGCCAAGCACGCAGAACGGCTGATCAGAGACGACCGAACGGCGACCGGCCTCAGCCTTGCCACGCGCAAGGCGTTCGACATAGGCCGAAGGGGATTCTTCAGGAAGCGGGGTTTCGTCGATGTCCGCGCTGATGGCAGAGAAATGCACGCCGATCTGCGTGAGCAATTCACGGCGGCGCGGTGAGCCGGAGGCGAGGTAAAGCAGTTTCATCAAAACATCTCCCTGTTCAGTGCCCTGCTTCACCGGCTCAATAGATTCTGTAGCGTCGGCACATTCCGCGAAGGGCGAAGCTGACCCACGGCCAGAGCAAGGCACTGACCAGCGCCGGCAAGACCAGCGCCGGCAAGACCAGCGCCAGGGTTGGCTGACGGTTGCCGGTCAGAGCGCTTAGCCACAGTTGCGCCAACTGTGCGAGGCCGAAGATCACCAGGATCACCAGGCACTGCTGCCACATCGGGAACATGCGCAGGCGCTGCTGCAATGACAACACGAGGAAAGTAATCAGGGTCAGGATCAGCGCGTTCTGTCCGAGCAAGTCGCCCTGCAGGACATCTTCGGCCAGCCCCAGACAGAACGCCGTGACCATGCCGACCGTGTGCGGCATGTACAGCGCCCAGAACGTCACGAGCAAGGCCAGCCACAGCGGGCGGAGGATTTCCATGAAGATTGGCAACGGCGATACGCTGAGCAGGATGCCGACGAAGAACGTCAGCCAGATCATCCAGCCGTTTCCGGATTTTTTCGCGCCGACCATTATTCTCGTCCCCCGGTAGTCGCTGGCGGTTTCGCCGGTGGTTTGCTCGCGGCCGGCGGTTTGGCAGCGGCCGGAGCGGCAGCGGGCGGTTTGCTCGCGGCGGGCTTGGCTGGCGTGGCTGGCGTGGCGGCAGGCGCTGCGGCTTCAGTGGCCGGCGCTGCGGTAGCGGTCGACGGCGTAGCAGGCATGATCAACGGTTTCGGCACGCTGGCCGGCAACATCGGGCCACCGCCGTGAGCGTCGAGCTGTTCCTGGGCCTGGGCGGCGTCATTGGCGCGTTCCTCGGCAGTGCGGCTGTCGCTGAACACCAGCAGCAGGTAGCGACTGCGGTTCAGGGCGGCTGTGGGCACGGCGCGGACGATAGCGAACGGTTGGCCGGAGTCGTGGATGACCTCTTTTACCGTGGCCACCGGATAACCGGCCGGAAAACGCTGGCCAAGGCCGGAGCTGACCAGCAGATCGCCTTCCTTGATGTCGGCTGTGTCGGCGACATGACGCAATTCGAGGCGCTCAGGGTTGCCGGTGCCACTGGCAATCGCGCGCAGACCGTTACGGTTCACCTGCACCGGAATGCTATGAGTGGTGTCGGTCAGCAGCAGAACGCGCGAGGTGTACGGCATCAATTCAACCACCTGGCCCATCAGCCCGCGTGCATCGAGCACCGGTTGACCGAGCACCACGCCGTCGCGCTCACCTTTGTTGATGATGATGCGATGGGTGAAGGGGTTGGGGTCCATGCCGATCAACTCGGCCACTTCGACCTTTTCATTGACCAGTGCGGAGGAATTGAGCAACTCGCGCAGCCGAACGTTCTGCTCGGTCAGGGCCGCGAGCTTTTGCATGCGCCCCTGCAACAGCAGGTTTTCGGTCTTGAGTTTTTCGTTTTCGGCGACGAGCTCGGTGCGGCTGCCGAACTGACTGGCGACCCCTTCCCACAAGCGGCCGGGCAGGTCAGTGATCCAGTAGGCATCCATGAGCACCAGCGACGCTTGCTTGCGCGCGGGCTTGAGCAGGTCGAAACGTGCATCGACCACCATCAGTGCGACCGCGAGCACGGCCAGCACCAACAGGCGCACGCCCAACGAAGGGCCTTTGGTGAAAAGCGGTTTAATAAGCCGCTCCTCCCAGGCAAATGTTCTGTTTATTCATACGGCATCAAACCGGCCTGGATGAAGACTGACAGAAGATAAACGCCAACAGGCAGCACTGCAAAGTGCTGCCTGTGCGTTCACCCACGTATTGCATTCGAAGCTTATTCGCTCGAAAGCAGATCCATGGTGTGCTTATCCATCATTTCCAGCGCACGGCCACCGCCGCGAGCAACGCAAGTCAGCGGATCTTCGGCAACGATCACCGGCAGACCGGTTTCCTGAGCCAGCAACTTGTCGAGGTCACGCAGCAGCGCGCCACCACCAGTCAGCACCAGGCCACGCTCGGCGATGTCGGAAGCCAGTTCCGGCGGCGATTGCTCCAGCGCGCTTTTCACCGCCTGAACGATGGTGGCCAGCGACTCTTGCAGAGCCTCAAGCACTTCGTTGGAATTCAGGGTGAATGCGCGTGGAACGCCTTCGGCCAGGTTGCGACCGCGAACATCGACTTCGCGTACTTCGCCGCCCGGGTAGGCCGTACCGATTTCCTGCTTGATGCGCTCAGCGGTGGATTCACCGATCAGGCTGCCGTAGTTGCGGCGCACGTAGGTGATGATCGCTTCGTCGAAACGGTCGCCGCCGACACGAACGGATTCGGCGTAGACCACACCGTTCAGGGAGATCAGGGCGATCTCAGTGGTACCACCACCGATGTCCACGACCATCGAACCGCGCGCTTCTTCAACCGGCAGGCCGGCACCGATCGCAGCAGCCATCGGCTCTTCGATCAGGAACACTTCACGGGCACCGGCGCCAAGGGCCGATTCACGGATGGCGCGACGCTCAACCTGGGTGGACTTGCATGGAACGCAGATCAGCACACGAGGGCTGGGCTGCAGGAAACTGTTTTCGTGAACCTTGTTGATAAAGTACTGCAGCATCTTTTCGCAGACGCTGAAGTCGGCGATCACGCCGTCCTTCATCGGACGAATGGCAGCAATGTTGCCCGGCGTACGGCCGAGCATGCGCTTGGCCTCGGTGCCGACAGCGACGACACTTTTCTGGTTACCGTGTGTCCGAATGGCCACAACCGATGGCTCATTCAGGACGATACCGCGCTCGCGCACGTAAATAAGGGTGTTGGCAGTGCCCAGGTCAATGGAAAGATCGCTGGAAAACATGCCACGCAGTTTCTTGAACATGGGAAAGGGACCCTAGGCAACGCGTGGGTAAAAAAGTGCGGCAAACTCTAACAACGACAGGGATTTTGGGCAAGGCGCCAATATGTTAAATTGGCCGCTTTTCTGTGCACCAAGCCCCACAATCGCGGCCTTATGACCGTAGAAGTGCGGTAGTGTTCCGACAATCTAACACACGGACGCCGTCCGTTCTGTTTTCCACTGGAGAATCCCGATGGCGCTAGAACGCTCCGACGTGGAAAAAATCGCGCATCTGGCCTGCCTTGGCCTCAACGATGCCGATCTTCCGCACATTACTTCCGCCCTCAACAGCATTCTCGGGCTGGTCGACGAAATGCAGGCCGTTGATACCGACGGTATCGAGCCGCTGGCCCACCCCCTGGAAGCCAGTCAGCGCCTGCGCGCCGACGTGGTGACCGAGACGAATAATCGCGAGGCCTACCAGTCCATCGCACCAGCGGTCGAAAACGGCCTGTATCTGGTTCCGAAAGTCATCGACTAAAGGGAAAGAGCCTGCAATGCATCAAATGACTCTGGCCGAGATCGCCCGCGGTCTCGCCGATAAAAAGTTTTCCTCCGAAGAGCTGACCAAAGTGCTGCTGGCGCGTATTACCCAGCTCGATCCGCAGCTCAACAGTTTCATCAGCCTCACCGAGGATCTGGCCATCGAGCAGGCGAAAGCCGCCGATGCACGCCGGGCCAACGGTGAGAGCGGCGCCCTGCTCGGCGCGCCGATCGCCCACAAGGATCTGTTCTGCACCCAGGGCATCCGCACCAGCTGCGGCTCGAAGATGCTCGACAACTTCAAGGCTCCATACGACGCCACCGTAGTCGCGAAACTGGCCGCTGCCGGCGCGGTGACCCTGGGCAAGACCAACATGGACGAATTCGCCATGGGTTCGGCCAACGAGTCGAGCTGGTACGGCGCAGTGAAAAACCCGTGGAATCTGGAACACGTACCGGGTGGTTCGTCCGGTGGTTCGGCGGCGGCAGTTGCCGCTCGTTTGTTGCCAGCCGCCACGGCCACTGACACCGGCGGTTCGATCCGTCAGCCGGCGGCGTTCACCAACCTCACCGGCCTGAAGCCGACCTACGGTCGCGTTTCGCGCTGGGGCATGATTGCCTACGCTTCCAGCCTTGATCAGGGCGGCCCGTTGGCGCGCACGGCCGAAGACTGCGCGATCCTGCTGCAAGGCATGGCCGGCTTCGACCCGAACGATTCCACCAGCATCGATGAGCCGGTTCCGGATTACTCCGCCAGCCTGGGCGATTCGCTGCAAGGCCTGCGCATCGGCGTGCCGAAGGAATACTTCAGCGCCGGTCTCGACCCGCGCATTGCCGAGCTGATCCAGAACAGCATCCAGCAGTTGCAGAAGCTCGGTGCGGTGATCAAGGAAATCAGCCTGCCGAACATGCAGCACGCCATTCCGGCCTACTACGTGATCGCCCCGGCAGAAGCGTCTTCCAACCTGTCGCGTTTCGACGGCGTGCGTTTCGGCCATCGCTGCGAGAACCCGGAAAACCTCATCGACCTGTACAAACGCTCCCGTGGCGAAGGCTTCGGCGCGGAAGTACAGCGCCGGATCATGGTCGGTGCCTACGCGCTGTCCGCCGGTTACTACGACGCCTACTACCTGAAAGCGCAGAAGATCCGTCGTCTGGTGAAGAACGATTTCATGGCTGCGTTCAATGAAGTCGACATCATCCTCGGCCCTACCACGCCAAACCCGGCGTGGAAACTCGGCGCGAAGAACAGCGACCCGGTCGCTGCCTATCTGGAAGACGTCTACACCATCACCGCCAACCTCGCCGGCCTGCCGGGCCTGTCGATGCCGGCCGGTTTTGTCGACGGTCTGCCGGTGGGCGTGCAGTTGCTCGCGCCGTACTTCCAGGAAGGCCGTTTGCTCAACGTTGCGCACCAGTATCAGTTGAACACTGACTGGCACACCCGCACCCCAACCGGCTTCTGAGGAGACACACATGCAATGGGAAGTCGTGATCGGGCTGGAGATTCACACTCAGCTCACCACCCGGTCGAAAATCTTTTCCGGTAGTTCCACCACGTTCGGTTCCGAGCCGAACACCCAGGCCAGCCTGATCGATCTGGGCATGCCCGGCGTGCTGCCGGTGCTCAACCAGGAAGCGGTGCGCATGGCGGTGATGTTCGGTCTGGCGATTGACGCCGAGATCGGCCAGCACAACGTGTTCGCCCGCAAGAACTACTTCTACCCGGACCTGCCGAAGGGCTACCAGATCAGCCAGATGGAATTGCCAATCGTTGGCAAAGGCCACCTGGACATCGCCCTCGAGGATGGCACGGTCAAACGCGTCGGCATCACCCGCGCGCACCTGGAAGAAGACGCCGGCAAGAGCCTGCACGAAGAATTCAACGGCGCCACCGGCATCGACCTGAACCGTGCCGGCACGCCGCTGCTGGAAATCGTTTCCGAGCCGGACATGCGCAGCGCCAAGGAAGCCGTGGCTTACGTCAAGGCGATCCACGCGCTGGTGCGCTACCTGGGCATCTGCGACGGCAACATGGCCGAAGGCTCGCTGCGTTGCGACTGCAACGTCTCGGTACGCCCGAAAGGCCAGGTCGAGTTCGGCACTCGCTGCGAGATCAAGAACGTCAACTCGTTCCGTTTCATCGAGAAGGCGATCAACTCCGAGATCCAGCGCCAGATCGAGCTGATCGAAGACGGCGGCAAAGTGATCCAGCAGACCCGCCTGTACGATCCGAACAAGGACGAGACCCGTCCGATGCGTTCGAAAGAGGAAGCCAACGACTACCGTTACTTCCCCGATCCGGACCTGCTGCCGGTGGTCATCGAAGAGTCGTTCCTCGGTGAAGTGCGTGCCACCCTGCCGGAACTGCCACCGCAAAAGCGCGAACGCTTCCAGAGCCAGTTCGGTCTGTCGGCCTACGACGCCAACGTGCTGGCCACCAGCCGTGAACAGGCGGATTACTTCGAGAAAGTCGCAGCCATCGGTGGCGACGCGAAACTGGCGGCGAACTGGGTGATGGTCGAGTTGGGCAGCCTGCTCAACAAGCAGGGCCTGGACATCGAAGACTCGCCAGTCTCCGCCGAGCAACTGGGCGGCATGCTGCAGCGCATCAAGGACAACACCATCTCCGGCAAGATCGCCAAGGTGGTGTTCGAAGCGATGGCCAACGGCGAAGGCAGTGCTGACCAGATCATCGAGAAGCGCGGCCTCAAGCAAGTCACCGACACCGGCGCGATCTCCGCCGTGCTCGATGAAATGCTCGCGGCCAACGCCGAACAGGTCGAACAGTACCGCGCGGCAGACGAAGCCAAACGCGGCAAGATGTTCGGCTTCTTCGTCGGCCAGGCCATGAAAGCCTCGAAAGGCAAGGCCAACCCGCAGCAGGTGAACGAACTGCTGAAAAGCAAGCTCGAAGGCTGACCACCAATGGAGCCAGATCCAAAGCCTGGCTCCATTCCCTGTGGAAGGGACCTGTGGCGAGGGGATTTATCCCCGTTGGGCCGCGAAGCGGCCCCAATTGCTGAGCTTGATTTGCACCAGATAAATCGAGTTCTCAGTTTTGGGACTGCTGCGCAGTCCAACGGGGATACATCCCCTCGCCACAGGTCACTCCTACATTTGATCCGGGATACCTTTGAATGAAGCGTCTGTTGCTGAGCAGCGCCCTGCTCTCCCTGCTGGCCGGTTGCGCCAGTACCGACACCATCGACCCGCACGGTTACGACCAGACCGGCGTCGCCTCCTACTATGGAGCCAAACATCACGGTAAACGCACCGCCAGCGGCGAAGCGTTCAACCAGCATTCCCTGACCGCCGCCCACCGCCAGTTGCCGTTCGGCACGCGGGTGAAGGTCACCAACCTGAAAAATGATGAATCAGTCGTGGTCCGCATCAATGACCGTGGCCCGCACACCCGTGGCCGGCTGATCGATCTGTCGCGCGAGGCCGCCGATGAAATCGGCATGCTGCGCAGCGGCACCGCACGGGTTCGCGTGCAGGCCCTGGACTGATGGAGCGCCGACCATTTTCGGACTAGCCGATCTGCCGCTGATCAACGTCGTCGAATTGTTCAGTGGCCTGGTTCTTTTGATCATCGGCGCCGAGCTGATGGTGCGCGCCGCCGTGCGTCTGGCCGAGCGCCTGCATGTGCGTCCGCTGATCATCGGCCTGACCATCGTCGCCCTCGGCAGCAGCGCCCCGCAAATGGCCGTGAGCCTGCAAGCGGCGCTGACCGACAACCCGGACATCGCCGTCGGCAGCGTGGTCGGCAGCGGCATCTTCAACATCCTCGTAACCCTTGGTCTGTCGGCACTGATCATTCCGCTGCGCGTGTCGCGGCAACTGGTGCGCCTGGATATCCCGCTGATGATCGGCGCCAGCCTGCTGGTATTCATCCTCGCCTGGAATAAAGATCTCGGGCGTTTCGACGGCGTCCTGCTGCTCGGGGCGTTGGCGCTGTACCTTGGCTTGTTGTTCCGCCAGTCGCGACACTCGACCCGCCCCCATACCGAACGCCCGAAGGATACGCAGCAATCCTGGCTGATCAGTGTGCTGATGATTCTCGCTGGCCTGGCCATGCTGGTGTTCGCCGGGCGTTTGCTGCTTGGCGCCGCCGTGGTCGTGGCCACCGACCTGGGCCTGTCCGAACGGGTCATCGGCCTGACCGTGGTCGCGGTCGGCACCTCGCTGCCGGAGCTGGCGACCTCGCTGATCGCCGCCCTGCGCGGGCAGCGTGATATTGCCGTGGGCAACGTGATCGGCGCCAACCTGTTCAACCTGCTCGGGGTGCTGGGGCTGACCGCGCTACTCGCACCGACGCCGCTTTCCGTTTCCCCGAATGCGCTGGATTTCGACTTGCCGGTGATGCTCGGCGTCGCTGCGCTGTGTCTGCCAGTGTTTTACTCGGGCTATCGCGTGACCCGGGCCGAAGGCTTGCTGCTGCTCGGTTTGTATCTGGTCTACGGACTGCATGTGGTGTCGTTCACCACCGGCATGCCGCTGGCCGGCAAACTCGAGCGCTTGATGCTGTTTTATGTCCTGCCGGCGCTGCTGACGTTTCTGCTGTTCACGTCGATCCGCGCCTGGCGTCGCCAACACCACAAGAGAGATGTGCCATGAGCGAGTCGAAGCAGTCCGGGGTTGAAATCCGTCGTCAGGTCATGGGCGATGCGTTCGTTGATCGCGCCCTGGGCAACGCCACCGAGTTCACCCAGCCGTTGCAGGATTTCGTCAATGAACACGCCTGGGGTGGCGTGTGGAATCGCGAAGGTTTGTCGCTGAAAACCCGCAGCCTGATCACCCTCGCCGCGCTGACCGCGTTGAAGTGTCCGCAGGAGTTGAAGGGCCACGTGCGCGGTGCCCTGAACAATGGCTGCAGCGTGGAAGAGATTCGCGAAGCGCTGCTGCATTGCGCGGTGTATGCCGGCGTGCCAGCGGCGATCGATGCGTTTCGCGCGGCGCAGGAAGTGATTGATACCTACCAGAAACCTGAGTGATTCAGTGCTGCTGAAATAGCTTTCGCGAGCAGGCTCGCTCCCACATCTGGAATGCATTTCAAATGTGGGAGCGAGCCTGCTCGCGAAGAGGCCCTGACAGACACTGCAAATCCTTGGTCAGATCCACCCACCCCACTGCAACACAAAGATCCCGACGTTGGTGGTAATCGCCGCCATCAACGTGGTCATCACGATAATCGCCGCTGCCAGCTCATGATTGCCCTGCGCCGCCCGGGCCATGACGAAACTTGCCGCCGCCGTCGGGCTACCGAAGTAAAGAAACAGAATCCCCAGTTCCGCCCCGCGAAAGCCCCACAACCACGCGCCCACGGTTGCCAGTAACGGCAGACCGACCATCTTCACCAGGCTGGAGCTGAGCGCCATCTTGCCGCTCTTGCGCAACGCCGCCAGCGACAGCGTGCCGCCAATGCAGATCAACGCCAGCGGCAAGGTGGTCTGCGCCAGATACTGACCGGAGGTCTCCAGCCATCCCGGCAAACCGATCTTGAAATAGGCGAACGGCGCTGCCGAAATCACGCTGATGATCAGCGGGTTGCTGAACACGCTTTTGCAGATGCTCCACGGATCGGACTTGATCACCGGGCTGTACACCGCCAGCACGATGGTCGACAGCGTGTTGTAGAACAGGATCACCAGCGCCGCGAGAATCGCCCCGAGGGAAATGCCGTAATAGCCGTACATGCTCGCCGCCAGCGCCAGACCTATCACGCCGTTGTTGCCGCGAAACGCGCCTTGGGTGTAGATGCCGCGATCCTCACGCGGACACTTGAAAATCGCCCAGCCCCAGGCCACGGCGAAACTCACCAGCGTTGCTAGGGAAAAGTAGATGAGTAGCGAGGGTTGCAGTGCGGCGTGCAGGTCGGCGTGGAGGATGCCGAGGAACAGCAGCGCCGGCATGGTCACGTTGAACACCAGCGACGAGGCGGTGTGGATGAAGTTGTCGTTGATCCAGTCGATGCGCTTGAGCAGCACACCGAGAAACAGCATGGCAAACACCGGCGCGGTGATGTTCAGGGTTTCAAGAAAGATTGCCAGCATGCCGGAGAGCCTTGGGTGAGCGTCGATAGGGGGCTAATGATAAGCCACTTTCACCCTGATCGTTCCCACGCTCTGCGTGGGAATGCAGCCCCGGGACGCTCTGCGTCCCAAAGCGTGACGCGGAGCGTCACATGAGGCATTCCCACGCAGAGCGTGGGAACGATCACAGGCACCGCAAGTCCTCCGGCGTCTGGCAGATCGCTTTCGCGAGCAGGCTCGCTCCCACATTTGCAATGCATATCCCTGTGGGAGCGAGCCTGCTCGCGAAGAACGATGACGCGGTCTCAGGTAATCGGCGCCGGGTTGAACAAGGTGATGTCGTTATGCAGCTTGTGCTTCTCCGCCCAGGTCTGTTGCTTGCCACTGGCAACATCCAGGTAATAGTGAAACAACTCCCAGCCCAGTTCTTCGATGGTCGCGCGCCCGGTGGCAATGCGTCCGGCATCAATGTCGATCAGATCCGGCCAGCGCTGCGCCAGTTCAGTCCGCGTCGATACCTTGACCACCGGCGCCATGGCCAGCCCGTAAGGCGTGCCGCGACCGGTGGTGAACACGTGCAGGTTCATCCCCGCCGCCAGTTGCAGCGTCCCGCAAACAAAGTCGCTGGCCGGCGTCGCGCAGAAAATCAGGCCCTTGTGCTTGAAACGCTCGCCCGGGCCGAGCACGCCATTGATCGCGCTGCTGCCGGACTTGACGATCGAGCCCAGCGACTTCTCGACAATGTTCGACAACCCGCCCTTCTTGTTGCCCGGCGTGGTGTTGGCGCTGCGATCGGCTTCGCCCTTGGCCAGGTAACGGTCGTACCAGTCCATCTCGCGCACCAGCTCTTCGGCGACGGTTTGCGTTTGCGCCCGCGACGTCAGCAGGTAGATCGCATCGCGCACTTCGGTGACTTCGGAAAACATCACCGTCGCCCCCGCGCGCAACAGCAAGTCTGAGGCATAACCCAGCGCCGGGTTGGCGGTGATGCCGGAGAACGCGTCGCTGCCGCCGCACTGCATACCGAGAATCAGCTCGGAGGCCGGCACGGTTTCGCGACGGCGCTGGTCGAGTTTCTTCAAGCGCACTTCGGCCAGCTCCATGATCTGTTCGATCATTTCGGTAAAGCCGTGACTGGAATCCTGCAAGCGGTACAGCCACGGATCGCTGAGATCCACCGAGGCATCGTCCTCGTGCATCACCTGCCCGGCCTGCAATTTCTCGCAGCCCAGACCGATCACCAGCGCCTCGCCACCCAGGTTCGGGTTGCGCGCCAGATTGCGCACGGTACGAATCGGGATATAGGCGTCGGTGGCGGTAATCGCCACACCGCAGCCATAACTGTGGGTCAGTGCCACCACGTCATCGACGTGCGGGTACTTCGGCAACAACTCTTCCTTGATGCGCTTGACCGCATGATCGAGCACGCCGGTGACGCACTGCACGGTGGTGGTGATGCCGAGAATGTTGCGCGTGCCGACGGTGCCGTCGGCGTTGCGATAACCCTCGAACGTGAAGCCTTCCAGCGGTGCCTGCGCATCCGGCACATCGGTGGACAGCGGCAAGCTGTCCAGCGGCGGCGCGGTCGGCATGCGCAGTTGATCTTCCTTGACCCAACTGCCACGACGGATCGGCTGCAAGGCATAGCCAATGATCTGCCCATAACGAATCACCGGGCCGCCTTCGGGAATATCCTCCAGGGTGACCTTGTGGCTCTGCGGTACGAAATCCAGGGTGACCAGGCCGTCGGCGAACTCGGTACCGGCCGGTACGCCCTGATCGTTGACCACCACTACAACGTTGTCCCGCTCGTGCAGGCGGATGTAGCGCGGCGAGTCGGAATGTTCAATCAACTGCATGACGCCGCTCCTCAGGAATGCGCTTGAGACAAATTGCCGGTGGCTTCATTGCCGCCCTTGGCTGGCGGCTCTTTCAACACCACACGCTTGATCGGGCCGACAATCACCAGATAGCTGAACACCGCGACCAGTGCGTTGGCGCCGACAAACACCAGCGCCCACTTGAACGAGCCGGTGGAGCTGATGATGTAGCCGATCACGATCGGCGTGGTGATCGAAGCGATGTTGCCGAAGGTGTTGAACAAGCCACCGCTCAGACCGGCGATCTGTTTCGGCGAAGTGTCGGAAACCACCGCCCAGCCCAGTGCGCCAACGCCTTTGCCGAAGAATGCCAGCGCCATGAAGCCCACCACCATCCATTCCACGTCAACATAGTTGCACGCGACGATGCTGCTCGACACCAGCAGACCGGCGATGATCGGCGCCTTGCGAGCGAAAGTCAGCGAATGGCCCTTGCGCAGCAGGTAATCGGAAATCACCCCGCCAAGCACGCCGCCGATGAAGCCGCAGATCGCCGGCAACGAAGCGATGAAACCGGCCTTGAGAATGGTCATGCCACGCTCTTGCACCAGATACACCGGGAACCAGGTCAGGAAGAAATAGGTGATGCCGTTGATGCAGTACTGGCCCAGATACACGCCCAGCATCATGCGGTTGGTCAGCAGCTGACGGATGTAATCCCACTTCGGACCGTCGGACTTCTTGCCCTTCTGATCCATGTCGACCATGCCGCCGTTGTCAGCGATGTGCTTGAACTCGGCCTCGTTGACCCGTGGGTGTTCGCGCGGGCTGTAGATGACTCTCAGCCACACCAGCGAGAACACGATACCGAGGATACCCATGACGATGAACACGTGCTCCCAGCCGAAGCTGTAGACGATCCAGCCCATCAACGGCGCGAACAGCACGGTGGCAAAGTATTGCGCCGAGTTGAAGATCGCCGAAGCGGTGCCGCGTTCAGCGGTCGGGAACCACGCCGCCACGATGCGCGCGTTGCCGGGGAACGATGGCGCTTCGGCCAGGCCCACCAGGAAACGCAGCATGAACAGCGCAACCACTGCCGTGGACATGCCGAATTCACCGACGAAGCCTTGCAGCACGGTGAACAGCGACCAGGTGAAAATGCTCAGGGCATAGACTTTTTTCGAGCCGAAGCGATCGAGCAGCCAGCCACCGGGAATTTGCCCGGCGACGTAGGCCCAACCGAATGCGGAGAAGATGTAGCCGAGGGTGACGGCGTCAATGCCCAGGTCCTTTTGCAGGCTGGAGCCGGCAATGGCGATCGTGGCACGGTCGGCGTAATTGATCGTGGTCACCAGAAACAGCATGAGCAGGATCAAATAGCGGACGTGAGTCGGCTTGGAGGATTGCATGCAGATGTACTCCCACTGATTATTTTTATGCGGGTAAAACATTCTTTGGTCTTGTGCCGCGCAGGGCCTCAGGCGATGGCCCGGCGCGGGTGCAGCGGGGTTACGATCCGATGTAACTGGTCTTCACGACCGTGTAGAACTCTTGTGCATAGCGGCCCTGCTCACGGGAGCCGTAGGACGAGCCTTTACGCCCGCCGAACGGTACGTGGTAATCCACACCGGCGGTCGGCAGGTTGACCATCACCATCCCGGCCTGGGAGTGGCGCTTGAAGTGGTTGGCGTACTTCAGCGAGGTGGTGGCGATGCCGGCCGACAAGCCGAATTCGGTGTCGTTGGCCATTGCCAGCGCAGCTTCGTAATCGGCCACGCGAACGATGTTGGCCACTGGGCCGAAGATCTCTTCGCGGCTGATGCGCATCGACGCTTCACTGTCGGCGAACAGGGTTGGCGCGAGGAAGTAGCCCTCGGTGTCGCAAGTCACCACACCACCGCCGCTGACCAGACGTGCACCTTCGGACTGGCCGATGTCGATGTACTTCATGTCCTGTTCAAGCTGCGCCTGGGAAACCACCGGACCTATGTCGGTGCCGGCTTTCAGCGCGTGGCCGACCTTGATCGACTTCATGCGCTCGGCCATCGCTTCAATGAACTTGTCGTGAATGCCGGCGGTAACGATCAGACGGCTCGACGCCGTGCAGCGCTGGCCGGTGGAGTAGAACGCGCTCTGCACCGACAGCTCGACCGCTTGCTTGAGGTCGGCGTCGTCGAGAATGATCTGCGGGTTCTTGCCGCCCATTTCCAGCTGCACCTTGGCCTGGCGCGAAACGCAGTTGACCGCGATCTGACGACCCACGCCCACCGAACCGGTGAAGCTGATGCCGTCGACTTTCGGGCTGTTGACCAACGCCTCGCCAACCACGCGACCGCTGCCCATTACCAGGTTGAACACACCGGCCGGGAAGCCCGCGCGGGAAATGATTTCGGCCAGCGCCCAGGCGCAGCCCGGAACCAGGTCGGCAGGCTTGAGCACGACGCAGTTGCCGTAGGCCAAGGCCGGAGCGATTTTCCACGCCGGGATGGCGATCGGGAAGTTCCACGGCGTGATCAGACCGACTACGCCCAGCGCTTCACGAGTGACTTCGACGTTGACGCCCGGGCGTACCGACGGCACGTAGTCACCGGACAAACGCAGGCATTCACCGGCGAAGAACTTGAAAATGTTGCCGGCGCGGGTCACTTCACCGATCGCTTCCGGCAGGGTCTTGCCCTCTTCACGGGCCAACAGCGTGCCGAGCTCTTCGCGACGGGCGAGGATCTCGCTGCCGACTTTATCCAGCGAATCGTGGCGGGCCTGGATGCCCGAAGTGGAGTACGCCGGGAACGCAGCGCGGGCGGCGTCGATGGCGGCGTTGACCTGGGTCAGGTCAGCCTTGGCGTAATCGCCGATGGTGTCGCTGAGTTCGGACGGGTTGATGTTGGCCGAATAATCGGCACCGGCGACCCATTCGCCATTGATGTAGTTGTCGTAGCGTTTTGCAGTTGTCACAGGGCAGCCCTCAACTCTAAAAGCCTTCACGCAAAAAGCCGCTGATTGCTCAGCGGCCTCGCTTTTCTCGTTTATTGCGCGCCTTGCTTGTCGATCAGCGCGGCGAGCATTTCGTACTCTTCGCCGGTCAGGTCGGTCAGCGGCGCACGCACCGGACCTGCGTCATAGCCGGCGATTTTTGCACCTGCCTTGACGATGCTCACGGCGTAACCGGCCTTGCGGTTGCGGATGTCCAGGTACGGCAGGAAGAAGTCGTCGATGATCTTGCCGACGGTGGCGTGATCTTCGCGAGCGATCGCGTGGTAGAAGTCCATCGCGGTTTTCGGGATGAAGTTGAACACCGCCGAGGAGTAGACCGGCACGCCCAACGCCTTGTAGGCAGCGGCGTAGACTTCAGCGGTCGGCAAACCACCCAGGTAGCTGAAGCGATCACCGAGGCGGCGACGGATCGACACCATCAACTCGATATCGCCCAGGCCATCCTTGTAGCCGATCAGGTTCGGGCAGCGCTCGGCCAGACGTTCCAGCAGCGGCGCGTTGAGGCGGCAAACGTTGCGGTTGTAGACGACCACACCGATATTCACCGATTTGCACACGGCTTCAACGTGGGCGGCAACACCGTCCTGGCTCGCTTCGGTCAGGTAGTGCGGCAGCAGCAGCAGGCCTTTGGCGCCCAGACGCTCGGCTTCCTGAGCGTATTCGATGGCCTGGCGGGTCGAACCACCGACGCCGGCCAGGATCGGCACGCTGGTTGCGCAGGTGTCGACGGCAGTCTTGATGATTTCCGAGTATTCGCTGGCGGCCAGGGAGAAGAACTCACCGGTGCCACCGGCGGCGAACAGAGCCGAAGCGCCATACGGAGCCAGCCATTCCAGGCGTTTGATGTAGCCCGCGCGGTTGAAATCGCCTTGCGCGTTGAAATCGGTCACCGGGAAAGACAGCAGGCCGGCAGAGAGGATGGACTTCAGTTCTTGTGGATTCATTATTCGAACACCCTGGTAGCAACGTTTTATTGTGAGTGGACCGTTCAGCCTTCGCCGAAGTTGTAGGTCATCGTACAACTTAAAAAACAACCGTCAACTGCATTTCATCGTTGGCAGGGCTTTTTTGTCCGACAAAATCACTGCCTATGCTTCTGGAAATCGCTGGAAGGCCCGTCCTTGAAGCATTTGCTCGCGGAAATATCTGGTCTGGATTCGTTTAATTCTGAGGAGACCAGCGGCTCGTAAAGTACGTCGACTGCCACGAAGGATCGTGGCGGACCACTCAAAGGAAGCCGCTATGTCGATGCATTTTGCCGCCCCCACCCTCACCCACGTCGCCCCTGCGCAAGACGATTGCGTGACGCTTCAGCTCTCGCAATTGCCGGACATCCTCACCGTGCAGGTCCCGGATTCCAGCGATTTCGCAGCAAACTGGAGCGTCTACGCGATCCTCGGCAGCGATGCCGAGGAACCTGAATGGGAAGGTGATGAGGTGGACACTGGCGCCTGGGACGACGCCGAGGATGAAATGGAAAAGCTGCTCGACATCGAGGTGCAGTTGCCCAAAGAGGCGCTGCAACCTTACCTGAACCGTGAGGTGGAGCTGCGCTACAAATTTCGTGACGAGTCGAGCATGGAGCCGTATTCGCTGCCGCTGCGAATGCGCATAGAGGCGTAAGACTCAGCTTCGCTGCGCCTGCGCCTCTTCATGGGCCTGGCGCAGTCTTTCACGGCTATTGGTCAGGTGCAGACGCATCGCCGCACGCGCGGCATCGGAGTCCTGACGGGCAATCGCGTCGTAGATTTCCTCGTGCTCGCGGCTCAGGCGGCTCATGTAATGCTGTTGATCATCGTGGGCCAGGCGCGCCGAGTTCAGCCGCGTACGCGGAATGATGCTGGTACCCAGGTGGGTCATGATGTCGGTGAAGTAGCGGTTGCCGGTGGACAGGGCGATTTCCAGGTGGAAAGCAAAGTCCGACGACACCGCATCGCTGGCATGCGAGGCGCTTTCGTTCAGGGCGTCGAGGGCGGCGCGCATGGTTGCCAGTTGCTCGGCACTGCGACGTTGCGCGGCGAGGCCGGCGGATTCGACTTCGAGGCTGATGCGCAATTCGAGAATCGCCAGCACGTCACGCAGGGTGACCACGGTGGCCGGATCGATGCGGAAACCGCTCGGGCTCGGTGTGTCGAGAACGAAAGTGCCGATGCCATGGCGGGTTTCCACCTGACCGGCAGCCTGCAAACGGGAAATCGCCTCGCGCACCACGGTGCGGCTGACACCATGGGCTTCCATGATCGCCGACTCGGTGGGCAATTTGTCGCCACGCTTGAGCAGGCCATCACGGATCTGCTCGCTCAACACCGTCACCAATTCCTGGGCGAGGCTGCGGCGCTTGCGGGGGAGGCGCGGGGTGTCGATCAGCTTTTCCATGGTCTGCATCTTGTCTCGAAAGTTCGGCTTGGCGCCATCATAGCTCAAGCGAGTTGTACGATCACCGGGCAGATCACATTACCCCAATGTGGGAGCGAGCCTGCTCGCGAAAGCGGTGGTTCAGACGACAGATTCGTCGACCAAGATAGCCCCTTCGCGAGCAGGCTCGCTCCCACAGGTGAGTGTTCAGACAGTTATGGCCTGTTCGACCAGACGACCGCTGTCGATCCGCACATGCCGTGGATGGAATCGTTTCAAACTGCTTCGGTGACCGACGCTGACGATGCTCAGACCCGGAATATCGTCAATCAACGCTTGATACAAGGTCGCCTCGTCCTCTTCATCCATCGCCGATGTAGCCTCGTCCATGTACAGCCATTGCGGTGCATAAAGGAGCGCGCGGGCGAAGGCCAGGCGTTGTTGCTCGCCCGGCGAGAGCATGCGCTGCCAGTGATTGGCTTCATCCAGCCGCCCGACCAAGTGCGGCAGACGACAGGTTTCCAGCACCTGTGCATAACGCTCCGGCGCGTAAGTATCGCCCGGCTGTGGATAACTCAGCGCTTCACGCAATGTGCCGATCGGCAGATAAGGCTTCTGCGGCAAGAACAGATAGCGCGCCGCCGGTAAACGAATATTGCCGTGCCCCGCCGGCCACAAATGCCCCATCGCTCGCAGCAGTGTCGACTTGCCGCTACCGGAACGGCCGCTGAGCATCACGCGCTCACCCGGCTCAACGGTCATGTCGGCGTCGGTCAGCAGGTGACGACCATCGGCCAGATCCAGGCCGAGGTTGTGCACCTGCAACTCACTGCCCTGATTCTGCACGTCGATGGTCGGGGTGCGTTGTTCGTTGTCGCTCATGGCCTGACGGAAACTCAGCAGACGATCACAGGTGGCGCGCCACGCGGCGAGATCCGAGTAGGCGGTGATAAACCAGCTGAAATTCTCCTGCACGTTGCCGAACGCCGAGTTGATTTGCATCAGCTCGCCCAGTTCGATCTTTCCGGACAGATAGCGCGGTGCGGCGACGACAAACGGGAAAATGATTGCGATCTGACCGTAGCCGGAGGTGAAGAACGTCAGGCGCTTGGACACGCGCATGATGTCCCAGAAATTGTGCCAGACCAGCCCGAAGCGATTGCTCAAGCGGCGGTTCTCATTCGGTTCGCCGTTGTACAAGGCGATGCTTTCCGCGTTCTCACGCACGCGCACCATGGAAAAACGCAGGTCTGCTTCGAAGCGTTGTTGCTTGTTGTTCAGACCGATCAGACGGCGACCGATCAAATGCGTCAGCCAACTGCCGACCGCTGCATACAACAGCGCACACCAGAACATGTAGCCGGGAATCTCGATGCCGAACACTTCGATACTGCCCGACACTCCCCACAAAATGATCGAGAACGACACCAGACTGACAATCGTGCGCAGCAGCCCGAGGCCCAGGCTCAGGGTGTTGGCGGTGTAAGTGTTGAGGTCTTCGGAAATCCGCTGGTCGGGGTTATCGGTATAACCGCCCTGCTCCAGCTGATAGTAATTCTTGTGGTCGAGCCAGCGCTTGAAGTGCTTTTCGGTCAGCCAAGCCCGCCAGCGAATCGTCAGCATCTGCGTCAGATACAACCGATACACCGCGCCGAGAATCGCCACCGTCGCGATGCCGCAGAAATACAGGATCAACTGCCAGAACGCGGCTTCATCCTTTCTCTGCAAAGCGTTGTAGAAATCCTTGTACCAACTGTTGATCCACACCGAGATCGCTACGCTGAACAGCGTCAGCGCAATTACGGCAATCAGCAACGTCCAGGCCTTGCCCTTCTCTTCGCTGCGCCAGTAAGGCGTGGTCATCGCCCAGATTTTGCGAAAAAACTGCCCGCGCACAGCATCGTTGACCGCGGAATATTCAGCGTTCTGATTCATGGATAAGGCTCGATAGTAAAAAGAACGGACACGCGCCGATCATAGATGATCGGCGCGTTTTATCGCGAGGGCTGGCGATAGTCGTTCAGCGCAGGTTCAGCGACGAACCGGACGCTTCTGCAATTTGCGCTGCAAGGTGCGGCGGTGCATGCCCAGCGCGCGGGCCGTGGCGGAAATGTTGCCTTCGTGCTCGGTGAGCACGCGCTGGATGTGCTCCCATTGCAGGCGATCGACCGACATCGGGTTTTCCGGCACCAGACTGTCGAGGTCGGCATGCTCGGACAGCAGCGCGGCCAGCACGTCGTCGGCATCGGCGGGTTTGCACAGGTAGTTGCAGGCGCCACGCTTGATCGCCTCGACTGCCGTGGCAATGCTCGAATAACCGGTGAGGATCACCACGCGCATTTCCGGATCGAGTTCCAGCAGCTTGGGCAGCAGGACCAGACCGGAGTCGCCGTCCATTTTCAGGTCCAGCGCGGCGTAATCAGGCAGATCGGCCTGGGCGATGGTCAGGCCTTCTTCCGCAGAACCGGCAGTGCTGACGCGAAAGCCGCGGCGGGCCATGGCGCGGGCCATGACGCGGGTGAAGGTCGCGTCGTCGTCGACCAGCAGCAGATGCGGCAGTTCTTCGCCTTCGACTTGGATTTCGTCACTCATGTTGGTCTCCTCGGGCGCCGTGGGGCAGGCGCAGCTCGGTGAGCGTGCCGCCTTCCTCATGACTATAGAGTTTCACTGAGCCGCCGGCGCGTGTCACGCTGGCCTTGCTCAAAAACAGGCCCAGGCCGAAACCTTTGCCCTTGGTGGTAAAAAACGGCTTGCCGATCTGCTCGGCGATGGCCAGCGGCACACCGGCGCCGTGATCGCGAATGCTGATGGTCAAAGTCTCTGCGTCCCAGTCCAGCGTCACCTGTAGGTTTTCCGGGCAGGCGTCGGCGGCGTTATTGAGCAGATTCAGCAAGGCCTGGGTCAGATCCGGCGGCGGCGCCATGCGCGGCACCGCACCCTGGCCAAGACGCTGGAAGCGATAACTGGCTTCCGGGCGCATCAGGTGCCAACGGTTCAGCGCCTCGTCAAGCCAGTCGGTAACGTCCTGCATCTCCACCGCCAGACGCCGATTGGCCTCAGCGGCGCGGACCAGTTGCTGCAAGGTTTCCTTGCACAGCTTGACCTGATCCTGCAGCACTTTCAGATCGTCCTGCAGCAACGCATCGGGGTGATCCTGCTGCATTTCCTTGAGCAGCACGCTCATGGTCGCCAGCGGTGTGCCCAATTCATGCGCAGCACCGGCGGCCTGGGTCGCAACGGCGAGCAGCTGCTGATCGCGCAGGCCTTCTTCGCGGCGAATCGCGCGCAATTCTTCCTGCCGGCGCAGCTCTTCAGCCATACGCGCGGCGAAGAACGTGATGACCGCAGCAGCCAGGGCAAAGCTCAGCCACATGCCGTAGATCTGCAGATTCTCACGGGCGACCGGCAGGGTTTCCAGCGGATAGAAACGCGTCAGCATCAGCGTGTACAGCGCCAGCGCGATACCGGACAGAATCACCGAATAACGCCACGGCAAGGTCACCGCCGCGATGGTCAGCGGCACCAGATAATAGGAAACGAAAGGGTTGGTCGAACCGCCGGAGAAATACAGCAGCGCACTGTGGATCACCAGATCGCAGGCCAGTTGCAGCGCGTATTCGAGCTCGGTCACCGGCCACGATGTGCGCAGGCGCACGGCAGTGAACACGCAGAGCAGAATCGAACAGCCCAGGGTCATCGCCAATTGCACCCACGGCAAAGGCAACAATTGCAGCCAGTAGGCCAGGCCCACGGACCCGGCCTGCGCGGCGAGCACCAGGGTGCGGATGAAAGTCAGCCGCCAGAGGTTCTGGCGAGTGGCGGAAGTCAGTTGTACGGGGGCGAGCATGAGCTCTCCTGATGAGCGCTCCAGGCGGATCGCACGGAGTATAACCAAGGCGCGGGGTTCAGAGGCGAAAGTGCGGCAAACGACCACATGGCGACGATGGAGAATTCATCTGAGTTGAAGAAGATTCCGAGGGCTATTGGAGATCAATTGTGGCGAGGGGATTTATCCCCACTGGGTGGCGGAGCCGCCCCCAAATCATGCGACCTCATTTAACCAGACATACCGCATCAGCCGGATTTGCGACTGCTGCGCAGCCGAACGGGGATAAATCCCCTCGCCACAGAAGCACTCCCCACTGCGCGCAGGCATCTGTATAGAAGTTGTAACTGGGCGAACCGGATCATAGAAGTTAGAGTCTGATGGTTCACGCAGGCCGCGACCCATCACCTGCGCCTCATTCAAGGAGCCTTCATGCACACATTTCGCCGCAGCGCCGCCCTCCTCGCTCTGACCATCGGCAGCGTCGCCAGCCTCCCGGCGCTGGCCGCCGATGAGCTGCACTACAACCAGATTTCCCTGCGCGCCGAAGTCAGCCAGGAAGTGGCCCGCGACCAGATGATCGTGACGCTCTATACCGAAGAGCAGAACACCGACCCGGCCAAACTCGCCGCCGCCATCAGCACCACCATGAACAAGGCCACCGCCCAGGCCAAACAAGTCAAAGACATCACCCTGCGCACGGGCAGCCGCAACAGCTATCCGATCTACGACACCAAAGGCCAGAAAATCACCGGCTGGCGCGAACGCGCCGAACTGCGCCTGGAAAGCACCGACTTCGCCGCCCTGTCCAAACTCACCGGCGAGTTGCTGACCGACCTGAAAATGGGCGGCATGGACTTCGCCATCGCCGACCCGACCCGCAAGGCCAGCGAAGACCAGTTGCTCAAAGAAGCCGTCACCGCCTTCAAGACCCGCGCGCAACTGGCCACCGACGCCCTGGGCGGCAAGGGCTACAAAATCGTCAACCTGAACCTCAACAGCAACGGTTACCCACAACCGTACCTGCGCGCGCCGATGATGATGAAAGCCGCGGCCATGGATTCCGCGCCGGTGACCCCGGAAGTTGAAGCCGGCACCAGCCAGGTCAGCATGACCGCCGATGGCTCGATTGAAGTGCTGATGCAGTGATTTAAGCTTGGCTGAATGAAGGACCGGCAATCAGTAAATGGTTGCCGGTTTTTTTGTGTCCGGGTTTTGTAGTGAATGATCCACCGCTATCGCTGGCAAGCCAGCTCCCACAGGTTGAACGCATTCCCATGTGGGAGCGAGCCTGCTCGCGAAGAACGATGACGCGATCTCAAGCGTGCGGATCAACCCGATCCAGCGCCCGATTCACCGCCAGCTCCGCCAGCATGATGATCTGCTGAATCGCCAGCGCCGTATTGCGCTGCGGACGACCGAGCTGATCGGCGAAATCGCTGGCCAGCGTATTGGCTGAAGCAAGGGATTCACACGCGTGAGCCAGCAGGCTTTCGTTGTCGATGTCGGGCCGGATCAGAAACATCGTGCTGGGTGGAGGGGGTTTGCCGGGTGGCGGGCAGAGATAGAAATCGAGGGCACGCTTGATGGCTTCGCGGTTCTTCGCGAGATCGTCGGCGCGCAGCGCGGCTTCGAGGGGGGTTGAGGTTTCTTCGGGTGGGTCGGGGACTGGTTTGCTCATGCGCTTCACCTATGAGGTTGAGCCATCTCGATGCCGTTTCTCACACGGCGAAGAGGTGGCAGCTTTGTGCGGGGTGAGAAAACCGGTCATAGGCACCCGGCCGGACATAAGCCCGCCCGCACAGAGCCGCCATAACGCACTTGCAGGCAGCAAACTTGCTGGCGGCAATTATGCGGATCTGGGCACTGAATGACTATGAATGTCGGGTTCTCACACCCGATCGCTGAACAACCAGCGACGACCCAAGCCTAGAGAGCGCACGTCCGACGGACAACCTGAAAACCTTGTGGGAAGGTTCGGGTTATTTGGCATCGGAATTAAACAAACTCAAGTCCTCGGGGGCCTGGACGTGCCGCATCGCGAGCAGGCTCACTCCTACAATTGGATCGAGCACAACCTCAAGAAACAGGTCGGCTGTCAGGCCGCCTTCGCGAGCAGGCTCGCTCCCACAGAAAAGCAAAAGCAAAAGATCGCAGCCTTCGGCAGCTCCTACACAATGAGCGCAAGCTCGAGTACCGCTTTTGATCTTGATCCACCGGCGACGTCGGAAGGCTGAGTGGAGGGATTGATCCGGGTGTGGGAGCGCAGCGACCGTCTGGCGCAGCCAGACACAGCGGAAGGAGGTGCAGCGAAGCAAACCGGAGCCGCTGCGCCCGGATCAGTCCCGGAGCGAAGGAACCCGAGCCTGCGAGGGCCGAACGTAGGAGCAAGCCTTTTGGGTTACCTTTTTGGCGTTTGAAAAAGGTGACCCGCCGTAAGGGCGGAACCGTAATCCGCAACACCCGCAGTAACGGATATACACCCAAAACCCCAAGAGCCTGGTCGGCCCACAGGCCGCCAAGGTGCCACCAATCGAAACACCCAGTTGCACCAAGTAAAACTCCCCAATCCCTGCCCCAATCCACCCCACCCTAAGCCACCCCAAAAACCCCTCAACCCCGCCCATCCCCAAGGGTATAAATAAGTAACACCAAGCCCCACCCAAGCGCACCCGACACCTCCAGCGCACCATTTCAGTGCCCCGAATGCACCTTAAAAACCACCCGCAAACGGTCAAATGCGTCAAAAGTTATACGGATGCGACATTAAGGTACGTTCGTGCCACCGTTTAACGCCGCCGACCGCTCTGGATCTTGCATTGGGTATGGGGCCTGCATAAGTATCCGCAGGCACGACTCACGAGGTCGTACCTCACAACTAAAAAATGACAACAAATCATGAGGCCAACATGCTTAAACACGCGGTCATTCCGTTTCTAGTCGGCGCAGGCTTGTTAGCCTCCGCACCTTTCGCCACCGCTGCGACTAACCTGGTGTTCTGCTCCGAAGGGAGCCCGGCCGGTTTTGATCCAGGCCAGTACACCACCGGAACCGACTTCGACGCCTCAGCCGAAACCATGTTCAACCGCCTGACCCAGTTCGAGCGCGGCGGCACCGCCGTGATTCCTGGCCTGGCGACCAAGTGGGACATTTCCGACGATGGCCTGACTTACACCTTCCACCTGCGTGAAGGCGTCAAGTTCCACACCACCCCGTATTTCAAGCCGACTCGTGAATTCAACGCCGACGACGTGCTGTTTACCTTCAACCGCATGATCAACAAGGACGACCCGTTCCGTAAGGCGTACCCGACCGAATTCCCGTACTTCACCGACATGGGGATGGACACCAACATCACCAAGATCGATAAAGTCGACGACCACACCGTCAAGTTCACTCTGAAAGAAGTCGACGCCGCGTTCATCCAGAACATGGCCATGAGCTTCGCTTCCGTGCAGTCCGCCGAATACGCGGCCCAACTGCTCAAGGATGGCAAAGCCGCCGACATCAACCAGAAGCCGATCGGCACCGGCCCGTTTGTGTTCAAGAGCTACCAGAAAGACTCGAACATCCGTTACACCGGCAACAAGGATTACTGGAAACCTGAAGACGTGAAGATCGAGAACCTGATCTTCGCCATCACCACTGACCCGTCGGTGCGTATCCAGAAGCTGAAAAAGAACGAGTGCCAGGTCACCCTGTTCCCGCGTCCGGCCGATCTGAAAGCGCTGAAAGAAGACAAGTCGCTGAAGATGCCGGATCAGGCCGGCTTCAACCTGGGCTACATCGCCTACAACGTGATGGACAAGGTCAAGGGCAGCAACGAGGCCAACCCACTGGCTGACCTGCGCGTGCGTCAGGCGCTGGACATGGCCGTGAACAAGCCGCAGATCATCGATTCGGTTTATCAGGGCGCCGGCCAACTGGCCGTCAACGCCATGCCGCCGACCCAGTGGTCCTACGACACCACCATCAAGGATGCCAAGTACGACCCTGAGAAAGCCAAACAGCTGCTCAAGGAAGCCGGCGTCAAGGAAGGTACCGAGATCGTCCTGTGGGCGATGCCGGTGCAGCGTCCGTACAACCCGAACGCCAAACTGATGGCTGAAATGCTCCAGTCCGACTGGGCCAAGATCGGCTTGAAAGTGAAGATCACCAGCTACGAATGGGGCGAGTACATCAAGCGCTCCAAAGGTGGCGAGAACCAGGCCATGATCATTGGCTGGAGCGGTGACAATGGTGATCCGGACAACTGGCTCAACGTTCTGTTCGGCTGCGACTCGCTGAGCGGCAACAACTTCTCCAAGTGGTGCGACAAGAAGTTCGACGGCCTCGTGAAAGAAGCCAAACGCACTACTGACCAGGGCAAGCGCACCGAGCTGTACAAACAGGCGCAACACGTCCTCAAAGATGCAGTTCCAATGACACCTATCGCTCACTCGACGGTGTATCAACCCATGCGCGCCAACGTGCAGGACTTCAAGATCAGCCCATTTGGCCTGAATTCCTTCTACGGCGTCAGCGTCAGCAAGTAAGACATTGCAACGGCGGCGTTTCTGACGTCGCCGTTGCTTTATCTACCGGGAAAAAAGGAAAAGGCCTACACCCAAATCCGCCGCAGATGATTGCTTCGGTATAGGCGCGTCGACTTTTCCTACGAGCATTAAGGCAATTACGTATTTACTGCCAGAGGCACGGTGCCTACCGTCGCGTACTGACCAGTGTCTGCGTGGGCCACCGGTTTTGCCGTACGTATTGGATTGAGCTCAATGCGACCAGAAAGTCCCGGGACAGGGACCCTGACGCATTGCACAACACTAAAAAGAGGGAGCGTCATGCGCCATACCTTGATTTTTTCCGCACTGTTGGGCGCCGGCCTGTTGGCCGCCACGTCTGCAAGCTACGCCGCCAGCGACAGCCTGGTGTTTTGCTCGGAAGGCAGCCCGGCGGGTTTCGATACCGCGCAGTACACGACGGCCACCGACAACGACGCCGCCGAGCCGCTGTACAACCGCCTCGTCGAGTTCGAAAAAGGCGCGACCAATGTCGTACCGGGCCTGGCGACCAAGTGGGACATTTCCGAAGATGGCCTGAAATACACCTTTCACCTGCGTGAAGGCGTGAAATTTCATACAACCCCTTACTTCAAGCCGAGCCGCGATTTCAACGCTGACGATGTCGTGTTCACGTTCACTCGCATGCTCGATGCGCAACAGCCATTCCGCAAGGCCTATCCCACCGAGTTTCCGTACTTCAACGGGATGAGCCTGAACAAGAACATCGCCAAGGTCGAGAAGACCGGGCCGCTGACCGTGGAGTTCACGCTCAACAGCGTCGACGCCGCGTTCATCCAGAACATCGCGATGAGCTTCGCTTCGATTCTGTCTGCCGAATACGCCGACAAGCTGCTGGCCGACGGCAAGCCGAGCGACATCAACCAGAAGCCGATCGGCACCGGGCCGTTCGTGTTCAAGAGCTACCAGAAAGACTCGAATATCCGTTACACCGGTAACCCGCAGTACTGGGATCCGAGCCGGGTCAAGCTGAAGAACCTGATTTTCGCGATCAACACCGACGCGTCGGTACGTGTGCAGAAGCTCAAGGCCAACGAGTGCCAGATCACCCTGCACCCGCGCCCTGCCGATGTTGAAGCGCTGAAGGCCGACCCGAAACTGCAACTGATTTCCAAGCCGGGCTTCAACCTCGGCTACATCGCCTACAACGTCCGCCACAAGCCGTTCGATCAACTGGAAGTGCGTCAGGCGCTGGACATGGCGGTGAATAAACAGGGAATTCTCAACGCTGTTTATCAAGGCGCCGGCCAACTGGCCGTCAACGCCATGCCACCGACCCAGTGGTCCTACGACGACACCATCAAGGACGCCGCCTACAACCCGGAAAAAGCCAAGGAACTGCTCAAGGCTGCCGGCGTGAAAGAAGGCACCGAGATCACCCTGTGGGCAATGCCGGTGCAGCGTCCGTACAACCCGAACGCCAAACTGATGGCCGAAATGCTCCAGTCCGACTGGGCCAAGATCGGTCTGAAAGTGAAGATCGTCAGTTACGAATGGGGCGAGTACATCAAGCGCACCAAGAACGGCGAGCACGACGTCAGCCTGATCGGCTGGACCGGTGACAACGGGGACCCGGACAACTGGCTGGGCACGCTGTACAGCTGCGACGCCATCGGCGGCAACAACTACTCCATGTGGTGCGACCCGGCTTACGACAAGCTGATCAAACAGGCCAAGGTCGTCACCGACCGCGACCAGCGCACCTTGCTTTATAAACAGGCCCAGCAATTGCTTAAACAGCAAGTGCCGATCACGCCTGTCGCCCACTCGACGGTCAACCAGCCGTTAAGCACCCGGGTCGAAGGATTCAAAGTCAGCCCGTTCGGCCGCAACGTGTTCTCGGGTGTCAGTATCGATTAAACCAACCGATTAGCCGCAATGCTGAGGGGAGCCGTCTACTTCCCTCACGCAAGCGCTTTGCCGAAATTCGCCCATCCGGCTTTTTGCAAACGTTTGCGATGTGTGAACGAGTTCTAAACCAATAACCGGCATACCAAAAAAAGCCGGGATAAAAAGAAAGTAAAGGAGCTTCACCCATGAAACTGAGCAGCACCGCGATACTGGCCCTGGCCATCAGCAGCATCACTGCTACCGCGTACGCCGAACCTGCAAGTCAGGAGTTCGTCCCTACCACATTGGCCGGCAGCAGCGCCCAAAGCGAGGCCAAAGGCTTTATCGATGGACAAAGCCTGGGCGGTACAACCCGTAACTGGTATGCCAACGAATTGCGTCGTCGCGACGACCGTTTCAGCTACGTGAAAAACAGCGACAAGAACACCACGCCTACCGTTCGCACTCCGACGCCACGCCGAATCAACTGGGTGCAAGGCACCATCGTCAACTACACCTCGGGCTTCACCCAAGGCACCGTGGGCGTGAGCACCGAAGTCGCCGCTTACAACGCCATTGTGCTGGATCGTGATCGCAAGGACATCGCCGGCGGCTCCAACCGTACTCTGGCGGATTCCGACGGCGACGCCGTTGACCAGTGGAGCAAACTGGGTCTGGCCAACGTCAAGTTCCGCGTGTCGAACACTACCCTGACTGCCGGCCGCCAGAACTTCAGCACGCCGATCGTTGATGTCATCGGCAACCGACCGCTGCCTTCGAGCTTTGAAGGTATCAGCCTGCACAGCGAGGAATTCAACAACCTGTCGTTCGACCTGGGCGGTTTCGACCGCGTATCGCCGCGTACCGAGCAGAGCCTGTCGAAATTTCGCACCGAGTATTCAGCCACTGGCGTGGAGACCGACAAGGTTTACGTTGCCGGCGTCAACTACCAACCGTTCAAGAGCCTGAAAACCAGCTTTTACGGTTCCAACGTGGAAGACTTCTGGAACCAGTACTACTTCGGCGCAACCCACGAACTGGGTGACAGCCAGGTGCTGAGCCTGACCACCGGTCTGAACTACTACAAGACCGTCGACGAAGGCAAAAAGCTGATGGGCAACATCGACAACGATACCTACTCGCTGTCGCTGGGTCTGACTCACCAGGCCCACAGCCTGACGTTCTCGTATCAGGAAGTTAACGGTAACGAGTACTTCGACTACCTGCACGAAACCAACGGCATCTACCTGGCCAACTCCCTGCTGTCGGACTTCAACGGCCCGAACGAGAAGTCGTTCCAGATCGCCTACGGCATCAACATGGCCGAATACGGGGTGCCAGGCCTGAAGTTCAACATCTACCAGGCACGCGGTTGGGGCATCGACGGTACTCACTACCGCGGCACCGCCTACACCGATCCGGGCGCCAAGCGCGGCGACCTGAGCCTGATGGATGGCGAGTCTCATTATGAATACGGTGTCGGGGCTTCCTACGCTGTGCAAAGCGGCCCGCTCAAAGCCACTGCGATTCGCGCGACGTACACCACGCACCGCGCCAGCGAGCATCAGGCTGACGGCAACATCAACGAGTTCCGCCTCGTAACCACCATCCCGTTCAACATTCTGTAAAAACGCCAACCGACGGCTGACTCATGATGAGTCGGCCGTTCGGTTTTCTGTCTTCAACCGATTGCAGAGGGTTATCGATGAAAATGCTTCCCCTACGTGCGGCCATCGCGGCTGCGTTGCTGAGTGTCGCTGTCGGCGCCTCGGCCAAACCCTTGGTGGTCTGCACCGAAGCCAGCCCGGAAGGCTTCGATATGGTCCAGTACACAACTGCAGTCACGGCGGACGCTGTGGCCGAAACCATCTTCAATCGCCTGGCCGATTTCAAGCCCGGCACCACCGAAGTGATCCCGGCGCTCGCCGAGTCTTGGGACATCAGCGAAGACGGCCTGACCTACACGTTCCACCTGCGCAAAGGCGTCAAGTTTCACACCACCGAATATTTCAAGCCGACCCGCGACATGAACGCCGACGACGTGGTCTGGAGCTTCCAGCGTCAGCTGGACCCGAATCACCCGTGGCACAAACTGTCGAGCGTGGGCTTCCCGTACTTTGAGAGCATGGGCTTCAAGGAACTGCTCAAAAGCGTAGAAAAAGTCGACGACAACACAGTCAAGTTCACCCTGACCCGTCGCGAAGCGCCGTTCCTGGCCGACATCGCCATGGCGTTCTCGTCGATCTACCCGGCCGAGTACGCCGACCAGTTGCTCAAGGCCAACAAGACTGGCGACCTGAACAACAAGCCGATCGGCACCGGCCCGTTCATCTTCCAGCGCTACGCCAAGGATGCCCAGGTGCGCTTCAAGGCCAACCCGGATTACTTCCGTGGCAAGCCACCGGCCGACGCGTTGATCCTGGCGATCGCCACCGACAACAACGTGCGCCTGCAAAAGCTCAAGGCCAACGAGTGCCAGATCGCGCTGTATCCGAAACCGGATGACATCCCGAGCATCAAGAAAGACAGCAAGCTGAAAGTCGACGAGCTGGACGCGATGACCGTTTCGTACATCGCCATGAACACCCAGCACAAGTACATGAGCGACGTACGCGTGCGCAAAGCCATCGACATCGCGTTCGACAAGGAAGCCTACGTCAACGCACTGTTCGGCAAGGGCAACGCGTCGGTGGCGGTCAACCCGTACCCGCCGACCCTGCTCGGCTACAACCATGACCTGAAGAACCCGCCACGCGACCTCGACAAGGCGCGCGCGCTGCTCAAGGAAGCCGGGGTTCCGGAAGGCACCACCTTCACCCTGTTCACCCGCAACGGCGGCGGTCCGACCAACCCCAACCCGATGCTCGGTGCGCAGATGATGCAGGCTGACCTGGCTAAAGTCGGGATCAAGATCGACATCCGCGTGATGGAATGGGGCGAAATGCTCAAGCGCGCCAAGGCCGGCGAGCACGACATGGTTTCGGCCGGATGGGCGGGCGACAACGGCGACCCGGATAACTTCCTGACGCCTATGCTCAGTTGCGAGGCCGCCAAGAACGGCGAAAACTACGCACGCTGGTGCAACGAGAAATTCCAGGCACTGCTGGATGAAGCGCGGGCTAAAGTAGATCCGGCCGAACGCGCCGCGCTCTACGAACAGGCTCAAGTGCTGTTTAATCAGGACCAGCCATGGATCAGCATGGCCCATACTCGGATGTTCACTGCAATGCGCAACAATGTAGAGGGCTACCACATCAGCCCTCTCACCACTAATAACTTCGCCACCACCCAGGTGAAGTAGATAAGAAACGCCCGGTGCTCCTGACCTATGGAACACCGGGCACGCCTAACCGGCTGATGAGGTACCACACAAGATGTTTAGTTTTATTGCCCGCCGACTGGGGTTGTTGATCCCCACGTTTTTCGGCATCACCTTGCTGACTTTCGCGTTGATTCGCATGATTCCGGGCGACCCCGTGGAAGTGATGATGGGCGAACGTCGGGTCGACCCCGAAATGCACGCTCAGGCAATGGAACGCCTGGGGCTGAACAAGCCGCTGTATGCCCAGTATCTGGACTACATCGGCAAACTGGCTCAAGGCGATCTCGGTGAGTCGTTGCGTACCCGTGAAAGCGTGTGGACCGAGTTCACCTCTCTTTTCCCGGCGACCCTGGAACTGTCCATGGCCGCCCTGCTGTTCGCTGGCATCCTCGGGCTTCTGGCCGGGGTGATCGCGGCACTCAAACGAGGATCGCTGTTCGACCACGGGGTGATGGGCATCTCGCTCGCGGGCTATTCGATGCCGATCTTCTGGTGGGGCCTGATCCTGATCATGTTCTTCTCGGTGAGCCTGGGCTGGACTCCGGTGTCCGGGCGCATCGACCTGCTGTATGACATCGAGCCGAAAACCGGCTTCATGCTGATCGACACGCTGCTGGCCGATGACGTCGGCGCGTTCTTCGACGCCCTGCATCACCTGATCCTGCCGGCGATCGTGCTCGGCACCATTCCGCTGGCGGTAATCGCGCGGATGACCCGTTCGTCGATGCTCGAAGTGCTGCGCGAAGACTACATCCGCACCGCCAAGGCCAAAGGCCTGTCGCCGTCGCGCGTGGTGTTCGTGCACGGTCTGCGCAATGCGCTGATTCCGGTGCTGACCGTGGTCGGCCTGCAGGTCGGCACGCTGCTGGCCGGTGCGGTCCTGACCGAAACCATCTTCTCCTGGCCCGGCATCGGTAAATGGCTGATCGAAGCCATCGGCGCCCGGGACTATCCGGTGGTGCAAAACGGCATCCTGTTAATCGCCTGCCTGGTGATTCTGGTCAACTTCGTGGTGGACATCCTCTACGGCTTTGCCAACCCACGCATCCGTCATCAGCGCTGAGGTCAATACCCATGAGCACTCCAACATCCTCAGTAGCCACCGCCACGTCCGCCGTGGATCAAAGCCTGCTGTACCCGTCGCCGTACAAAGAATTCTGGCAAGCGTTCTCGAAGAACAAGGGCGCCGTTGCCGGCCTGCTGTTCATGCTGCTGATCATTTTCTGCGCGATCTTCGCGCCGTGGGTCGCGCCGCATAACCCGAGCGAGCAATACCGTGACTTCCTGCTGACGCCGCCGGCGTGGCTCGAAGGCGGGCAGATGCAGTTCCTGCTCGGCACCGACGAACTCGGCCGTGACCTGCTGTCGCGTCTGATCCAGGGTTCGCGCCTGTCGCTGCTGATCGGCTTGTCGTCGGTGGTGATGTCGTTGATTCCGGGGATCCTGCTGGGTCTGTTCGCCGGTTTCTTCCCGAAAGTGGTCGGCCCGACCATCATGCGTCTGATGGACATCATGCTCGCCCTGCCATCGCTGCTGCTGGCCGTGGCGATCGTCGCCATCCTCGGCCCTGGCCTGATCAACACCGTGATCGCGATTGCCGTGGTTTCCCTGCCGTCCTACGTGCGTCTGACCCGTGCTGCCGTCATGGGCGAACTGAACCGCGACTACGTCACCGCCGCGCGTCTGGCCGGTGCCGGTCTGCCGCGCCTGATGTTCATCACCGTGCTGCCCAACTGCATGGCGCCGCTGATCGTGCAGGCAACCCTGAGCTTTTCTTCGGCGATTCTCGATGCCGCTGCACTGGGCTTCCTCGGCCTCGGCGTACAACCGCCAACCCCTGAGTGGGGCACCATGCTGGCCTCGGCCCGCGACTACATCGAACGCGCCTGGTGGGTGGTAAGTCTGCCTGGTCTGACCATTTTGCTCAGCGTGCTGGCAATCAACTTGATGGGCGACGGCCTGCGCGATGCGCTGGACCCGAAACTCAAGAACGCCGCCTGAGGAGATTCAAATGTCACTGCTAGAAATCAAGAATCTCAACGTCCGCTTCGGCGACAAGACCGCGACCCCGGTGGTCGACGGCCTAGACCTCAAGGTCGACAAGGGCGAAGTACTGGCCATCGTTGGCGAGTCGGGTTCGGGTAAATCCGTGACCATGATGGCGCTGATGGGCCTGATCGAGCATCCCGGCATCGTCACCGCCGACTCGCTCAGCTTCGACGGCAAGGACATGCTCAAGCTGAGCAATCGTCAGCGTCGGCAGATCGTCGGCAAAGACCTGTCGATGGTCTTCCAGGACCCGATGACCGCGCTGAACCCGAGCTACACCGTCGGTTTCCAGATCGAGGAAGTGCTGCGCCTGCACCTGAAAATGTCCGGCAAGCAAGCGCGCAAGCGTGCCATCGAACTGCTGGAAAAAGTCGAAATTCCCGGCGCCGCCAGCCGTATGGACGCCTACCCGCATCAACTGTCGGGCGGTATGAGCCAGCGTGTCGCGATCGCCATGGCGATTGCCGGCGAGCCGAAACTGTTGATCGCCGACGAACCGACCACCGCGCTGGACGTGACGATTCAGGCGCAGATCATGGATCTGCTGCTGGCGTTGCAGAAAGAGCAGAACATGGGCCTGGTGCTGATCACTCACGACCTCGCGGTCGTGGCGGAAACCGCCCAGCGCGTCTGCGTGATGTATGCCGGCCAGGCGGTTGAAGTCGGTCAGGTGCCGCAACTGTTCGACATCCCGGCGCACCCGTACAGCGAAGCGCTGCTCAAGGCGATTCCCGAGCACAGCCTCGGCGCCTCACGCCTGTCGACCTTGCCGGGCATCGTCCCGGGCCGCTACGACCGTCCGCAGGGTTGCCTGCTGTCGCCGCGCTGCCCGTACGTGCAGGACAACTGCCGCACCCAGCGTCCGGGCCTTGATCCGAAAGCCAACAGCCTCGCCCGCTGCTTCTACCCGCTGAACCAGGAGGTGGCGTAATGGCCGTCGTACTTACCGCCCGCGACCTGACCCGTCACTACGAAGTCTCCCGTGGCCTGTTCAAGGGCCACGCCACCGTGCGCGCGCTCAACGGCGTGTCTTTCGAACTGGAAGCCGGCAAGACCCTTGCCGTGGTAGGCGAATCCGGCTGCGGCAAATCCACTCTCGCCCGCGCCCTGACGCTGATCGAAGAGCCGTCGTCGGGCTCGCTGCAGATCGCCGGTCAGGAAGTTGCCGGCGCTGACAAGGCCGAGCGCAAGCAACTGCGCAAAGACGTACAGATGGTGTTTCAGAGCCCGTACGCGTCGTTGAACCCACGGCAGAAAATCGGTGATCAACTGGCCGAGCCGCTGCTGATCAACACCAAGCTGTCGGCCACCGAGCGTCGCGAGAAAGTCCAGGCGATGATGAAGCAGGTCGGCTTGCGCCCTGAGCATTACCAGCGCTATCCGCACATGTTCTCCGGCGGTCAGCGCCAGCGTATCGCTCTGGCGCGGGCAATGATGTTGCAACCGAAAGTGCTGGTGGCGGACGAACCGACTTCGGCGCTGGACGTGTCGATTCAGGCCCAGGTGCTGAACCTGTTCATGGATTTGCAGCAGGAGTTCAACACCGCCTACGTGTTTATCTCGCACAACCTGGCGGTGGTGCAGCACGTGGCCGATGACGTGATGGTGATGTACCTCGGCCGCCCGGTAGAACTGGGACCGAAAAACGACATCTACGAGCGCCCGCTGCATCCGTACACCCAAGCGCTGCTGTCGGCGACCCCGACGATTCACCCGGACCCGAACAAGCCGAAAATCAAGATCGTCGGCGAACTGCCCAACCCGCTGAACCCGCCACCGGGCTGTGCTTTCCACAAACGCTGCCCGTACGCCACCGAGCGTTGCACCACGGAAGAGCCGTTGTTGCGTGAACTGGATAATCGGCAGGTGGCTTGCCACTACGCCGAGCAATTCCTCGACGGCGCGGCGTAGGCCCACGAAATATCTCATGTGGGAGCGAGCCTGCTCGCGAATGCGGTGTAACAGTCACCAACATTGTCGACTGAAATGACGCTTTCGCGAGCAGGCTCGCTCCCACAGGGAGTTCGTGTTGATTCAAGAATTCATGCGATAACAAAACCCCTTCCACCTCGATTGCGCATCAGTCGAGGCCCAAGGGGTTTTTCTTTGCCCGGCGATCTACGTCTGGCTATCGCCTTCGTCATCCGGGTCATCGGTATCCGGATCGTCCGTGGTCGAGTCGTCGTCATCGGCGCTGCCACCCTGATTCATATCCCCCGGCTCCGACTCGGACTTGGCCAGCATCAGCCCGCTATGCCCGACCTGCCCATTGAACGCCTGAGATTCGTGATCCTCGCACTCGGCCCAAGCCGTTGCGGTGCCGAGGGACAGCATCACCATCACTTTCAACAACATCAAAAACCGTAGCAATCTGCTTTTCATGGCCGACTCCATCCTGTTGCGCTAAGACATGCTTGCCGGACTGGCTCCGTGTGAAATCTAGTTGCGATCCGACCGGCTCACCACTTAGGACGCGACCGCGCAGGCAGAAATGCCATCGATCGCCAGATTGCTTTCGAATAACCCCGATAACCGAATCAGCTAAGCGCCGCGCGTGGCCTGCCAGGTCAGTGGAATGGAGATCAACACCAGCAGCGCACTCATCACCCAGACGCTGTGCCCGCCAAACTCGCCATAGAGCTGCCCACTGAGCACCGGGGACAACAGCGCGCTGGCACTCCAGCTCATGAAGAACAAGCCGAAGTACTGACCGCTCTTGCCGCTCTGGGCAAACTGCATCGCCAGTACATTCAACGGCGGCATGAACAAGGCCTCGCCCAGCGTCCAGATCAGTGTCGACAGACAGACAAAAGCCAAGCCGGAACCGAACGGCAACATGCCCAATCCGCAGGCCAACAGCACACTGCCGACGATCATTTGCCAACGCGAGCCCCAACGCTCGACCGAGTGCGACAGCGGGATTTGCAAAGCGATCACCAACAGCGCATTGAGCCCGAACTGCCAACCGATCGCTTCGGTGCTCAGGTGGTAGTAATCACGCAGATAATTGCCAAGCGTGCTGTACACCGTGTCGAACGCGATGCCGAGCACGGCCGTCGCCGCCAGCAGCCAGAGGAACGGCTTGTCGCGATACGGCAGGCTTGAGCCATCGGTCGATTCGTCTTCAACCACCAGCACCGGCCGCCACCACGTCGTGCGCACGAACCACAGCAACGCCAGCATCGTCATCGCCGCACTGGCAAAAAATACCCAACGAAAATCCGCCTGCGCCAACACCCCACCGGCCACCCCGGCAGCGGCCATGCCCAGATTACGCGCGACCCGGCTCAGAGCCTGCGCACGCGAGCGTTGCGCGACCTCGCAATACTCCATGATCAGGCGCTGATGCAACGTCCGAATCGCGCCGTCGATGACACCGCTGAGCAACAACAAACCGGCCAGCCACGGCACCTGCGTCACCAGCCCCAACAGCATCAGCACCCACACCGAAACGAAAAACAGCGCCGCCGTCAGCCGCGCCGTGCGCACATGATCACTGAGCCAGCCACCGAGCATCGAACCGACCAGCAGCCCGGCGCCATAGGCCGAAAGCAACCAGCCCACGGTTTCAATCGCCAGGCCCAGCTCCTGACGCAGGTACAGCGCCATGAACAGCTTGACCATGGCGCTGAGGCGGTTGATGAACAACAGAGCCGCGAGGACCCAGGCCATGGGGGTGAAATAGCCTTTAAGAAGCAGCAGGGGATTCAGCCGACTTGTCACTCCATTGACCTCTTCGAACGACTTGCAGGGACTGGAACACTACCGGTCAACATGGCGGTTGTCGCATACCAGCACATCCAAAACACGGGAAAAAGGAACCGCCCTACAACACGCTGTAGGAAATGTCGCAGGCTGAGAACTTTTGACCTTGCTTTTCAGGCTCGCAGTCTTCAACGACCGAATTGGATTGAGTGCATCAAACAGAAAATCGTCGGCTCGCAGATTGCCTTCGCGAGCAGGCTCGCTCCCACAATTTGACCGCGTACCTCCTCAGAAACAGGCCGGCTGTCAGGCCGCCTTCGCGAGCAGGCTCACTCCTACAATTTGACCGCGTACCTCCTCAGAAACAGGCCGGCAGTCAGGCCGCTTTCGCGAGCAGGCTAGCTCCTACAATTTGACCGCGCACCTATTCAGAAACAGGCCGGCTGTCAGGCCGCTTTCGCGAGCAAGCTCGCTCCCACAATTGGATTGGGGACGACCTCAAGAAACAGGTCGGCTGTCAGGCCGCCATCGCGAGCAGGCTCGCTCCCACAGAAAAGCAAAGCAGCGCAGCTGCCCGCGGCGAAGCCGCCCCACTCAACAATGAGCGCAAGCTCGAGTGCTCTTGATCTTGATCCACCGGCGACGTCGGAAGGCTGAGTGGAGGGATTGATTCGGGGGTGGGAGCGTAGCGACCGTTCGACGCAGTCGAACACAGCGGAAGGAGGTGCAGCGAAGCAAACCGTAGCCGCTGCGCCCGGATCGATCCCGGAGCGAAGGAACCCGAGCCTGCGAGGGCCGAACGTAGGAGCAAGCGTTTTTTGCTTACTTTTTTAGGCGCTTGTAAAAAAGTAAGTCGCCGTAAGGGCGAAACCGCCAGCCGCAGCACCCGCAGCAAAGGATATTCAACCAAAACCCCAACAGCCTGGTCGGCCCAACGGCCGCCAAGAGCAAAACCGGCAGCCCATAAAAAAGCCCCCAAGGCCTACACCTCAGGGGCTTTCAGAAAAACACCTCAAACCTTAATGATGCTCACGCGTCGCGCGGAATTTCACATCCGGCCAGCGCTCTTCCATCAACGCCAGATTCACCCGCGTCGGCGCCAGGTAAGTCAGGTGACCACCGCCATCCAGCGCGAGGTTCTCCACCGCCTTGTTGGAGAATTCCTCAAGCTTCTTCTTGTCGTCACACTCGATCCAGCGCGCCGAATACACGGTGATCGGCTCATACGAGCACTCGACCTTGTATTCCTCTTTCAAACGGCTGGCGACCACATCGAACTGCAGCACACCGACAGCGCCGAGAATGATGTCGTTGCTGCGCTCGGGGAAGAACACCTGCGTCGCGCCCTCTTCCGCCAACTGCTGCAAGCCCTGACGCAACTGCTTGGATTTCAGCGGATCACGCAGACGCACGCGACGGAACAGTTCCGGGGCGAAGTGCGGAATACCGGTGAAACCGAGGACTTCGCCTTCGCTGAAGGTGTCGCCAATCTGGATCGTGCCGTGGTTGTGCAGACCGATGATGTCGCCAGCGTAGGCTTCTTCGAGCTGTTCACGCTCGGAGGAGAAGAACGTCAGGGCGTCGCCGATGCGCACGTCCTTGCCGGTACGCACGTGGCGCATCTTCATGCCTTTTTCGTACTTGCCGGAGCAGATACGCATGAAGGCGATGCGGTCGCGGTGTTTCGGGTCCATGTTCGCCTGGATCTTGAAGATGAAGCCCGAGAACTTCTCTTCCACCGGCTCGACAGTGCGCTCGTTGGCCACACGGGCCAGCGGACGCGGCGCCCAATCGACGACAGCATCGAGCACATGGTCGACACCGAAGTTGCCCAGCGCGGTACCGAAGAACACCGGGGTCAACTGGCCGTCGAGGAATTCCTGCTGGTTGAATTCGTGGCAGGCGCCCTGCACCAGTTCCAGCTGTTCGATGAAGCGCTCGTACTCATCGCCCAGGTGCGCGCGCGCCTCGTCAGAGTCGAGTTTCTCGATGATCTTGGTTTCGGTGCGCTCGTGACCGTGACCGGCGGTGTAGACGATGATGTAGTCGTCGGCCAGGTGATACACGCCCTTGAAATCGCGGTAGCAACCGATCGGCCAGGTGATCGGCGCCGCCTTGATTTTCAGAACGGCTTCGATCTCGTCGAGCAGTTCGATCGGGTCGCGAATGTCACGGTCGAGCTTGTTGATGAAGCTGACGATCGGCGTGTCACGCAGACGGCAGACGTCCATCAGCGCAATGGTCCGTGGCTCTACACCCTTACCGCCGTCGAGCACCATCAAGGCCGAGTCCACCGCTGTCAGGGTGCGGTAGGTGTCTTCGGAGAAGTCTTCGTGACCCGGGGTGTCGAGCAGGTTGATCATGTGTTCGCGATAGGGGAACTGCATGACCGACGTGGTAATGGAAATACCCCGCTGCTTCTCCATCTCCATCCAGTCGGATGTCGCATGGCGATCGGATTTACGGGATTTCACCGTACCGGCCACTGCAATCGCCTTGCCCATCAACAGGAGCTTTTCGGTGATCGTGGTTTTACCGGCATCGGGGTGGGAAATAATGGCGAAAGTGCGGCGTTTCGCGACTTCGGCGGCCTGTTGGGTCATGGGAAATCGCCTGGCGGTGATTCAAAAAAGGGCGGCGAGTATAGCTTAAAAAGTGATCGCCAAACCACCGTCCCTCGGCCGCGCAAAACCCCGTAGGAGCTGCCGAAGGCTGCGATCTTTTGATCTTGTTTTCAGCAGCAAAGTCAAAAGATCGCAGCCTTCGGCAGCTCCAACAGGGTGGCCAAATAGTGTCTAACGTGGGAACCTTTTAAAGCACGGAGACGTCCATCCCCTGTTACGAACTTTCGTCAGGGGCTGAAAAATCAGCAAGTTAGCCTGACGAGGCTGCGCTCATGGCTCGCTTTCAGACCGCTTTGCCGGCTCTGAAAAACGGCTACTTTTCGCGAACGACGCTCCCGGCAGCCAAGGCTTGGCATGCCACACGGGACTGCGCTCGCCGACTACAAAAAAAGGAGTCCGCCTGTGGCTATCCGCTATGGCAAAGGGCTGATGGGAGGTGCGGTGGTGATCGCGCTCCTGGCCCTGCTGGTCCACTGGATCGGCATCAACACGATCGAACACTACCGCGACGATTTGTTGTTTTACCTGCAAGCTCATCTGATTCTCGTCCTCGCTTCCATGCTGGCCGCCCTCGTCGTGGGCATCCCCGCCGGTATCTTCCTCAGCCGCCCGAGCATGGTCGGCCGCGCCGAACGCTTCATGCAGATCTTCAATATCGGCAACACCGTGCCACCGCTGGCCGTGCTCGCGATTGCACTGGGCATCCTCGGCATCGGCAGTGGCCCGGCAATCTTCGCCCTGTTCCTCGCCTCGCTGTTGCCGATCGTGCGCAACACCTATGAAGGCCTGAAAAATGTGCAGGGCTCGCTGAAAGAAGCCGCAGTCGGCATCGGCATGACCCCGCGCCAAGTGCTGTGGAAAGTCGAATTGCCCAACGCCGTGCCGATCATCGTCGGTGGCGTGCGGGTCGCACTGGCAATCAACGTCGGCACCGCGCCGCTGGCGTTCCTGATCGGCGCCAACAGCCTCGGCAGCCTGATCTTCCCCGGCATCGCCCTGAACAATCAGCCGCAACTGCTGCTCGGCGCTGCGTGCACCGCGCTGTTGGCGCTGCTGCTCGATGGCGTGGTCACCCTCGCCAGCCGTCTCTGGCTGGAACGCGGTCTGCGCCCGTCTTAAGGCTTTGCGAAGGAATATTTATGAAACGACTTAGCTTGATCTTAGGCTGCGTCCTGCTGTTCGCAGGAATCGCGCAAGCCGCTGAAAAACCGGTCATCCGCCTCGGCGCCCGGGTTTTCACCGAGCAGACCCTGCTCGCCGAAATCACCGCGCAATACCTGCGCAGCAAAGGCTACGACGCGCAGATCACCGGCGGCCTGGGCAGCAACCTTGCCCGCAGCGCCCACGAAAGCGGCCAGTTGGACCTGCTCTGGGAATACACCGGCGTGTCGCTGGTGGCCTATAACCATGTCACCGAGAAACTCGACAGCGCGCAGTCCTACGCCCGGGTCAAAGAACTCGACGCGAAAAAAGGCCTGGTCTGGCTGACGCCTTCGAAGTTCAGCAACACCTACGCCCTCGCTTTGCCGAAAAAAGTCGCCGAGCAATACCCGCAGATCGGCAATATCAGCCAGCTCAACGAAGTGCTGCGCGCCGAGGCCAAGACCAACCACCTGGTGGCCCTGGATACCGAGTTCGCCAACCGCTCTGACGGTCTCGACGGCATGGTCAAACTCTACGACATGAACCTGACCCGCAAGAACATCCGCCAGATGGATGCCGGCCTGGTCTACACCGCGCTACGCAACGGTCAGGTGTTTGCCGGTCTGGTCTACACCACCGATGGCCGCCTCAATGCCTTCGGCCTGAAATTGCTGGAAGACGACAAGCATTACTTCCCCGACTACACCGCCGCTCCCGTGGTGCGTCAGGCCACGCTGGACGCCAACCCGAAACTGGCCGAGCAACTCAAGCCGCTCGCCGAACTGTTCGACGACGAAACCATGCGCCAGCTCAACGCGCGGGTCGACGTCGACCACGAGAGCCCATCGTCCGTTGCCGCCGATTTCCTGCGCCAGCACCCACTGAATTAAGAGAGGAGAAGTCATGGAATTTCTGAACGCCTTTTCCCATCTCGACTGGCAGCAGGTAATGCACCTGACCTGGCAGCACATCACCCTGGTCGGCATCGCCGTGACCCTGGCGATCGTCATCGGCGTGCCGCTGGGCATCCTGATGACGCGTTTTCCCACCCTCGCCGGGCCGCTGCAAGCCAGCGCCACGGTGCTGCTGACCGTGCCGTCGATTGCCCTGTTCGGTCTGCTGCTGCCGTTCTACTCCAAGTTCGGCCAAGGCCTGGGGCCGCTGCCGGCAATCACCGCCGTGTTCCTTTATTCGCTGCTGCCGATCATGCGCAACACCTACCTCGCCCTCACCGGCGTCGAGCCGGGCATCCGCGAAGCCGCGCGCGGCATCGGCATGACCTTCGGCCAGCGCCTGCGCATGGTTGAGCTGCCGATCGCGGTGCCGGTGATTCTTGCCGGCGTGCGCACCGCCGTGGTGATGAACATCGGCGTGATGACCATCGCCGCGACCATCGGCGCCGGCGGCCTCGGTGTATTGATCCTCGCCTCCATCAGCCGCAGTGACATGTCGATGCTTATCGTCGGCGCGCTGCTGGTCAGTCTTCTGGCGATTTTCGCCGACCTGTTTCTCCAATGGCTGCAACGCTCGTTGACTCCAAAAGGACTCCTGAAATGATCGAACTTCAAAACCTCAGCAAAACTTTCCAAAGCAACGGCAAAGATGTCAAAGCCGTGGACTCGGTAAGCCTGACCGTCAATGAAGGCGAGATCTGCGTGTTCCTCGGGCCATCGGGTTGCGGCAAAAGCACCACGCTGAAAATGATCAATCGCCTGATCAAACCGACCTCGGGCAAGATCCTCATCAACGGCGAAGACACCACCGATCTCGACGAAGTAACCCTGCGCCGCAACATCGGCTACGTGATTCAGCAGATCGGTCTGTTCCCGAACATGACCATCGAAGAGAACATCGTCGTGGTGCCGAAACTGCTCGGCTGGGACAAACAGAAATGCCACGACCGCGCCCGCGAACTGATGAGCATGATCAAGCTCGAGCCCAAGCAGTATCTGCATCGCTACCCGCGTGAATTGTCCGGTGGTCAGCAACAGCGTATCGGCGTGATTCGTGCGCTTGCGGCTGACGCCCCGCTCCTGTTGATGGACGAGCCGTTTGGCGCGGTCGACCCGATCAACCGCGAGATGATCCAGAACGAATTCTTCGAGATGCAGCGCGCGCTGAACAAGACCGTGATCATGGTCAGCCACGACATCGACGAAGCGATCAAGCTGGGCGACAAGATCGCCATTTTCCGCGCCGGCAAGCTGCTGCAGATCGACCATCCGGACACCCTGCTGGCGCATCCGGCGGATGATTTCGTCAGCAACTTCGTCGGCCAGGACAGCACGCTCAAACGCCTGCTGTTGGTGAAAGCCGAAGACGCGGCTGACAACGCGCCGTCGGTCAGCCCGGAAACACCAGTGGCCGATGCGCTGGAGTTGATGGACGAACATGACCGTCGCTACGTGGTGGTCACCTGCGCCGAGAACAAGGCACTGGGTTACGTGCGCCGTCGCGACCTGCACCGCCAGACCGGCACCTGCGCGCAATTCCTTCGTGAGTTCAACGCCACCGCAGCGTACGACGAGCACCTGCGCATCCTGCTGTCGCGCATGTACGAGTTCAACCGCGCCTGGCTGCCGGTGATGGATGCCGAACGGGTATTCCTCGGCGAGGTGACGCAGGAGTCGATCGCGGCTTACCTGAGCTCGGGACGTTCGCGGGGGATGAAGACCAGTATCGTCTCGCCGGCTGAAACCGTCGTCGCCTAAAAATACAGGCCCTGTGGGAGCGAGCTTGCTCGCGAAAGCGAAATATCAGTCGATAACGATGTCGACTGTGAAAATGCCTTCGCGAGCAAGCTCGCTCCCACAGGATCCGAATGATTTTTTCTTCACTCATCAGGCGGAAAAGAATCTCAACATATGATATTCAGAGAGCGCCTGAAAAACTCCGTCCCAAACAGCCAAAATCCCCCTCCCACCCATCTATCGCCGCCAACGTCGCCGATGTTGCCGCTATCGCACTTACCCGCGATCTAGCGGACAAAAGCCGCGAACGTGCAGGTATTTTTAACACTCGAAAATTCGCCGGGAACATCTGCCCGTCATCTCGGTCGGGTAGAAGGAGTGATGAACGCGACGCACGTCAGAAGCGTGCAAAAACGCGACATTTTTAGTTGATCTCGCGCCCCTCACGCCCTAAAGTTCGCGCCGAACGTCCATGCTGGAAACGATCCATCCGGCTCAAGTACTGACGACGAGACAGCGAGGCCAAGGGACAGCTGCACATCCCCAGGCCTTTTTGCTTTCGGCGGCAATGCCTTGGGAAGTAGGCGAACCAAAGTGGGGATACGGAGGGCGTTCATGCACCCATTGTTTTTACGAGTTTGCCCATAGGAGCACCCAGCATGTCGATCCAGGTCGAAGACTATTTCGCGCGCGCTACATTCGACAAAATGAAGGCGTTCGCCGACAAACAGGAAACCCCGTTCGTGGTGATCGACACCGCGATGATCGCCCAGGCCTACGATGACCTGCGCGCCGGTTTCGAATTCGCCAAGGTCTACTACGCGGTCAAGGCCAACCCGGCCGTCGAGATCATCGACCTGCTCAAAGACAAGGGTTCGAGCTTCGACATTGCCTCGATCTACGAGCTGGACAAAGTCATGGATCGCGGTGTCAGCCCGGACCGTATCAGCTACGGCAACACCATCAAGAAATCCAAGGACATCCGCTACTTCTACGAGAAGGGCGTGCGTCTGTTCTCCACCGACTCCGAAGCCGACCTGCGCAACATCGCCAAGGCTGCACCGGGTTCGAAAGTCTATGTGCGCATCCTCACTGAAGGCTCGACCACCGCTGACTGGCCACTGTCGCGCAAGTTCGGCTGCCAGACCGACATGGCCATGGACCTGCTGATCCTCGCCCGCGACCTGGGTCTGGTGCCGTATGGCATCTCGTTCCACGTCGGCTCGCAACAGCGCGACATCAGCGTCTGGGACGCGGCGATCGCCAAGGTCAAAGTGATCTTCGAACGCCTGAAAGAAGAAGACGGCATTCACCTGAAGCTGATCAACATGGGCGGCGGCTTCCCGGCCAACTACATCACCCGCACCAACAGCCTGGAAACCTACGCCGAAGAGATCATCCGCTTCCTGAAAGAAGACTTCGGTGACGACCTGCCGGAAATCATTCTGGAGCCAGGCCGTTCGCTGATTGCCAACGCCGGTATTCTGGTCAGCGAAGTGGTACTGGTTGCGCGCAAGTCGCGCACTGCCGTCGAGCGCTGGGTGTACACCGATGTGGGCAAGTTCTCCGGCCTGATCGAAACCATGGACGAAGCGATCAAGTTCCCGATCTGGACCGAGAAGAAAGGCGAGATGGAAGAAGTCGTGATCGCCGGCCCGACCTGCGACAGCGCCGACATCATGTACGAGAACTACAAGTATGGCCTGCCGCTGAACCTGGCGATTGGTGATCGTCTGTACTGGTTGTCGACCGGTGCGTATACCACCAGTTACAGCGCGGTCGAGTTCAATGGCTTCCCGCCGCTGAAGTCGTTTTACGTTTAAGGAGCAGCTGCAAGTTTCGAGCTGCAAGCTGCAAGAGAAAAGCCCACGAATTTGTGGGCTTTTTTGTGGGTGTTCGGCTGGGGAGGTTTTTTGTACTAGATACCATAGCCCCTCACCCCAGCCCTCTCCCGAGGGAGAGGGAGCCGACCGAGTGGTCTTCCGTCCGACATCGACCTGAACCACCTTGGCGATTATGGATTCGGCAAAACCATTGCAGGTCGGCGTACCTCCCAAGCATCCCTCGGTCGGTTCCCTCTCCCCCTGGGAGAGGGCTAGGGTGAGGGCTCGGCGGTTTCAGCCGCGCTGCAACTCTGCATACCGAGCGGCATACCGACTAGCCATCGCCTGAATTCGCAAGCCTGTCGCATCAGCCAGCGTCTGGCTCGCCACCCGCAGAAAATTCAGATTGCCGGCGGCCAAGGCTTTCTCAAGCCAATCGACCGCTTCATCAACCTGCCCCTCAGCCGCCAACACCGCCGCATAACTGAACTGCCCGCGAAAATCCCCAGCCTCGGCCGAACGCTGATACCACTCGCGTGCAGCAATTGGATCCGCCTGACACACCTGCCCTTCCTCCAGATAACGCCCCAGCAGATTCATCGATTTCGCATGGCCCAACTCAGCCGCGCGCCGATACAACGCCAGCGCTTGCTGATGATCAACCGTCACCCCGCGCCCGGTCGCCAGCAAGTTGGCCAGGTTGTACATCGCCCAATCAAGACCTGACTCGGCAGCGATTCGATAATGCTGCGCCGCCACCGAGGCATCCGCCGCACATCCCCAACCATGCTCATGACAACGCCCGAGCATGTTGCGCGCCATCAGATGCCCGCGACCGGCGGCGATGCCGAACCAGCGCAATGCAAGCGGTTGATCCTGCGCGATGCCCTGACCGTCCAGCAGGATCTGCCCAAGCAACGCCTGCGCTTCAACCTCGCCCTCGCCCGCCGCCAGCAAAATCGCCTGCGCAGCGCGGGCCGGGCTTTCTTCAAGCATCGCCGCCAACCCGGCCGCATCGAGAACTTCCTCGCGGCGCAACTGGAAACTCATACCTCGACCCAACGCCGCAGCAAGTTGTGATAAGTGCCGGTGAGGCGGATCAGCGAAGGGTGATCGGGAACGTCCTGGGTCAGCTGCTGAATCGCCCCGTCCATTTCAAACAGCAATGCGCGCTGGCTGTCTTCGCGCACCAGGCTTTGCGTCCAGAAAAACGAGGCATAACGCGCACCACGTGTAACCGCGTTGACCTTGTGCAAACTGGTGCCCGGATACAACACCATGTCGCCGGCCGGCAGCTTCACTCGCTGGGTGCCGTAGGTGTCCTGGATCTCCAGTTCGCCGCCGTCGTAATCTTCCGGCTCGCTGAAGAACAGCGTCGCCGACAGATCGGTGCGCACCCGCTCGATGCTGCCCTTGGGCTGGCGCACGGCGTTGTCGATGTGAAAATCAAAACTGCCGCCGGCCGTGTAGCAGTTCACTAGCGGCGGGAAGACCTTGTGCGGCAGTGCGGCAGACATGAACAGCGGATTTTTCCACAGCCGCTCAAGCATCGCCGCGCCGATTTCCTTCGCCAGCGGGTGGCCTTCGGGCAATTGCAGATTGTGCTTGGCCTTGGCCGACTGGAAGCCAGCGGTGATCTTGCCGTCGGCCCAATCCGCTTGCTCTAGGGCCTGGCGGATGCGCTGCACTTCGTCTTTTGCGAACAGCCCGGGAATGTGCAGCAGCATGGCAATGTCACCTGATGGCAAGAAGGCGGCAATGGTATTGATTCTTATTGACCGTGTAAAACCCCCAAGACGGATGAACAAGCAGAAACCGTAAGGGCAAATTGTAAAGAATGTAAATTCAATGCGAATAACAATGTTTCGCAATTGATACGAATACCTGTTTACCCTATATTCCGCCGCCTCAAATCCTTGGGGAGGGGAATAAAAATGGCACGTCAACACGCACAATTACCGGTCAGTTCACCACGTCTGCTCGCCTCGGCAATCGGTGTCGCAATCACCGCCGGCTCGGCTGGGCAGATGGTCTTCGCGGCGGAAAAAACCGAGAGCAAAACTTCCGGCAACGCCATTGCCCTGGACGCCACCGCCATCACCGGTGAAGCCCAGGACTCGACCTCCTATCAGGTCGAAAAAGCCTCCTCGCCCAAGTACACCGCGCCGCTGGTCGACACCCCGCGCTCGGTCACCGTCATCCCGCAACAAGTGCTCAAGGACACCGGCGCGCTGAACATGCAGGACGCGCTGCGCACCGTGCCGGGCATCACCTTCGGCGCCGGTGAAGGCGGCAACCCGCAGGGCGACCGTCCGTTCATTCGCGGCTTCGATGCTCAGGGTGACACTTACCTGGACGGCGTGCGCGACACCGGTTCGCAGAGCCGCGAAATCTTCGCCGTGGAAAACATCGAAGTCAGCAAAGGCCCGAACTCGGCGATTGGCGGTCGCGGCGCGGCCGGCGGCAGCATCAACCTGGTGAGCAAGAAAGCCCATCTGGGCAACTCCTTCGACGGTGGCTTCACCTACGGCTCCGACCAGACCCAGCGCTACACCCTCGACGGCAACTACCAGTTCAGCGACAGCGCTGCCGGCCGTCTCAACCTGATGAGCCACGAGAGCAACGTCGCCGGTCGCGACAAGGTCGATTACGACCGTTGGGGCATCGCGCCGTCGCTGGCCTTCGGCCTGGGCACTGATACCCGCGTCAACCTCGACTACTACCATCTGGAAAGCAACGACACCCCGGACTCGGGCATCCCATACACCATTCCCACCGGTGGTTCGGCCGCACGCACCAAGTCCAACCCGGACAAGCCATACGCCGGGGGCGATCACGGCAACTTCTATGGTCTGGATCGCGACTTCCGCAAGGGCCGCACCGACACCGCGACCTTCGCCATCGAGCACGACCTGAACGATGCGCTGACCATCAAGAACACCCTGCGCCACGGCAGCAGCATGCAGGATTACATCCTCACCCAGCCGGACGACAGCAAGGGCAACGTCAACAACGGCAGCGTCTGGCGTCGGGCCAACACGCGGGTGAGCAACACCGAAACCACCACCAACCAGACCGACCTGTTCGGCACCTTGTACGTGGCCGGTTTCAAGAACAGCTTCTCCACCGGTGTCGAATACACACGCGAGCAGAGCGAGAAATCCTCGTACAACGTCAACACCGACACCACGCCGCGTACGACCAATGTGCCTTCCAGCAGCAACTGCACACCGGCGATGATTGGCGCCTCGAGCAATTACAACTGCACCTCGCTGTCGAACCCGAACCCGAACGATCCGTGGAACGGTGCGATCTCGCGCAACTACGCCGGCACCGACACCCAGGCCGACACCTACGCGCTGTACGTGTTCGACACGCTGGAGTTGTCCGAGCAATGGCTGGTGAACATGGGCCTGCGCTACGACCACTTCGACACCGACTACAAGACCTACAACGCCGCAGGGACCACCACCTCCAAGGGTGATGACACCAGCGAATTCGTCACCGGCCAGTTCGGCGTGGTCTACAAGCCGGCGGAAAACGGCAGCATCTACGCCTCCTATGCAACCTCGGCGACGCCGCCGGGCAACACCTTGGGCGAAGGTCAGGAAGGCAACCCGCTGGGCGGCACCCCGGATCGCAGCGGCAACCTGTTGAGCAGCGACATGGAGCCGGAAACCACCAAGAACTACGAGATCGGCACCAAGTGGGATCTGCTCAACGATCGCCTGTCGCTGACCGCCGACATCTTCCGCACCGAGAAGGAAAACGCTCGCGTGCAGGTCGACACCAGCTCCTACGAGAACGCCGGCAAGACCCGCGTGCAAGGCTTCGAACTGTCGGCCAGCGGCAAGATCACCGACAAGTGGCAGGTGTTCGCCGGTTACGCTTTCATGGACAGCGAACAGGTTGACGGTGGCCCGCTGGGTCGCGCCAACGACGGCAACGATCTGCCGAACACGCCGAAAAACAGCGCCAGCCTGTGGACCACGTATCAGGTCACGCCGAAGCTGACGATCGGTGGTGGCGCGTTCTACGTCGACGACGTCTACGGCAGTGTCGCCAACACGACGATGGTCGATTCGTACGTGCGTTACGACGCGATGGCGGCCTACAAGCTGACCAAGAACGTCGACCTGCAACTCAACGTGCAGAACCTGACCGACGAAACCTATTACGACAAAGCCTTCTCGACCCACTTCGCCAATCAGGCGGCGGGACGCACGGCGCTGTTGAGCACCAATTTCCACTTCTGACCAATGTGAAAACCTGTGGGAGCGAGCTTGCTCGCGAAAGCGGTGGCTCAGTGAAGTCGATGCTGACTGACACGACGCCTTCGCGAGCAAGCTCGCTCCCACATAAGATCTGCGAAACGGATCAGGCCCCGTTCATTCAGTTGAACGGGGCTTTTGTGTGTTACGCAAAACGCATCTTGATAACCCACGGCATAATGCGCGCCGTGATGACAATTTCCGAACGGACGGCGAGTGACGTGTTGAAGAAAACCCTGTTCCAGTTGCACTGGTTTTTTGGCATCACCGCAGGACTGGTGCTGGCCCTGATGGGCATCACCGGCGCGGCCTATTCGTTTCAGGACGAGATCCTGCGCGCGCTGAATCCGTCCGTTCTGCAGGTGGAAAAGCAGGTCGCCGGCGTGCTGCCACCAGTGGAACTGGTGGAACGCATTGAAGCTGCGTCCGGCAAGAAAGTCGCGATGCTCTGGGTCGAGACCGACAGCGGTCACGCCGCACGGGTATTCTTCACCCCGCCCAAGGGCGAACGGCGTGGCGAGATGCGCTACTTCGATCCGTACACTGCCGAATTCAAGGGCGACGCCACTGGCCAGGACTTCTTCGGCCTGATGCTGCAACTGCACCGCTTCCTCGCCATGGGCGACACCGGGCGCAACATCACCGGCGCCTGCACCTTGATGCTGTTGTTCTTCTGTCTCTCTGGCCTGTATTTGCGTTGGCCGCGCCAATGGAACAGCTGGCGCGTGTGGTTGACCCTGGACTGGAAAAAGAAGGGCCGCGCGTTCAATTGGGATCTGCACTCGGTGGCCGGCACCTGGTGCCTTTTGGTTTATCTGCTGCTGGCGTTGACCGGTTTGTCATGGTCGTACGAGTGGTACAACAAAGGCCTGACCCGACTGCTTTCCGACGCGCCGCAAAACGAACGCGTACGCGGCGGTCGCGGCCCGGCGCCGGAAGGCCCGGCACCGACCGCCGACTACGCGGCGATGTGGAGCAGCATCTACAGCGCTGCCGGCCCGGGTCTTGCCGCGTACAACATTCGCATGCCGGCGGTGGCCGGCCAGCCGGCGACGGTGTTCTACCTGCTCGACAGCTCACCCCATGACCGCGCGCTGAACCAGATCACCCTCGACCCGGCCACCGGCGTGGTCAAACGCGTCGACCGCTATGCCGACAAAAGCTTCAAGGCCCAACTGCTGACGAGCATTTATGCGCTGCACGTGGGCAGCTATTTTGGCCTCGTCGGGCGCATCATCGTGACGATTGCGGCGGTGTGCATGCCGCTGTTTTTCATCACTGGCTGGCTGCTGTATCTGGACCGTCGACGCAAGAAAAAGCAGATCAAGGATGCCCGCCAAGGTCTCGCACAACCGTCCGCCGATGCTTCGGCGTGGCTGATCGGTTTCGCCAGCCAGAGCGGATTCGCCGAGCAACTGGCGTGGCAGACCGCCGGACAATTGCAGGCCGCCGGATTGCCGGTCAACGTGCAGCCGCTGGCCAATCTGAGCGAACAGGATCTGCGTGAGTCGAACAACGCATTGTTCGTGGTCAGCACCTTCGGCGACGGCGAAGCGCCGGACAGCGCCCGTGGTTTCGAGCGCAAAGTGCTGGCCAAGGCCTCGGCACTCGACAGCCTCAACTACGCCGTGCTCGGTCTCGGCGATCGGCAGTATGCGCACTTCTGCGGCTTCGCCAAGCGCCTGCATCAATGGCTCGGCGAGCACGGCGGCAAGACCTTGTTCGCCCCGGTGGAAGTCGACAGCGGCGATCCTTACGCGTTGCGTCACTGGCAAACGCAACTCGGCCAGCTCACCGGACAGGCGCCGAGCGAAACCTGGCAAGCACCGAGCTATGACAACTGGACGCTGGTCCGTCGCGAACTGATGAACCCCGACAGCAGCGGCGCGCCGGTCTACCTGCTCGGCCTCAAAGCCCCGGACACCCGCAGCTGGCTCGCCGGTGACCTGGTCGAAGTGCTGCCACGCAACTGCCCGTGGGCCATCGAACATTTCCTCGACGGCCTCGGCATTCGTGGCGAAACTCAGGTGAAGGTCAACGGCATCGACGAACCACTGGAAGTGGCCCTCGCCTCACGGCAACTGCCCGAGCACCGCGCGCATCTGGTCGGCTTGCATGCGCAGTCGCTGGTCGACGCGATGGTGCCACTGGCGATGCGCGAATACTCGATCGCCTCGATTGCCGCTGACGGCTTGCTGGAGCTGATCGTGCGCCAGGAACAGCACAACGACGGCAGCCTCGGCATCGGCTCCGGCTGGCTCACCGAACACGCGCCAGTGGGCGGCAGCATCAGCCTGCGCGTGCGGCGCAACAGCGGTTTCCATCTGCCGAACGAACCCGTGCCGATGATCCTGCTGGGCAACGGCACAGGTCTCGCCGGCCTGCGCAGCCTGCTCAAGGCACGCATTGCCGACGGCCAGCAACGGCAGTGGCTGCTATTCGGCGAGCGCAACCGCGAGCACGACTTCCTCTGCCGCGCCGAGCTGGAAGAGTGGCTGGTCAATGGTGATCTGGCGCGGCTGGATCTGGCGTTTTCGCGGGATCAGGCTGAAAAGATTTATGTGCAGGATCGCTTGCGTGAGTCGGCGGATGAATTGAAGAAATGGTTAGCAGATGGTGCCGTCATCTATATCTGCGGCAGCCTTCAAGGTATGGCCTCAGGCGTAGACCAGGCGCTCAACGATATCCTCGGCAGCGCCGAAGTCGAACGCCTGATCGAACAGGGCCGCTATCGCCGGGATGTTTACTAACGCCTGCGAAAAGCCCCTCACCCTAGCCCTCTCCCAATGGGAGAGGGGACCGACTGGGGGATGCTCGAGATCGACGCCGACCTGAGCGTTCTTCACTGAATCCATAGCCATAATCACCTCGGTCGGCTCCCTCTCCTCCTGGAAGAGAGCTGGGCGGGCGGCGTTCCGATGAGGGAAATGGGCTACTGTTAAATCTCCACTCAACTTCACAAGGACCGTGAAGCCATGCCAAGCCGCCCTACCCTCGCCCAATTCGCCCGCCACTTGCGCACCAACCAGACAGATTGCGAACACCTGCTCTGGCAGCGCCTGCGTTCCCGGCAGATAGCCAACCTGAAATTTCGCCGACAGTTTCCATGTCCGCCGTTTGTGCTGGATTTCTATTGTGTGGAGTTGAGATTGGCGATTGAGCTGGATGGTGGCCAGCATTATGAGACGGCCGGGGTGGTTCACGATCGGCGCCGGTCGAACTTCCTGTCTCAACAAGGCATCGACGTCGTGCGATTCAGCAATCTTGAGGTGCTTCAGCAGATGGATGATGTGTTGGAGCAGATCATCAGAATTGCGGCAGAGCGGAAAATGCCCTCACCCTAGCCCTCTCCCAGAGGGAGAGGGGACTGATTGGGGGATGCTCGAGATCGACGCCGACCTGAGCGTTCTTCACTGAATCCAAAGCCATAATCACCTCGATCTTCCAGGTCGATGCATGACGCAAGACACCTCGGTCGGCCCTCTCCCTCCCAGAGGGCGAGGTGACTGATTGGGTGATGCTTGAAATCGACGCCGACCTGAGCGTTCTTCACTGAATCCAAAGCCACAATCACCTCGGTCTTCCAGGTCGATGCATAGCGCAAGACACCTCGGTCGGCCCTCTCCCTCCCAGAGGGCCAGAGGACTGATTGGGGGATGCTTGAGATCGACGCCGACCTGAGCATTCTTCACTGAATCCAAAGCCACAATCACCTCGATCTTCCAGGTCGATGCATGACGCTAGACACCTCGGTCGGCTCCCTCTCCCTCCGGGAGAGGGCTGGGGTGAGGGGCTTTCGATCCAGCGTGATTAAACAGGCTGCAACTTCTGCTCAAACACTGCTACCCCATCCAGATCCCGCAACACCACACTCATCTCCCCGCTCTGCCCTTCGATATTCACCTCACCAAAAAACTGAAACCCGGCAAACGGCGAGGTGTTCTGTGCGGGCGGTGCTTTCTCGAACACCACCTCAGGCCCGAACGTCTTGTCCAGTGGATTCGGCCCGAAACTGCCGGCGTTCAACGGCCCGGCGACGAATTCCCAGAACGGTTCGAAATCCTGAAACGCGGCGCGGTCCGGGTGGTAGTGATGCGCCGCGCAGTAGTGCACGTCCGCCGTCAGAAACACGAAATTACGCACCTGCTGCGCACGTAAAAATCCGAGCAATTCGGCAATTTCCAGTTCACGCCCCTGCGCCGCGCCGGGGTCGCCGTTGGCCACGGCTTCCCAACGCGCAACGCCCGGGCTGACCTCGCCGTCCGGGACGCCAAGGCCGATGGGCATGTCGGCGGCGATGACTTTCCACTGCGCCGTCGACGCCTGCAATTCACGCTTGAGCCAGTCCAACTGCTCGCGGCCGAGAAACGGTTTTGCCGCGCCGAGGTTGTCGTCGTTGGCTTCGCGATAGCTGCGCATATCCAGCACGAATACGTCGAGCATCGGCCCGTAACTGAGCTTGCGATAAATGCGCCCGCCGCCGTCCGCCGCTTGCAAACGCATCGGCGCATATTCCAGCCACGCCTGCCGCGCGCGGCCGACCAGCTTGTGGATATCTTTCTCCTGATAACGCTCATCCAGCTGCTTGCCCGGCGACCAGTTGTTGACCACTTCGTGATCGTCCCACTGCCAGATCTGCGGCACTTCGGCGTTGAAGCGGCGGATGTTTTCGTCCATCAGGTTGTAGCGATAGTTGCCGCGATAATCGTCGAGAGTCTGCGCGACTTTGCCCTTGGCTTCGGTGGTGATATTGCGCCAGATGCGCCCACTCTCGGTAGTCAGTTGCGCGGGCACCGGGCCGTCGGCGTAGATGGTGTCGCCGCTGTGGATAAAGAAGTCCGGCAGACGCAGGCGCATGGCTTCGTAAATGCGCATGCCGCCGATGTCCGGGTTGATCCCGAAGCCCTGGCCGACGGTGTCACCGCTCCAGACAAAACGGATGTCGCGTTTTGTCGTTGGCACACTGCGCAGATGGCCGAACCATGGTTCGCTGGCGACGCCGCTCTGGGCGTCTTCGAAGTGCACGCGATAGAAAATTGCCTGGCTGGCCGGCAGGCCGGTGAGTTCGACGCGGGCGGTGAAATCGCTGCGCGCATCGGCCAGTGGCGAGACGAATTTGCGCGGGTTGCCGAACAGGCTGCCGGTGTCCCACTCCACCACCATACGCGCCGGCCGATCGCTGCGGCTCCAGATCATCGCGCGGTCGCCGAGCAGGTCGCCGGACTGCACGCCGTCGGTGAGCTGCGGACGATCCTTGACCGAGGCAATCACCGCCGGCGCCAGCCCCGGCAGCAACAGCCCGGCGCCGACCGCTTGCATGACGCGACGCCGGCCGAGATTGAAATCGCTCATGGTGTTCTCCCTGCAAAAGGGAAAACTTAAGCACGGGTGTATGAACCGGCTATGACAATGCAGACTCCTGTGGGAGCGAGCCTGCTCGCGAAGGCGTCCTGCCAGTTACCACATCTTCAGCTGGCACTCCGCTTTCGCGAGCAGGCTCGCTCCCACAGGGATTTGGTGTTGTCGGTCAGGCCTTGGCGGGCTCCAGCGGTAGCTCGACAGCCTCCGGCCGTTTGAGCAGCGCATACACCACCGCCGTGACCAGGCTCCCCGCAACAATCGCCAGCAGATACAGCAGCGCATGGTTGATTGCATTGGGGATCGCCAGCACGAACAAGCCACCGTGCGGCGCCATCAGTTTGCAGCCGAAGTACATCGACAAGGCACCGGTCAGCGCGCCGCCAGCGATGCTCGCCGGAATCACCCGCAGCGGATCTTTCGCGGCAAACGGAATCGCCCCTTCGGAGATAAAGCACAGGCCGAGCACGAACGCCGCTTTGCCGGCCTCGCGCTCGGTCTGGGCGAACTTGCGCCGGGCAATGAAGGTGGCGATGCCCAGGCCAATCGGCGGCACCATGCCGGCGGCCATGGTCGCGGCCATCGGTGCGTAACTCTGCGAGGCCAGCAGCCCCACCGAAAACGCATAGGCAGCCTTGTTGATCGGCCCACCGAGGTCGACGCACATCATGCCGCCGAGCAATACGCCGAGCAGAATCGCATTGGTGGTGCCCATACTGTCGAGGAACTGGGTGAGCGCGGCGAGCATGCCGGCGACCGGTTTGCCGACCACGTAAATCATCACCAGGCCGGTGACCAGACTGGCCAGCAACGGGATGATCAGAATCGGCTTCAACGCTTCCAGGCTCTGCGGCAATTTCACATAGCGGGCAATGGCTTTGGCGGCATAACCGGCGATGAAGCCGGCAATAATCCCGCCGATGAATCCAGCGCCCAGAGTGCCTGCGAGCAAACCGCCGATCATCCCCGGCGCAAGGCCCGGGCGATCGGCGATCGAGTAGGCGATGTAACCGGCGAGCAGCGGCACCATCAGCTTGAACGCGGTTTCGCCGCCGATCTGCATCAGCGCCGCCGCCAGCGTGCCTTCTTCCTTGTACGCGGTGATGCCGAACACGAAGGACAACGCGATCAGCAAACCACCCGCCACCACCATTGGCAGCATGTACGACACACCCGTGAGCAGGTGCTTGTAGACGCCGGTTTTTTCAGACTTGGCCGCAGCCTTGCCGTCACTTGCCGCACTTTCCACTGCGCCTTCGGCCAGGGCTCTTTTCAGGGTCGCTTCGGATTGCTTCAGCGCAACGCCCGTGCCGCAGCGATAGATTTTCTTGCCGGCGAAACGCTCGGTAGCGACGTCGATATCCGCCGCCAGCAGCACCACGTCAGCCTCGGCGATGGCCGTTGCGCTGAGCGGGGTTTTCGCGCCCACCGAGCCTTGGGTTTCGACCTGCAATTCATAGCCCAGACGCTTGGCGGTCTGCTGCAACGCTTCGGCGGCCATGAAGGTGTGGGCGACGCCGGTCGGGCAGGCTGTGATGGCGACGATGCGTGGCGCACGTGGCGCGTCAATCGCCGGTTCGATTGCGCTGGCCACGTAGACTTCGGCTTCTTCAGCACCGCGACGCAGTACCGCTTCGACATCCTGCAGCGCCTGCGCCGGAGCGATCTGGAACACGCGCTTGCCGACAAACCGGCTCATGTCCACCGCGCCAGTGGTGACCAGCAAGACCCACTCGGCGGCTTCGATGGTCGCCGCCGACAACTCGCGTTCCGGGTGTGCCGGATCGACCACTTCAACGCTGGTGCTCCAGCCCTGACGCTGCGCCGCTGCATCGAGCAGACGCGCGCACAGCACACTGGTGACCATGCCGTTCGGGCAAGCCGTAACAATGGCTAACTTCATCACAAACCCTCTTATTGTTCTGTCAGGGGGCGCACGCGCACGCCCTGTTCGAGCTGCGCCAGTTGCGCAGCGTCGTTGATGCCAAAACCGATCTGGGTCACCGCCATTGCCGCAATCGCGGTGGCGGTGCGCAGGGTTTGCTCCGGCGTATCAGCACTGAGCAGACCGTGGAGCATGCCAGCCAGCAATGAATCGCCGGCACCGACCGTGCTCGCCACGCTGACTTTCGGCGGCGAGGCATGCAGGGCCGAGCCGACACTGAACCAGTTGACCCCGTCGGCGCCGTGGGAGATCACCACGTGCTCGATGCCTTGCGCATGCAAACGTGCGGCGGCTTGTGCTTCGGCGATCGGCGAGACCACTTCGCAGCCGAGGGCGTGGGCCAGTTCTTCGGTGTTCGGTTTGATCAGCCAGGGGCTGGCCTGCAACGCGACGCGCAAGGCTTCACCACTGGAATCGAGGGCGACTTTCAAGCCGAGCGCGTTCAAGCTTTCAATCAGCTCGCGCAACCATTGCGCAGTGACGCCACGCGGCAGACTGCCGGCGACCACCACCGCATCGTGCCCCGGTGCGATCTTCTGCAAGCGATCAAGCAAGGCTTGCTGCGCCGTTGCATCGACCACCGGGCCAGGCCCGTTGATGTCGGTGATGCGCCCGTCCTGCTCGGCGACCTTGATGTTGCTGCGCGTCTCGCCCGGCACGCGGATGAACGCGTCGACGAAACCGCGCTTGGCGAACAGGGTTTCGAACGCTTGCTGATTGTCTTCGCCGAGAAAGCCGCTGACGGTGACCTGATGGCCAAGATCCGCCAGCACTTGCGCGACGTTGACGCCTTTGCCCGCAGCGTGGGTGTGCATCTCCTCGCTGCGATTGACCTGACCGGCATCGAGCCGTGACAGCTCGACGGTGAGGTCGAGTGCCGGGTTGAGGGTCAGGGTAAGAATCTTGGCCATTTACAGGGCCTCCACTAATGCGCGCACTTCATTCGCGCTGCCCACGGCCAGGGCCTGTTGAGCGAGGGTTTGCGCCTGGGGCAGGCTGAGTTCACGGATGCGCGCCTTGACTTCGGCAATGCTGCGCCCGGACACGCTGAGCTCGTCGACACCGAGGCCGACCAGCACCGGCACCGCCAGCGGATCTGCCGCCAGTTCGCCGCAGACGCCCACCCATTTGCCATGGGCATGGGCGGCGCGCACGGTGATGTCGATCAGTTGCAGGACCGCCGGGTGCAAGCCGTCCGCTTGAGCAGACAGGGTCGGGTGACCACGGTCGATGGCCAGGGTGTATTGGGTCAGGTCGTTGGTGCCGACGCTGAAGAAGTCGACTTCCTTGGCCAGCACTGGCGCAAGCAACGCGGCCGACGGCACCTCGATCATGATCCCCAATTGCAGGTCGGCGACTGGAATTTCCAGACGCAGGCGTTCGGTCATGTCGCGGGCCTGGCGCCACTCTTCGACGCTGCCGACCATCGGGAACATGATCCGCAGCGGACGGTTGTCGGCCGAGCGCAGCAAGGCGCGCAGTTGCGCTTCCATGATCTGCGGCCGCTGCAGGGTCAGGCGAATGCCGCGCACGCCGAGGAACGGGTTTTCTTCCTTGGCGATCGGCCAATACGGCAACGGTTTGTCGCCGCCGACGTCGAGCGTGCGCACCACCAGCGGCCGCCCGGCCAGACCATCAAGGACGCGACGGTATTCGGCTTCCTGGGTCGCCTCATCCGGCGCCTGTGGGTGGGCCATGAAAATCAGTTCGGTGCGCAGCAGACCAATGCCTTCGGCGCCCTGCTCCACCGCGCTGGTCACGCCTGCGCTTTCGCCGATGTTGGCGAACACTTCGACGGCGTGGCCGTCGGTGGTGTGTGCCGGTTGATGGCGTTGTTCGGCGGCGATCTTCAGGCGTTGCTCGCGGGTGTCGCGCTCTTCAGCGGCACGCTTGAGGGTCGCGGCATCGGCGTCGACATGCAGACGGCCACGCTGACCGTCGAGCAACAGCGGCGTGCCCGGCTCGAGCAACAGCACCGCTGCACCCGCGCCGACCAGTGCTGGAATACCGAGCGCGCGGGCGACGATGGCGCTGTGCGCGGTAGCACCGCCGCGCGCGGTGAGAATCCCCGCAACCCGCGCAGGATCCAGGCGCGCGACATCGGACGGGCCGACTTCGTCCATCACCAGAATGTACGGTTGCTCAGGTTCGTTCGCGGTTTGCACGCCACACAATTGCGCCAGCACTCGACGGCCGATGTCACGCAGATCCGCAGCACGCTCGGCGAGCAACGCGTCCTGCAGCGACTCCTGCTGTTTGGCGGCGGCTTCGATCACTGCCATCCACGCCGCTTCGGCGCTTTCGCCTTGCTTGAGGCGGGTGTCGACTTCGTCGGTCAGATCCGGGTCGTCGAGCATTTCCTGGTGAGTGATGAAAATCTCGCGAATCGCCTTGGCCTTGCTGCGTTCGATCAAGCCTTGGATGTCGCGGCGCACGTCGCTCAGCGCTTGCTTGAGGCGCTCGCGCTCGATCGCGGCAGATTCGCCGCGCAACGGGTAGTCGATGGCTTGCAGCACCTGAATGTGCGCAGGGCCGATGGCGATGCCCGGTGCGGCAGGTATCGCCTGCAACAGGCTGCCGGAGGCCGGGGCGATCAGCACTTCGGCGATGTCGGCGATCACTTCGCGCTGCTGACTCACGGCCGGCAGCGGCTCGACTTCCTCACCGAGGCCTTCTTCAATCGCCGCGAGCAAGGCCGGCAAGGCATCGCTGGCGATGCTCGGTTCGGCAATCAGCTCCAGCACCTGACCGCGCCGGGCGCCGAGGCTGAGCAGTTTGCTCAGGCTCTTCACCGATACGGCGCTGTCTTGGCTGTCGACGATGCGCACGCGGATTTCGCCATCAAAACTCTTCGCCAGTTGCGCGAGGATCTTCGCCGGCCGCGCATGCAAACCGTGGGCGTTGGCCAGGGCAATACGTGCACTCGGCCAATCGGCAGGCAGTTCACCGCCCAGCACTTCGAGGACTTTGCGGCTGCTGGTGGCGCGGCCCAGTTCGTGGCCGCGACCTTCGATCAGCAACGCGCACAAACGCTCGAGCAACGCCTGATGCGCTTCGCCCAGACTGGCGAGGCAGAACAGTCCGCTGAGCGGCTGGCCGAGGTAGCGCATCGGTTTGTCCGGGGTGACGAACGCCAGTCCCGGACGCTTCACGGTCTGCTCGCTGTGCAGCCACCACAGGCCATCGCCCAGTGGCAGCGCTTCGACTTGCTGCAACACGCCGGCAAAGCCGTTGCTCACACAATCGGCCTGACGCAGCAGACGTGCGCCGCGCCAGACCAGTTCTTCGAAATCGTCGGCCGACACGCCGAGGCCGATCATCTGCGCATCCAGCGCCAGTTCCTGCGGCGCGCCTTGCAACAGTTTAAGCAGCGCTTCGGGGGAGCTGGCGCGACGCAGGGCCTGGCCCAGATCGGTCTCGCCGAGGGCGCGGGTCAGCAGTTGCAGCAGGCGCAGGTGTTCGTCGGATTTCGCCGCGATGCCGATGGCCAGATAAACGATCTGGCCATCGCCCCAATCGACGCCATCAGGAAACTGCATCAGGCGCACGCCGGTGGCGAATACCTGATCGCGGGTTTCCGGGGTGCCGTGGGGAATGGCGATGCCTTGACCGAGAAAGGTCGAGCCCTGGGCTTCCCGGGCCTGCAGGCCGGCGAGGTAGCCGTCGGCAACCAGACCGTCGGCAACCAGATGACTGGCCAGCAATTGCAGGGCAGCGGGTTTATCCACGGCCGACTGGCCCATGGATATCTGCTCTATAGTGAGCTCGAGCATGCGATCTCCTTTTTGGCGCAGTTCAACGCCAGGTATTGTTTTGAATGGTTCACAGCTTAGGCGCTCTGCCGCGCTTTTCAGCGGCAGTTTTGGCGGTTTCACGGCAGGACCGGCCAAAGGCGTCTAAAACGTAGAAAATACGCTTGCTGAAACGTTTAATCTAGATTGATCGGCACGTTACTCGATAATGTCTCATCCTTGAAGTCCAACTGGTCGGATCTGCCCAAGCAATAAGTCGACTGCCCTTATCGGGTAGGATTGGCGAAAATGTCGCGGCATGCTCGAAAAAACAAGGAAATACCGGGTTGAAACTCAGTGATATCGCGCGGTTGGCCGGCGTCTCCGTCACCACCGCCAGCTACGTCATCAACGGCAAGGCCGAACAGCAACGCATCAGCAACGCGACCGTCGAGCGCGTGCGCGCGGTGGTCGATCTGCACGGCTTCACGCCCAATCCGCAAGCGGCCGGCCTGCGCAGTCGGCACACGCGCACCCTGGGCTTTATCCTGCCGGATCTGGAAAACCCCAGTTACGCGCGGATCGCCAAGTTGCTCGAACAAGGCGCGCGAGCTCGCGGTTATCAATTGCTGATCGCCAGCTCCGACGACGCGCCGGACAGCGAGCGCCAGTTGCTGCAACTGTTCCGCGCCCGTCGTTGCGATGCGCTGATCGTTGCCAGTTGCCTGCCGGCCGGTGATGACAGCTATCGCCAGTTGCAGGCCAAGGGTCTGCCGATCATCGCCATCGACCGGGTCATGGAACCGGAGCATTTCTGCTCGGTGATCAGCGACGACCGCGAGGCCAGCCTGCATCTGACCCAGAGCCTGCTCGATCCGCAGCCAAAGCAGATCGTGCTGCTCGGCGCACGCCCGGAGCTGAGCATCAGCCAGGAGCGTGCCGCCGGTTTCCGCGCAGCGCTCAACGATTTCAAAGGCGAGGTGCTGGTCGAGCACGCCGAGTCGTTCAGCCGCGAGTGCGGCAAGCAATTGATGGAAGAACTCCTGCAGCGTCTGGGGCATTTGCCTGACGCGCTGGTGACCACTTCCTACGTGCTGCTGCAAGGCGTGTTCGATGCGCTGCATGATTTCCCGCTGAAATCGAGGCCGCTGCGCCTCGGCACCTTCGGCGACACGCAGTTGCTGGATTTCCTGCCGCTGCCGGTCAATGCCATGTCCCAGCAACACCAGTTGATCGCCGACAAGGCCCTGGAACTGGCGCTGGCCGCCGTGGAGCAGGACGACTACCAACCGGGCGTGCAAGCCATTGCGCGGACCTTCAAGCAGCGTATTCATCGGGACTGAATCGTGGAGCTGATCGACAGCCACACCCACCTCGACTTCCCAGACTTCGACGCCGATCGCGCCGAGTTGCTGGCCGAAAGCCGCGCTCTCGGCGTGCGGCGCATCGTCGTGCTGGGCGTGCATCAGGGCAACTGGCAACGGGTGTGGGATCTGGTGCAGAGCGATGCCGAGCTGTACGCGGCGTTCGGATTGCACCCGGTGTTTCTCGATCAGCATCGGCCCGAGGATTTGCATGCGCTGGGGGACTGGCTGACGCGCTTGCGCGGACATCGTCAGCTGTGTGCGGTGGGCGAGATCGGCCTGGATTACTTCATCGAAAACCTCGATCGCGAACGGCAACAGGCGTTGTTCGAAGCGCAGCTGCAACTGGCGGCGGACTTCGAGTTGCCGGCGCTGATCCACGTACGCCGCAGCCACGCAGCGGTGATCGCCACGCTCAAGCGCTTCAAGCTCAAACGCGCCGGCATCATCCACGCCTTCGCCGGCAGCCGTGAGGAAGCGCGGGAATACATCAAGCTTGGTTTCAAACTGGGCCTCGGCGGCGCACCGACCTGGCCGCAGGCATTGCGCATGCATCGGGTGCTGCCGGAACTGCCGCTGCAATCGGTGGTACTGGAAACCGACTCACCAGACATGGCCCCCGCCATGTTCCCCGGCCAGCGCAACAGCCCGGCGCATCTGCCGGCAATCTGTGCGGCGTTGGCCGAGCTGATGAATATCACGCCTGAACAACTGGCCAACGCCAGCACCGCCAACTGCTGCGAAGTCTTCGGCTGGTAATACTGCCGTCCCCTGTGGGAGCGAGCCTGCTCGCGAAAGCAATCTGTCAGTGACATCGTCAATGCCTGACCCACCGCCTTCGCGAGCAGGCTCGCTCCCACATCAGACGCGAAATGCGCTGATCAGTTGTTTGAGCTCAACCACCTGCGCCGACAGCGCGCGGCTGGCATCTTCGGTCTGGTGCGCACCTTGCGCCGTGCGTTCGCCGGCACGGTTGATCTCGACGATATTCTGGTCGATGTCATGGGCCACGGCGGTCTGCTGTTCCACGGCAGCGGCGATCTGCTGGTTCTGATCGACGATCATGCCCACCGCGCCAAGAATGTTCTCCAGCGCCTGCTGGACCTTCTCCGACTGGCCCACCGTGCCATTGGCCATCTGATGACTGACGCCCATGGCCTTCACCGCCGCGCCGACGCCGCCATGCAGTTTGGCGATCATCTGCTCGATTTCTTCGGTCGATTGCTGGGTGCGCTTGGCCAAGGTGCGTACTTCGTCGGCGACCACGGCAAAACCGCGCCCCTGCTCGCCGGCCCGCGCGGCTTCGATAGCGGCGTTAAGCGCCAGCAGGTTGGTCTGTTCGGCGATGCTCTTGATCACCTCAAGCACACGGCTGATCGACTGGCTGTCGCTGGCCAGTTGATTGATCACCAGCACCGACTGGTCGATTTCGCTGGCGAGCGCGGCAATGCTGCCCTGTTGTGATTCCACCAGCCCGCGCCCGCTGAGGGTTTCGTCGTTGACGCTGTGGGCGCTGCTCACCGCAGCGGCGGCACTGCGAGCGACTTCCATTGAGGTCGCCGACATCTGGTTCATCGCCGTCGCCACTTGTTCGATTTGCGAGCGCTGCCCGGCCACAGCCTGATTGCTCTGCGCCGACACGCTCTCCACCTGCCCGGCCTGTCGCTCGACTTCGCCAACGGTGTGGCCCACGCGTTCGATCAAGTCGTGAATCTTCTTCACCGTACCGTTGAACACCTCGCCCAACTCGCCCAGCTCATCGCGGCTGCTGGCCTTGAAGTTGACGGTCATGTCACCGGCCGCGACCTTGTCCATCATCGCGCCCAGGCTTTTCAGGGTGGTCCGGGTCGAGGCGTAGAAACCGCCATAAAGATAGAAAATCAGCACGAACACCACCGAAAGCGCCGAGGCTTGCAGAATCATGTGCGTGCGGTTCTGCGCCAGACGCTGCTGCAATTGCCTGTCGAGGAATTTCAGCGTGGCCTGATTGAGCTGGTAGGTGTGTTCCATCAGCCCGGTGACCTGATCGTAGAATGCCTGCCACGGCGCATCGAGGGTGTCGGCCATTACCACTTGTTCTTCGAACAGCTCGCTGGCCTGTTTGAGCGAAGCCTTGCTGCTGTCGGCCTGGGCGCTGAGGGATTCGCGTGCAGCGCTGCTGGAACCGAGGGCGTCCTGCAGTTTCAGAGCGTACTCGGCCTGGAGTTTTTCGATCTGCACCAGCAGCTCGTCAAAACGCGTGCTGGAGGAACTGTTGAGAAAGCCCTGGCCCAACGAATACGAGCCCATCGCCCGGCCTTCGCCGAGGGTTTGCGTCACGCTGGGGGTAATCAGCGTCACCAGTTCGCTGAGCTGACGAATGTCGCTCTGGTTGTCGCGGCTCAACCCGGCCTGACTGGTGATGATCTGGCTGAAAATCTGCGCACTGGCCAGCAACTTGCCGATCAACGCGCTTTTGCTTTGCAGCGAAGTCTCCGCCTGCTGGGCCTTGAACGCGGCGATCATTTCATCGCGCTTGGCCTCGAACTGCTTGATCTGCTCGGGATCTTCGGTCATCGCCGTCAGCCCTTCGAGGCGCGCGAGCACAGCCTGCTCCAGCGTCTGGATCTGCGCTTCGACATTGCCGGCCTTGCCGGACTGGCCGAGGGTGACGTCGATCTGCACCAGATTGTTCAAGGTCTCCAGATCCCGGCGCAGGCTCAGGCTGCTGCCCAGCAGGTCGAGGCTTTGCAGTTCGACGCGGGTGCCCTGAAATTCGCGATAGGAGTCGCGCACCAGATAGAAATTGGTCACCAGCATCGGCACCAGGAACAGCACGCTGATCAGGCTGAACTTCATGCCGAAGCTCAGACGGTTCATCAGCGAGACGGCGGGATAGAGCAAGCTCTTCACTGGAAGTCTCCCTTGGTTTTTCTTGTTTTTATTGGCAGGCGCGGGACGACAGCAGATAGCCACTATCGGGCGCTATCTCTGTATAGCGTAAATCGGCGGGAGGTTTTGTAACTTATGGTTACTGATGAATGGTGGAACAGGGTTTTCAGGGCTGCGGCGCAGCCCCTCGGGGATGAATCCCCTCGCCACAATGAGTTTCACTCTGGCTTATCAGTGAACCAGAACCGTCCACAAGGCAAACCCGGCATACCACAGCACCGCCGCGCGCAGCAGCAGTTCCCACAGGCAATCGAGGGTGTTTATGCCGTCCGGGCCGACCACTGGCGGTGGAACTTCCCCGGCGGCCAGGCCGACCTTGTTGATCAACTGCGCAGCGCTGATGTTCCAGTTCAGCAGCTCATGCAGCATCACTCGGCTGACCGCGACGAAGTTGCCGACCAACGCAAGACTTGCCGCCAGCAAACGAACCGGCACCCAATCGAAAGCGTGACGCAATTGCGCAGCACGCTCGACCAGCGCCGGATTGCAGCCGTGCTCTTCGGCCAGCGCCAACAAGCGATAAGCCAATGCCGCCACCGGCCCGAGGAGGAAGTACCAGAAGATCACCGCGAAGAAACTCTGATACGCCTGCCACAGCAGATGCCCCTGCACTTGCTCAAGCAATTGCTCGCCACTGTCGGCGCAGATGTCCAGGTCGCGCTTGGCCACGTGGGCCGCCGCTTGCAGATCCTCACGGCGCCAGGCATCGCGGAACGGTCCGAGTCCGCCGAGCAGGTCGCCACGCCCGAGGCTGTTAATCACCACCAGCAAATGCACCGGCAGCGCCAGCAAACCGTACGCCACCGGTTCCAGCACCAGCAGCAACAGCGCCAGCAACGCCACCGGGCACAGCACCAGAATCGTCAGCACCAGCCACGGTTGCCTGGCCAGCCGTTTGCTGTTTTCGAGTTTGTGCAGTTCGCGGATCCATCCGCCGTCGCGTTGAAGCCGATGGCGCAGGGCCGAAAACTTCTCGATCCACACCGCCAGCAGTAACACCAGAAAACTCATTGTCCTTCCTCTTTTGCCAGGGCTGCGCGGTAGCGTGCCCAGTCGAATGCCGGTCCTGGATCGGTCTTGCGCCCCGGCGCGATATCGCTGTGGCCACAGATACGCTGATCGGTTATCGCCGGAAAGCGCTTCTGCAACTGCCGGGTCAGCGCAGTCAACGCTCGATACTGTTCATCGGTAAACGGCAGATCATCGGTGCCTTCCAGCTCGATGCCGACGGAAAAATCGTTACAGGTTTCACGACCCTCGAACACTGAAACGCCTGCGTGCCACGCCCGCTCCAGACAGGAGACAAACTGGGTGACCTTGCCGTCACGTTCGATCAGAAAATGCGCCGATACGCGCAGGTCAGCGATGCCTGGAAAGTAGGGGTGTTCGGTGACATCCAGACGATTCTGGAAAAACTCCTGCACCTTGCCCGTGGCGAATTGCGCCGGCGGCAGGCTGATGTTGTGGATGACCAACAGGGACACTTCGCCCGCCGGGCGCTCATTGAAGTTGGGTGACGGGCAGATCTGCACGCCATGACACCACCCGCTCGCGGGATCCAACTGCATACCGATTCCTTCAACGCCGACCATGTGGGCGCCCAGTATGCCGCGATCCGCCCCCGGCGCGCGATCACTTGCCGCGATTGAGTCGCCGCAGGTCGCCCAGCACCGATTCCAGTGCGCGGTCGAACAGCAAGGTGTCATCCAGCGCACGCGCGGCGCCTCGGCTGAAAGCCAAGGCGAGGTCGGTGCGGCTGTGCTCCAGCACCTTCGTCCCGGTGCGGTCGACGAAGACATATTTGCCGGTCTCTTCGATGATCGCGGCGAGTTTGCAACGCAAGGTCTGTTCCTCGTCTGCGTCGAACACCACCCAGTTGCCCACACGCAACTGCTCGACCTGAGACAGACCGGCAGCGTCTTGCGCCAGGCGCGGCGCCGGGGTGGCTGCTGCCTGGTCGGCACTGTGCTGCAAGACCTCGGGCGTGACTTCGATCAGCGGCATGGCGCTGTGATCGGCATCGTCGGAACGTTCCAGCACGCGTACGTGCAGAGCCTCCAGTTCACTGAAAAATTCGCTGGTGGCAAACGGGTCGAACGCGGTGCTGCTCAGGCCATCGCGCAGTGACTTGAGCAAACCCGGGACCAGTGCCAGCAGGCGCAGGCTGGATTCGCCGTCGTCATGGCGCTGCACGCTCCAGACCAACTGTTCCATGGTCTGCACGTCGGCGTGCCATTCGGCGGACTGATCACCGTGCTTGAGGCAGGTCAGCAACAGCACTTTGCTCCAGGCCTGCTGGACGAAACTCACCACCGTCGCCGGCAGCACTTTGCCCAGTAACGCCTGTTGCAACGCCTGCGCGACACGCCGCTGAGCCAGCTCGGCCTTCGCCCGGCCTTCCTCGGCGTCCCGCAAGCGTTGTTCCAGCAGTTCAGTGCGACGGCGTTCTTCCTGAGTGAAGGCGAGGAAGTCGGCGAGCAGTTCGGAGAAGATCGCCGGGTCGTCGACAAACTCGCTGAGCAAGCGCTGTACCACTTGCTCGATGCGCACATAGAGGTTGTCGCGCTCAGCGCCGTCGCAATCGCTCCAGCCCATTGCGGCCTCGGCGATTTCGTTGAGCAGGCGCCGCGCCGGGTGCGTGCTGCGGCTGAAGAAACTCTTGTCGAGCACGGCGACCTTGAGCATCGGAATCTGCAATCGGCCGATCAGCGCCTTGAGCGCGTCAGGCACGTTGCGATCGTCGAGGATGCAGTCGAAGACCATGGCGATCAGGTTGATCACATCTTCGTCGGCAGTCGCGACGACGCGGGAGCGGCCACTTCTGACGCTGACCCGGGTCAGCAGTTGCTCGAGCTGATGGCGCAGATCGAAATCTTCCTGAGCCTCCAGCGCCGGTACGTATTGCTGCAAGTGCGACAACAAACGCAACAGGTCGCGGGTGTTGATCGGATGCGCCGGGGCGCCGGGCTCCAGGGTCGGTGTGACGCGGCCGCGCACCTGGGCGAGCAATTGCTGCATCGCGGCGAACACTTCCTCGATGCCTTCGTCCGCTGGCGGCTCGTCGAGATCTTCAATCAATGTGTCGCTGTCCGCAGGCTCGACCATGCGACGAGCCACGGCGGGCTTCAGATGTGGCAACACGCCGGTGGCGAGCAACAGCTGATTGGCCTCGCCATACAGCTGCTCGGTGTCAGCCAGCACATAGCGTTCGAACAGCTTGAGCAGGATCAGCTTGACCTTGATCTCGACGCCGAGATTACGCCCGGCCTGCAGGAAGTATTCGCAGAGCATCGCCGGACTCAGCGGGTTGTGCTGATCGTCCAGACGCTTGCCGAGCATCGAGCTGAAGCGTGCGGTCAGTTGATCGAGAGCGAAGCCGTCGCGCTTGAGCACGCGACTGACCATGGTCTGCACGGCCACGGTGCGCTCCATGGCATCGGTGCGCGGCGCCGACTCTTCGAGCACCGGCGTGCGTGGCAGGGTGTTGGCGGCGGGGTCGTATTGGGTAAGGCCGGCGAAAGCCTCAAAGAACAGTTCAAGAAAGCCGCGCTCGATATTCTTGCGCTTGAGGCGCAGGTCGCGCATGGCTTCGAAAAAGATGTTCTGATCGACATCGTTGCGCGCCCGGTCGGCCATTTCGAACAGCGTGTCGTCAGCGTTATCGAACAGCTCCTGCAAATCGTGGCGCAGCTGCTGGGCAGCCTTGTCGCGAACCTGCAGCAGAATCACCGGCAAGCGGGCAAGCGGCGAGTGGTCCGCCAAATCGGCAGTCGCCCGGTGCAAAGGCACCACTTTCCCGTCGTTGCGCATCCAAGCCTCCTGGAACGGTGATTCGGTTCGTCGCTTTCGACACTGCCCCAGCGGAGTCGTTCGTCAAAGCCATGACGTCAAATACAAGGCGGATTATCTGGCAAAAGAGGCCGGCGATGCTATAGGCCTCAGGGTTTCCCCTATACGCCATACACCTCGCACTCAGCGCAGGAAAATCGACCAGATGCGCCAGGCACGCACGTTCTCGCCTTGGGTTGGCTCGCGCCCTGCCCCTATAATCGAACCACTTTGTTTGTGGAGTCCGTTATGCCGAATCTACGTCTCGCCGATCTGACCGCCGAAATCGAAAACAACGTGCGCCGTGCGTTGCTCGAAGACGTCGGCAGCGGCGACATCACCGCGCAACTGATCCCGGCCGAACGCCTGGCCAAAGCCACCATCATCACCCGTGACGACGCCGTCATCTGCGGCACCGCATGGGTCGATGCGGTGTTTCGCCAGCTCGATCCCCGCGTGGCGGTTCATTGGCAAGTGGTCGACGGCCAGCGGGTCAAAGCCAATCAGCCGCTGTTTCATCTGGAAGGCCCGGCGCGCTCACTGCTGACCGGTGAACGCAGCGCATTGAACTTCCTCCAGTTGCTGTCCGGCGTGGCGACGCGCGCGCAGTACCTGGCGGACTTCGTCGGCGAGACTCAGGTCAAGTTGCTCGACACCCGCAAAACCCTGCCCGGCCTGCGTCTGGCACAGAAATACGCCGTAACCTGCGGCGGCTGCCACAACCATCGCATCGGTCTCTACGACGCCTTCCTGATCAAGGAAAACCACATCGCCGCCAGCGGTGGCATCGCCGAAGCCGTGGCCGCCGCACACAAGATCGCCCCGGGCAAACCGGTTGAGATCGAGGTGGAAAGTCTTGAAGAGCTGAAGCAGGCGCTGGAAGCCGACGCCGACATCATCATGCTCGACGAACTGAGCCTGGACGACATGCGCGAAGCGGTTCGCCTGACCGCCGGCAAAGCGAAACTGGAAGCCAGCGGCGGCATCAACGAAAGCACGCTGCTGCCGATCGCCGAAACGGGCGTGGATTACATTTCGATTGGTGCGATGACCAAGGATGTCAAAGCGGTGGACCTGTCGATGCGACTGAGCCTCTGAGCATTCGCGCAAGAAAAAACGCCAGCCTGTTGAGGCTGGCGTTTTTGTTCAGACCACCAGATTGTTCATCTCGCAGTACTCTTCCCACTCGACACCCAATACTTCCGCCGCTTCCTTGTGCAGCACGAGGCGCTGCGCCTCGAACTCCTCCGGCGTGCTCGTGTACTTGAGGGTCAGCTCCCACGGCTGCAAGCCCTGCGCTTCGGCTTCGTCTTCGAAGGACCACTGGATCTGGTCTTTCTGATCATCGGGACTCAGGTCCTTGATCTCATCCTTCAGGTCCGGCACATCCAGAAGGTATTTTTCCAGCGCTTGTTCGTGGCGTTGCTCTTGGGTCAATTCAGTCATGGGGTTCTCGCTGATCTTAGGAATGGAGGATGGATCTGGATCATCAAGGATCTCTCTGACGCGGACTGGCCGGCCTTCGGAACCATTCGGGATCATCTGAAAACTGCTAAGCGATGCTCATGCAGGCACCGAATATAGGACGTTTGCATGACGAATTACACGGCTCTTTACATCTCTTGCACAAAAAGCTGACCTGCGGAACATGTATCGACGTGGCACGCTGAGGAGTTGGTGCCCGAGACAGGAATCGAACCTGCGACCTTCGCGTTACGAGTGCGCTGCTCTACCGGCTGAGCTACACGGGCGGTGGGCTAAACCTAGCACCGGACTCGAGCTGCGGCAAATTTGTGGGTTGTCTGATGGTTTTCTTTTGAGAACCACATTTGTGGCGAGGGGATTTATCCCCGTTCGGCTGCGAAGCGGCCGTGAATCTGGCACCTCGGTGTTTCAGGCGCTCGGCAGTGTCTGGTTTTACGACTGCTTCGCAGCCGAACGGGGGATAAATCCCCTCGCCACAATTTCTTTATTTCAGATAAAAAAATGCCCCCGCCGTTTGCACGGCGGGGGCATCTTCATTGCGCTAAAGCGTTGGGGTGATTAAACGCCCGAAGCCTTGGCAGCTGCCACGTCTTTGATGGACAGCTTGATACGGCCGCGGTTGTCCACGTCCAGTACCAGCACTTCCACTTCCTGACCTTCTTTCAGAATGTCGGTGACTTTCTCTACGCGAGCGTCGCTCAGCATCGAGATGTGCACCAGACCGTCCTTGCCCGGCAGGATGTTCACGAATGCGCCGAAGTCGACGATACGCTCAACCTTGCCGACGTAGATCTTGCCGATCTCGGCTTCTGCAGTGATGCTCAGAACGCGCTGACGAGCAGCTTCTGCAGCATCCTTGGTTTCGCCGAAGATCTTGATCGAGCCGTCGTCTTCGATGTCGATCGAAGCCTTGGTTTCTTCGCAGATCGCACGGATGGTCGCGCCACCTTTACCGATAACGTCACGGATTTTGTCGGTGTCGATCTTCATCGCGATCATGGTCGGAGCGTTGGCCGACAGTTCGGTACGCGACTGGCCAATGATCTGGTTCATCTGGCCGAGGATGTTCAGGCGCGCTTCAAGGGCCTGGCCCAGAGCGATTTCCATGATCTCTTCGGTGATGCCCTTGATCTTGATGTCCATCTGCAGCGCAGTCACGCCTTTGGCGGTACCGGCTACCTTGAAGTCCATGTCGCCCAGGTGATCTTCGTCGCCGAGGATGTCGGTCAGAACGGCGAACTTCTCGCCCTCTTTAACCAGACCCATGGCGATACCGGCCACCGGTGCTTTCATCGGTACACCAGCGTCCATCAGTGCCAGGGAAGCACCGCACACGGAAGCCATCGAGCTCGAACCGTTGGATTCGGTGATTTCCGATACCACGCGGATGGTGTACGGGAACACGTCAGCGGCTGGCAGCATGGCCGAAACCGAACGACGGGCCAGACGGCCGTGACCGATTTCGCGACGACCGGCGCCCCCCATGCGACCACACTCGCCTACCGAGAACGGCGGGAAGTTGTAGTGCAGCATGAACGGGTCTTTCTTTTCGCCTTCCAGGGTGTCCAGCAGTTGCGCGTCACGGGCGGTGCCCAGTGTTGCCACAACCAGCGCCTGGGTTTCGCCACGGGTGAAAAGTGCCGAACCGTGAGTCTTTGGCAGCACGCCGACTTCGATGTTCAGCGGACGTACAGTCTTGGTGTCGCGACCGTCGATACGTGGCTTGCCGTTAACGATGTTTTCGCGAACGGTGCGGTATTCGATTTCGCCGAAGGCTGCTTTGACTTCAGCAGCGCTTGGCTGGCCTTCTTCACCGGACAGCTTGGCAACCACTTGGTCCTTCAGCTCACCCAGGCGAGCGTAACGGTCGGCCTTGATGGTGATGGTGTAAGCCTGGGAGATCGCTTCGCCGAACTCGGCACGGATAGCGCCCAGCAGTTCGGTGGCTTCTGGCGCAGGAGCCCAGTTCCAGGTTGGCTTGGCGGCTTCGGCAGCCAGTTCTTTCACAGCGTTGATCACAACCTGGAATTCGTCGTGAGCGAACAGTACCGCGCCCAGCATCTGGTCTTCGGTCAGCTCTTTGGCTTCCGATTCAACCATCAGCACGGCGTCGGAAGTACCGGCAACGACCATGTCCAGGCTCGAAGCGGCCTGCTGCTCGTAAGTCGGGTTCAGCAGGTAGCCGGTGCTTTCGTGGAAAGCCACGCGAGCGGCGCCGATCGGGCCGTCGAACGGAATGCCGGAAATGGCCAGGGCTGCCGAGGTACCGATCATCGCAGCGATGTCCGGATCGGTCTTCTTGCTGGTGGAAACGACGGTGCAGACAACCTGCACTTCGTTCATGAAGCCTTCTGGGAACAGCGGACGGATCGGACGGTCGATCAGTCGGGAAGTCAGGGTTTCTTTCTCGGAAGGACGGCCTTCACGCTTGAAGAAACCGCCAGGGATCTTACCGGCAGCGTAAGTCTTCTCCTGGTAATGAACGGACAGAGGGAAGAAGCCCTTGCCCGGATCGGCTTGCTTTGCACCGACAACAGTCACCAACACGCTGACGTCGTCGTCAACGGTGACCAATACTGCGCCGGAGGCCTGACGGGCGATACGGCCTGTCTCGAGGGTAACGGTCGATTGACCGAACTGGAATTTTTTGATTACCGGGTTCACGGTGTCCTACCTTCTTTGTGGCTCTTGGGGGAAACGGTTTCTTGCGAATTCTTGGGCAATCTCGGGAATCGGCCCGATGGCAATTGTCCGGGTGCTACAGGTAAAGCCATGCTGCAGATAAAACTTGAGGCTGGGAGCCTGCAAGGCGCCAGCGGAAAACCGCTGACGCCCGACAGACCACCAACCTCATAGCGCAATCGCTGATTAGCGACGCAGACCCAGGCGAGCGATCAGAGCGGCGTACCGGCTCACGTCCTTGCCTTTCAGGTAGTCCAGCAGCTTGCGACGCTGGTTAACCATGCGGATCAGACCACGACGGGAGTGGTGATCTTTACCGTTGGCCTTGAAGTGACCTTGCAGTTTGTTGATGTTGGCGGTCAGCAGTGCAACCTGCACTTCTGGCGAACCAGTGTCACCAACAGCTTGCTGGTAGTCAGCAACGATTTGAGCTTTTTCTTGAACGTCGAGAGCCATGAGGCAATCCTTCCTTATCAGGAAACTGTTTCAGGGAAACAGCTTCAACAGGCCAGGGACAAATCCCTGTATCTATAAATGAGTAGTGACCATGCCTGTTAACAGCCACACTCGCCGGCCCGCTTGCGCAGACCGGTTCCGGTCATTCTGACCGAATCAAGCGACGCGGCGCGATGCGCCCGTCTTCGCTCACTTCACCGATACCGATGAAGCGACCATTGTGATCCTGTACCCGCACCATGCCGAACTTCGGCGCATCCGGGGCACGTACCGGCTGGCCGTTGAGCCAGTAGAACGCACTCGCTTCGGAAAAGTGCAGCAACGGCCAATCCTGCAGGCCGCTGTCCGATGGCATCAGGAAGCGATCGACCGCTTCGTTGCCGCCTTCGGCATGTACCGCTTCCAGCTCTTCGAGGGTCACGGTCTGCGCCAGGGTGAAAGGCCCGGCCTGGGTCCGACGCAGTTCTGCGACGTACGCACCACAACCGAGTTGCTCACCGATATCCTCCACCAGGGTGCGAATATAGGTACCCTTGCTGCAGTCCACTGCAAGCCGCGCAGTATCGCCTTCGAAGGCCAGCAATTCCAAGCGCGCAATAGTAACAGAACGCGGTTCGCGCTCCACTACTTCGCCTGCACGTGCCAGTTTGTACAGCGGCTGGCCATCACGCTTGAGTGCCGAGTACATCGGCGGTATCTGACTGATTTGCCCGCGAAATTTCGGCAGAACCGCTTCGACATCGGCGCGACCAACGGTCACCGGACGTTCCTGCAAAACCTCACCTTCGGCATCGGCCGTAGTGGTGGTCTTGCCCAGTTGCGCCAGGGTCTCGTAGCCCTTGTCGGAATCGAGCAGGTATTGCGAGAACTTGGTCGCCTCGCCGAAGCACAGCGGCAACACGCCGGTGGCCAACGGATCGAGGCTGCCGGTGTGCCCGGCCTTCTCGGCATTGAGCAGCCAGCGCACCTTCTGCAATGCAGCGTTGGAGGTGAACCCCAATGGCTTGTCGAGCAGAATGATACCGCTGACGTTACGACGGATACGTTTGACCTGAGCCACCGAATTACTCCTTGGTGTCTTCAGGTGCTGGAGCGGCAACGTGCTGATTGTCTTCAGCCACGGCGCGCTCGATCAATGCCGACAAGTGCGCGCCACGCACGACAGATTCGTCGTAGTGGAAGTGCAATTGCGGCACGCTGCGCAGCTTCATTTCGCGGGCCAATTGCATACGCAGGAAGCCTGCGGCGGCGTTGAGCACCTTGATGCTTTGCGCGATGTCTTCAGCGTTGTCCTGGCCCATCACGGTGATGAAAATCTTCGCGTGACCGACGTCACGGGACACTTCCACAGCGGTAATGGTGACCAGGCCGACGCGCGGGTCTTTGACTTCGCGACGGATCAGTTGCGCCAGCTCGCGCTGCATCTGATCGCCGATACGTTGGGTACGGCTGTATTCTTTTGCCATGATTTGTTACCTGTTACTGCCCAGCGGTGAAACCCGCAAGGTCTGAAAGCGGCAAACGCCCGGCCTGACAAAAGCCAGACCGGGCGTTGCGTTTAGAGTCCGGACGCTGTGCCGTGCATTTGCATGCTACGGCCCATCGTGGCCCTTGAAGTGCGCGAGTCAGAGGCTGCGAGCAACCTGAACCTTCTCGAAGACTTCGATCTTGTCGCCGACTTTGACGTCGTTGTAGCTCTTCACGCCGATACCGCATTCCATGCCGGCACGTACTTCGGAAGCGTCATCCTTGAAGCGGCGCAGGGATTCCAGCTCGCCTTCGAAGATAACGATGTCTTCACGCAGTACACGGATCGGACGGTTACGGTGCACGACACCTTCGATCACCATGCAACCGGCGATCGCGCCAAACTTCGGCGAACGGAACACGTCACGCACTTCGGCCACACCCAGGATGTTCTCGCGAACATCGCTGCCGAGCATGCCGGTCAGGGCTTTCTTGACGTCTTCGATGATGTCGTAGATCACGTTGTAGTAACGCATATCCAGACCTTCCTGCTCGACGATCTTGCGAGCGCCGGCATCGGCACGCACGTTGAAGCCGAACAGTACAGCGTTGGAAGCCAGTGCCAGGTTGGCGTCGGATTCGGTGATACCACCGACACCGCCACCCACGACGCGCACTTGTACTTCGTCGTTGCCCAGGCCATTCAGGGCACCGTTCAACGCTTCCAGCGAACCACGGACGTCGGATTTGAGGACGATGTTGAGCGTCTTCTTCTCGGCCTGACCCATGTTTTCGAAGATGTTTTCCAGCTTGCCGGCGTGAGCGCGAGCCAGTTTGACTTCGCGGAACTTGCCTTGACGGAACAGAGCCACTTCACGGGCTTTCTTCTCGTCGGCAACCACGCTCATCTCGTCGCCAGCGTCCGGGGTACCGTCCAGGCCGAGGATCTCGACAGGGATGGATGGACCGGCTTCCTTGATTGGCTTGCCGTTCTCGTCGAGCATGGCACGTACACGGCCGTAGTTCGAACCGACCAGGACCATGTCGCCTTGACGCAGCGTACCGTCCTGAACCAGCACGGTTGCCACCGGGCCACGACCCTTGTCGAGACGCGATTCAACCACCACACCACGACCAGGAGCCGATGGAGTAGCTTTCAGCTCGAGAACTTCGGCCTGCAGCAGAACGGCTTCAAGCAGCTCGTCCACGCCAGTACCCATCTTCGCCGAAACCGGAACGAATGGTGTGTCGCCACCCCAGTCTTCGGAAGTCACGCCGTGAACCGACAGCTCGCTACGGATGCGATCGAGATCGGCGCCCGGCTTGTCGATCTTGTTCACTGCTACCACCAGCGGCACGCCAGCTGCCTGAGCATGCTGAACCGCTTCGATGGTTTGCGGCATCACGCCGTCGTCCGCTGCAACCACGAGGATCACGATGTCGGTCGCCTTGGCACCACGGGCACGCATTGCGGTAAACGCAGCGTGACCCGGGGTGTCGAGGAAAGTGACCATGCCGCGATCAGTCTCAACGTGGTATGCACCGATGTGCTGGGTGATACCGCCGGCTTCGCCAGCAGCTACCTTGGCACGACGGATGTAGTCGAGCAGGGAAGTCTTACCGTGGTCAACGTGGCCCATTACGGTCACGACTGGTGCACGGGAGAACGACTCACCTTCAAACTTCAGGGACTCGGCCAGGGAATCTTCCAGAGCGGTGTCGCTGACCAGGGTCACTTTGTGGCCCAGTTCTTCGGCTACCAGCTGAGCAGTTTCCTGATCAAGCACCTGGTTGATGGTCGCTGGGGTACCCAGTTTGAACATGAACTTGATGATTTCAGCCGCTTTGACCGACATCTGATTGGCCAGATCGCCAACCGTGATGGTCTCGCCGATCTGCACATCACGCACGACAGGGCCGGTCGGGCTCTGGAAACCGTGGGCGTTGCGCTTCTTCAGCTTGGCCTTGCCGCGACCACCACGACGGAAGCCATCGCTTTCTTCGTCGGTAGTGCGTGGCGCCACACGTGGCGCCGGGGCTTTTTCTTTGACCGATGCGCGATGCGGAGCGTTTTTGCGCTCGCCATCACCACCACCGCTGCGACGATTGTTGTCGTCGGCACGTGGCTTGTCCGGACGGCGCTGTTCGTTCTGCTTGTTGCGAACGTCAGCCGATGGAGCAGGAGCAGCAGCCACCGGTGCGCTTTCGCGAACAGGTTCGGCAGCGGCAGCCGGCGCCGCAACGGCGTCGCTGGCAGCGGTTTGCGCAGCAGCAGGCTGGCGACGCGCTTCTTCTTCGGCGCGTTGCTTGGCTTCTTCTTCAGCCTTCTGACGGGCAGCATTTTCTACTGCGCGACGCTCATCCAGTTCACGCTTGCGCTCGGCTTCGATTTCTTCCGGGCTGCGCTGTACGAAAACTTTCTTCTTGCGAACTTCAACGCTGATGCTCTTGCTACCAGCCACACGAAGGGTGCTGGTGGTTTTACGCTGCAGCGTGATCTTGCGTGGTTCTTCCACTTTCGCCTTGTGACTGCTCTTCAAGTGAGTCAGCAGGGATTGCTTCTCACTGTCAGTCACATTTTCGTCGGCGGCGGTGTGCGGCAGACCTGCCTCACGCATCTGCTGCAACAGGCGCTCTACCGGTGTTTTGACCTCATCGGCCAGTTGTTTCACCGTGACTTGCGTCATGCACTTCTCTCCTCAGGCCGCGCCTAATTACTCGAACCAGTGGGCTCGGGCGGCCATGATCAACTTGCCGGCACGATCATCGTCAATGCCGTCGATGTCGAGCAGGTCGTCAATAGACTGCTCGGCCAGGTCTTCGCGGGTAATTACGCCGCGCACCGCCAGTTCCATCGCCAAATCCTTGTCCATACCCTCAAGCGAGAGCAGGTCTTCGGCCGGATGGGCGTCTGCCAGCTTTTCCTCAGTAGCGATGGCTTTGGTCAACAAGCGATCCTTGGCGCGAGCACGAAGCTCGTTGACGATGTCCTCGTCAAAGCCGTCGATGTTGAGCATTTCCTCCACCGGTACGTAGGCAATCTCTTCCAGGCTGGTGAAGCCTTCATCTACCAGCACCTGAGCCAGTTCTTCGTCGACTTCCAGCTCGTCGATGAAGTTGCGCAGGATGTCGCCGGTTTCTGCTTGCTGCTTAGCCTGGATGTCCGATTCGGTCATCACGTTCAGGGTCCAGCCAGTCAACTGGCTCGCCAGACGCACGTTCTGACCACCGCGACCGATGGCCTGAGCCAGATTGTCTGCGCCAACGGCGATGTCCATGGCATGGGCATCTTCGTCAACGATAATTGCCGCAACCTCGGCCGGGGACATGGCGTTGATCACGAACTGGGCCGGGTTGTCGTCCCACAGCACGATATCAACACGCTCACCGCCCAACTCACCCGATACCGCCTGGACGCGCGAACCGCGCATACCGATGCAGGCACCTTGTGGGTCGATGCGCTTGTCCTTGGAACGGACGGCGATCTTGGCTCGCGAACCCGGATCACGGGAGGCGGCCATGACCTCGATGAGGCCTTCGGCGATTTCCGGCACTTCGATACGGAACAGCTCGATCAGCATTTCCGGCGCGGTACGCGACAGGATCAGCTGCGGGCCGCGGTTCTCGGTGCGGATTTCCTTGAGCAGCGCACGCAGACGCACGCCGACACGGAAGGTTTCGCGAGAAATGATGTCTTCACGGGCCAGCAACGCTTCAGCATTGTTGCCCAGATCGACGATCACGTTGTCGCGGGTAACTTTTTTCACGGTGCCGGAGATGATTTCTCCCAGGCGCTCGCGATAGGCGTCGACCACTTGAGCGCGCTCGGCTTCGCGAACTTTCTGCACGATGACCTGCTTGGCAGTCTGTGCAGCGATGCGGCCGAATTCAATGGATTCGATTTTCTCTTCGACGACGTCACCGACCTTGGCACCAGGATGCGTTTCGGCAACCTTGCTTGGCCAGGTCTCGATGGCCGGATCGTCGAGATCATTCTCTTCGACGACCGTCCAGCGACGGAAGGTTTCGTAGGAACCGGTGTGGCGGTTGATTTCCACACGCAGGTCCACTTCGTCTTCAAAACGCTTTTTGGTAGCAGTGGCCAGAGCCAGCTCCAGCGCTTCAAAAATTACGCTTGCCGGTACACCCTTTTCATTGGATACCGACTCAACAACCAGCAGTACTTCTTTGCTCATCGTACGCCTCGCCTTTCGCAAGCCATTGGATCCGCGGGATCCGCGTCTCAGTCAAAACTGGGAATAATGTTGGCCTTGTCGATCATATCGATCGGCAACAGGAACTCGTGGTCTTCTACCTGCACCACGACGTCCTGCTCTTCTACACCGCGCAGAAGGCCCTGAAAATTGCGTCGACCTTCGAAAGGCGAGCGCAGCTTGATCTTCACTTGTTCACCGGCAAATTTGGCAAACTGCTCAAGAGTGAACAGCGGGCGCTCCATGCCAGGCGAGGAAACTTCAAGGGTGTATTCAACGGAGATAGGATCTTCAACATCCAGAACACCGCTGATCTGACGGCTGACAATGGCGCAATCGTCCACCAGCACGCCACCCTCTTTATTGATATAAACGCGCAACATCGAGTGACGACCCTGAGCCGAAAACTCGATACCCCAGCATTCATAGCCCAGGGCCACGACCACCGGGGCCAGCAAGGCCTGCAACTCTTCTAGCTTGCTCGACACCTGAACCCCCTAGTGCATGATATGTGCATGCTTTGCAAAATAAAAAAATGGGCATAACGCCCATCCTTGAAACGCCGTCGAACAGCGGCGTTGAAAGTATCCAGCTAACAAAAAGCCCCTTAAAAGGGGCTCCTTAAACTGGTTGCGGGGGCCGGATTTGAACCGACGACCTTCGGGTTATGAGCCCGACGAGCTACCAGACTGCTCCACCCCGCGACAAAGCTGGGGCGGAAGTATACGACCGATCCCTTTTAGGGTCAATGTAACCTTCCACCTGCAAGAAAGCCCGCAACAGCGGGCTCTCCTGACTAATTGGTACCGAGAAGGGGACTCGAACCCCTACACCCTATGGGCACAACCACCTCAAGGTTGCGTGTCTACCAATTCCACCACCTCGGCAATACTACGTTTGAAACTCTTCTTACTTCTGCTCTTGAGCTGGAGGCACGTCAGTCGCTGGAGTAGCCGACTTTTGCTCTTGAAGCACCGGGACATCATCAGAAGCCGGTTGTTGCTTAGGTACTTCCAACACTGCTGGATCTGGAAGACCTGCTTGAGTCAGCTGATGAGCTTTCTCTTTAGCAAAGTAACCTAACCCCAAGCTGGTTATGAAGAAACCGGCGGCAAGTATAGCAGTAAACTTACTAAGAAAGGTAGAGGAACCTTGGCTTCCGAACACAGTATTTGAAGCACCTGCTCCGAAAGACGCGCCAGCGTCCGCACCCTTACCCTGCTGCAGCAAAACCAGAGCAACTACGCCCAATGCACCCAGCAGATGAAAAACGACTACGACTGTTTCCAGCATTTTTTCAGTTTCCCGCGGCGCGACAGATCGCACCGAACTCATCTGCATTCAGGGAAGCTCCACCAATGAGCCCCCCATCGATATCCGGCATGCCGAACAGTTCGACCGCATTGGCCGCCTTCACGCTGCCGCCGTATAGAAGCCGCACACCTCGTGCGACTTCAGAATTCTCTGCCGCCAACTGCTCGCGAATGGCTTTATGCACATCCTGAGCCTGTTGCGGCGTTGCAGTCAGCCCGGTACCAATGGCCCAGACCGGCTCGTATGCAATCACTGCCTTGGCAAAGGCACCGACACCCAGCTCCTCGATGATGCTGCCCAGCTGACGCCCGACAACTTCAAGAGTTTTTCCGGCTTCGCGCTGCTCGAGGGTTTCCCCTACACACAACACCGGAATCAAGCCACATGCCTGTGCCGCTGCGAACTTGCGATTCAGCATCCCGTCTCGCTCGCCCATAATCTGGCGGCGTTCGGAGTGCCCGACAAGCACCAGGGAACAACCTGCATCCACCAGTTGGCTGGGAGCAATCTCACCAGTCAACGCACCTTGCATGGCTTCCACCGCAGAATTCTGCGCGCCGACCGAAATCGACTTGCCTTTCAAGCCATCAATCACTTGATTGATGTACAAGCAAGGCGGGAACACCGCGACATCAACACCGCTTGGCAAGGCCAGATGACGAAGGCCGTTGATCAGCTCAGCGACGCTGGCGCGGGTACCGTGCATCTTCCAGTTACCAGCTACCATAGGGCGACGCATGCTGTACCTCGTCGGTCAAAGTGGGCGCAGATGTTACCCAACACAATCATGGCTTGCAAGCCGTATCAGGCAGAAACTTCGGTTACCAGTTTTGCCAGCTCTTCGGCATAGCCGCGAACCTGGTTTTCGTCCTCGCCTTCGACCATTACGCGCACCAGAGGCTCTGTGCCGGACTTGCGCAGAAGCACGCGACCGCGCCCCGCCATCGCCTGAGTGACACGGGCACTGGCCTCCTTGACAGCCGGATGCTCCAGCGGGCTTTCACCGCCGCCAAAGCGAACGTTGATCAGCACCTGAGGGCACTTGCGCAAAGCCTGCCGCGTTTGCGCCAGACCTTCGTTGCGGGATTTCAGAGCCATCAACACCTGCAGAGCCGCGATGATCGCATCGCCCGTGGTGGTGTGGTTGAAGCAGACCACATGCCCGGAGTTTTCCCCACCAACGAGCCAGTTGCGCTCTTGCAGTTCGGCAATCACGTAGCGGTCACCGACATTGGCGCGAACGAACGGGATCGACAGATCCGCCAAGGCCAGCTCGAGACCAAGATTGCTCATCAATGTACCGACGACGCCACCCTGCAACTTGCCACGCTCATGCAGATCGCGGGCAATGATGAACAGCAGGTCATCACCATCGACGATGGTGCCGGTGTGATCGACCATCAATACCCGATCACCATCACCATCGAAGGCGATACCCAGGTCCGCATGCTCAGCCAGAACGGCGGCCTGCAATGGCCCCATATGCGTGGAACCGCAGTTATCGTTGATGTTCAGCCCGTTCGGCTGAGCGGAAAGCACGACGACTTCGGCACCCAATTCACGGAAGACGCTCGGCGCTACCTTATAGGTCGCACCATGCGCGCAGTCGATAACGATCTTCAGGCCGGCGAAATTGGTCCCGGTAGGCACGCTGCTTTTGCAGAACTCGATGTAGCGACCCGATGCATCATTGATTCGCGATACTTTGCCGATCTTGCTCGACTCGACGACGGTCATCGGCGTATCCAGCAACTCTTCGATCATCAGTTCCAATTCATCGGGCAGCTTGGTGCCTTTGCCGGAGAAGAACTTGATGCCGTTGTCATCATGCGGGTTGTGCGATGCACTTATCACGATACCGGCTTCAGCCTGGAACGTACGCGACAGATAAGCGATGGCAGGCGTCGGCATCGGGCCGAGCAGCATCACATCGGCACCCGCCGAGGTCAGGCCCGCCTCGAGCGCCGACTCGAACATATAACCGGATATCCGCGTGTCCTTGCCAACCAGCACCTTGCAGGCACCCATCTTGCGGAAAGCCATGCCGGCCGCCCAGCCGAGCTTGAGCATGAAGTCAGGCGTGATCGGGTATTCACCAACACGACCGCGAATGCCGTCGGTACCAAAATATTTCTTGCTCATAAGTGCTCCATCATTCTTATTCGGCTGATTCTACGGCCGCGATCATTCGCACTACATCGACAGTTTCCGCCACGTCGTGGACGCGCAATATCCGCGCGCCCTTGACCGACGCCAGCGCTGCCAGCGCCAGTCCGCCGTGCAGACGCTCGCCTACGGGACGGTTCAAAGCGTGGCCAATCATACTCTTGCGCGAAACACCTACCAGCAATGGCCGCCCCAGCGCATGCAAGGTCTCCATGTGCTTGAACAAGCTTAGGTTGTGCTGCAAGGTTTTGGCGAAGCCGAAGCCGGGATCAAGAATGATCCGCTCGGCAGGAATGCCCGCTTGGGCACACTGATCCATGCGTTCGGCGAGAAACTCACCGACCTCGCGAGTGACATTCTGATACTGAGGATTATCCTGCATATCGCCCGGCTCGCCGAGCATGTGCATGAGGCAGACCGGCAATCCGGTGGCCGCCGCCGCATCCAGCGCGCCATCGCGACGCAACGAACGCACATCATTGATCAGTCCGGCACCGAGCCGTGCGGTTTCGCGCATGACTGCCGGGGTGGAAGTATCGACCGAGATGATGACATCCAGCTCGCGATTGATCAGCTCGACAATCGGCGCGACGCGCTCAAGCTCCTCCAGAGGAGAGACCGCTCGCGCACCCGGCCGGGTCGATTCGCCGCCAACATCGATCAGCGTCGCGCCAGCCAACACCATGGCTTCGGCGTGGCGCAAAGCCGCATCGAGCTGGCTGTAACGGCCGCCGTCAGAAAAGGAATCAGGAGTGACATTGAGAATGCCCATGACATGCGTCTGGGCCAAATCAAGAACCCGGTTGCCGCAAGGCAACCGGGTCAGGGACTGTACAGAAGTCATTTCAAGCCTTAAACGTCAGCAGCCGGACCGCCAATTGGTTTTTCCGGACGCTCGTCCTGCACGACAGGCGGCGGAGGCGTACCGGTGCCACCCGACCAGTCGCGAGGTTCGCGAGGCGTGCGACCCGCCATGATGTCGTCGATCTGCTCGGCATCGATGGTTTCGTACTTCATCAGCGCATCAGCCATGGCATCCAGTTTGTCACGGTTATCCGTGAGGATCTGCTTGGCGGTGCCGTAGCACTGATCAATGATACTGCGCACTTCGGAGTCGATCAGCTTGGCGGTCTCACCGGAGAAGCTGGCAGCCTGGCCGCCACCGCCGCGACCGAGGAACACTTCGCCCTCTTCTTCGGCATACATCAGCGGACCGAGTTTTTCCGACAAGCCCCATTTCGTCACCATGTTCCGGGCAATCTGACTTGCACGCATGATGTCGTTGGACGCGCCGGTGGTTACACCGTCAAAGCCCAGGGTCATTTCTTCTGCGATACGGCCACCGTACAACGAGCAGATCTGGCTGATCAGCGCACGTTTGGACAGGCTGTAACGATCTTCTTCCGGGAGGAACATGGTCACACCCAGCGCACGACCGCGCGGGATGATCGACACCTTGTAGACCGGATCATGCTCAGGCACGACGCGACCAACGATGGCGTGGCCGGCTTCGTGGTAAGCAGTGTTCTGCTTTTCTTTCTCGGACATGACCATGGATTTGCGCTCGGCGCCCATCATGATCTTGTCTTTCGCCAGTTCGAACTCTTTCATCTCGACGATGCGTTTGCCGCTACGAGCAGCGAACAACGACGCTTCGTTGACCAAGTTGGCCAGGTCAGCACCGGAGAAGCCAGGAGTACCACGTGCGATCACTGCCGGAGCAACGTCGTCGCCCATTGGCACTTTACGCATGTGCACTTTCAGAATCTGCTCGCGACCACGAATATCCGGCAAGCCAACCACCACCTGACGGTCGAAACGGCCCGGACGCAGCAGCGCAGGGTCGAGTACGTCCGGACGGTTGGTCGCAGCAATCACGATGATGCCGTCATTCATTTCGAAGCCGTCCATCTCTACCAGCAACTGGTTGAGAGTCTGCTCACGTTCGTCGTGACCGCCACCCATGCCGGCACCACGATGGCGACCCACGGCATCGATTTCGTCGATGAAGATGATGCAAGGGGCGTGCTTCTTGGCCTGCTCGAACATGTCGCGGACGCGGCTGGCGCCGACACCGACGAACATTTCGACAAAGTCGGAACCGGAGATGGTGAAGAATGGCACTTTCGCTTCGCCGGCAATCGCCTTGGCCAGCAAGGTTTTACCGGTACCCGGCGGGCCGACCATCAGTACGCCGCGCGGGATACGACCGCCCAGACGCTGGAACTTGCCCGGATCACGCAGGAACTCGACCAGCTCGCCGACTTCTTCTTTGGCTTCGTCGCAACCGGCAACGTCAGCCAAAGTGGTTTTCACCTGATCTTCGGACAGCAGGCGTGCCTTGCTCTTGCCGAAGCTCATCGGCCCGCCCTTGCCACCGGCGCCGCCCTGCATCTGGCGCATGAAGAACATGAACACCGCGATGATCACCAGGATCGGGAAGCTGGCCACCAGGAGCTGAGTCCAGATGCTTTGCTGTTCAGGCTGCTTGCCTTCAACCACAACATGATTGTCGACCAGATCGCCGATCAGGCCATTGTCCTGAATTGCCGGACGAATGGTCTTGAAGCTGTCGCCATCGGTGCGCTTGCCGGTAATCACATAGCCGTCAACGGCTACGCGCTCGACCTTGCCATCCTTGACCTGCTGGATGAAGTCGGAATAGTTGAGGGTCTGCGGCTCGTTAGGGCTGGAGAAGTTGTTCATCACCGTCACCAAGACTGCCGCGATGATCAACCACAGGATCAGATTCTTTGCCATATCGTTCAATTAACTACCCTCTGAAGCAAGCTCCGCTACTGGCGCGCGCTTCGCATGATATTCACCGGCCTAACTTACTACATTACCTACAACTCTGGCAGGCGCCGTCTGTAACCCTTTGTGAAACACTTTCTACACAATATTCGCTTATGCCTGCGGAGCGAAATATGAAAAACCTATCGCCCCGCCGAAAAACCTTGTTTTACGCATCACCGCCGCGATAACCCCAGGCCAGCATGTACTGCTCACGGGAGCTGCCACGGGAAGAGTCTGGCTTGATCATCTGGATCTTGTCGAATTTCTTCCGAGCGTCCTTCAGATAAACGTCAAACCCTTCGCCCTGAAAAATCTTGATGACGAAATTGCCACCCGGCTTGAGGATCCGTTCCGCCAGGTCCAGAGCCAGCTCACAGAGGAACATGGCCTTGGGCATATCCACTTCGGGCGTACCACTCATATTGGGGGCCATATCGGAAATCACAAGGTCAACCTGCGAATTACCCACGGCCTCAAGGATTTGAGCCAGCACCGAGTCCTCAGTGAAGTCACCTTGAATGAAGGTCACGTCCGGAATGCCGTCCATTTCAAGAATGTCAGAAGCGATCAGACGCCCCTGGCCACCGATCAGTCGACTGGTGACCTGCGACCAGCCACCCGGCGCCGCGCCGAGGTCGACCACGCTCATGCCCGGACGGATGAGTTTGTATTTTTCCTGGATCTCCAGCAGCTTGTAACTTGCACGCGAGCGGTAGCCATCCTTCTGCGCCTGCTTCACATAAGGATCGTTGACATGTCTTTTCAGCCAACCAAGGCTTGTCTTGGAACGCGCCATTGGGCACCTCGATGATTAGGGTCGTGATTAGTTGGGCGGATCCACGAACCCTCGGGTAAAATGGCCGCCATTTTACAGAATCCAGACGAAAGGGTCAGATTATGCCGCTCACTCCAGAGCAGAAGAAACAGTACAAATCCATCGGCCACCACCTCAAACCAGTGTTGACGGTGGCGGACAACGGTTTGACTGAAGGTGTCTTAGCCGAGCTTGAACGCGCCCTGGCGGATCACGAGCTGATCAAGATCAAGCTCAACATCCTCGATCGCGAGTCGCGCCTGGCGCACATCGCCGAGCTGTGCAAGGTCGGCAAAGCGGACCTGGTTCAGGTCATCGGCAAGATGGCTCTGGTCTACCGCAAGAACTTCAGCGCCAACAAGCAGCTGTCGAACGTTCATCGCTTCAAGTGATGCGCAGGGTCAAGGGTGTGCTTCGCGCACCCTGCCACTCCATCCCGGCACCGGCTGCATGACCAGCACCAACCCGGAAAATCCCAGCACCAGATAACTGAATACCTGCCAGCGCTGCGCATCCGGCCAGCCGACACGCACAGCGACATACATCGCGCACGCGTACAACGCCATCAACAGCACCTGCCCGCGAAAATCCCGCCATAGACTGCCAAGGCCCTCGGCCTGTACCAGCACCAAAGCCTGAAAGATCACGCACAGAGCGGCGAACCCCACCACCAGCACTTCGAATGCACTGGCGACTTCGTCGATCAACAGCGGCGCCAGGCCGATCTGGCCCAACGCCGGCTGCAAACCGATATGAATCAACCATAGGCCACCGACCCAAAGCATCTGGGTCAGTTGCCAAAGCATGGCGCCCGCATGCAGCGGGCGCCTTCTTTCAGATGTGACGAACTTCGACAATCTCGTACTCGATCACGCCGCTCGGCGTTTTGACGGCGACGACGTCACCCTCTTCCTTGCCAATCAAGGCGCGGGCCAGCGGCGAGCCGACGGAGATCTTGCCGAGTTTGAAGTCAGCCTCATCCTCACCCACGATGTGGTAAGTGACGCTTTCATCAGTCTCGACGTTGGCGATCTCGACGGTGGTACCGAAAATCACTTTGCCGGTATGAGGAATGGTCGTGACATCGATGATGACCTGATTCTGAATCCGGCCCTCGATGTCACGAATACGCGCTTCGACCATGCCTTGCTGTTCGCGGGCAGCATGGTATTCAGCGTTTTCCTTCAAGTCACCCAACTCGCGGGCCGTACCGATGTCCTGGCTGAGCTTCGGACGGACGACCTTGGTCAGGTGAGCATACTCCTCTTCCAGGGCGCGAGCGCCCTGAACAGTCATTGGGTACTTGGTTATGCTCATGCCTTCAATCCTGCGTGTAGATCCTGCAAGCGGCGCACGGTCTTTTCCGGACCGAACTTCAGCGCTTCGCAGATCGCTTCGCCCGCAGCAATAGTGGTGGTGCAGTAGATCTTGTGCTGCAGGGCGTTGCGACGAATGGAGTACGAATCGGCGATCGACTGACGACCTTCGGTGGTGTTGATGATCAGCGTGACTTCGTCATTTTTGATCATGTCGACCACGTGTGGACGACCCTCGGTCACCTTGTTCACGCGGCGCACTTTCAGACCTGCGGCTTCGATCAGCTTGGCAGTGCCGGCAGTGGCGACCACTTCGAAGCCCAAGTTGATCAGATCACGGGCCACGCCTGCAACCAGTGGCTTGTCGTCATCGCGCACGCTGATGAACGCGGTACCGCCGGTCGGCAGCACTTCGCTGGCGCCCATCTGCGCCTTGGCGAATGCTTCGCCGAAGGTGTCGCCGACGCCCATCACTTCACCGGTCGACTTCATCTCTGGGCCGAGGATCGGGTCAACGCCAGGGAACTTGGCGAACGGGAACACCGCCTCTTTCACGCTGTAGAAGTTCGGGATGATTTCTTTGGTGAAGCCGATTTCCTTCAGGGTCTTACCGGCCATCACGCGCGCAGCGATCATGGCCAGGGAAACACCGATGCACTTGGAAACGAACGGTACGGTACGCGAGGCGCGCGGGTTGACTTCGATGACGTAGATGTCTTCGCCCTGCAAAGCCAACTGCACGTTCATCAGGCCGACAACGCCCAGTTCCAGAGCCATTTTCTTGACCTGTTCGCGCATCTCGTCCTGGATGTGTGCCGGCAGCGAGTACGGCGGCAGCGAGCATGCGGAGTCACCGGAGTGAACGCCCGCCTGTTCGATGTGCTGCATGATCGCGCCGATCACTACATCTTTGCCGTCGCAGACCGCATCCACGTCCATTTCGATGGCGCAGTTGAGGAAGTGGTCGAGCAGCACCGGGCTGTCGTTGGACACTTGTACCGCGTCACGCAGATAGCGCTTGAGTTCGTCTTCCTTGTAAACGATTTCCATCGCACGGCCGCCCAACACGTAGGACGGGCGCACCACCAGCGGATAACCGATCTTCGCGGCAGCACGAACCGCTTCGTCTTCGCTGCGCACGGTGGCGTTTGGCGGCTGACGCAGGTTCAGGCGCTCGACCATTTGCTGGAAGCGCTCGCGGTCTTCAGCGCGGTCGATAGCGTCAGGGCTGGTGCCGATGATCGGCACGCCAGCAGCTTCCAGGGCGCGAGCCAGTTTCAGCGGAGTCTGGCCGCCGTACTGGACGATCACGCCTTTCGGCTTCTCGACGCGGCAGATTTCCAGTACGTCTTCCAGGGTTACCGGCTCGAAGTACAGACGGTCGGAAGTGTCGTAGTCGGTGGAAACGGTTTCCGGGTTGCAGTTGACCATGATGGTTTCGTAGCCGTCTTCGCGCAGGGCGAGCGCAGCGTGAACGCAGCAGTAGTCGAACTCGATGCCCTGGCCGATACGGTTCGGACCGCCGCCCAGAATCATGATCTTGTCGCGACCCGACGGTGCTGCCTCGCACTCTTCCTCGTAGGTCGAGTACAGGTAAGCGGTGTCGGTAGCGAACTCGGCGGCGCAGGTGTCAACGCGCTTGTAGACCGGGAACACTTCCAGCTTCTGACGATGCGTGCGCAGGTTTTTCTCGGTCACGCCCAGCAGCTTGGCCAGACGCTGATCGGAGAAGCCTTTGCGCTTGAGCTTGAACATCAGGTCGCGGTCGATCGAGGACAGACCGAGGGTCTTGACCTTCTCTTCGTCCTTGATCAGGTCTTCGATCTGCACCAGGAACCAAGGGTCGATCATGTTCATGCCGAAGATGTCTTCGACCGACAGACCGGCGCGGAAGGCGTCCGCCACGTACCAGATACGCTCGGCGCCCGGCACGGTCAGTTCACGCTTGAGCACGCTCATGCTGTCCGGGTTGCTCAGATCGAGCTTCTCGTCCAGACCGCAAACGCCGACTTCCAGACCGCGCAGAGCTTTCTGCAGGGATTCCTGGAAGGTCCGGCCGATGGCCATGACTTCACCGACCGACTTCATTTGCGTGGTCAGGCGCGCGTCAGCCTTGGCGAATTTCTCGAAGGCGAAGCGTGGCAGCTTGGTGACAACGTAGTCGATCGACGGTTCGAAGGACGCCGGGGTCTTGCCGCCGGTGATGTCGTTCGACAGCTCATCAAGGGTGTAACCCACAGCCAGCTTGGCCGCGACCTTGGCGATCGGGAAACCGGTGGCTTTCGAAGCCAGTGCCGAGGAACGCGAAACACGCGGGTTCATTTCGATCACGACCATACGGCCAGTGTTCGGGCAGATACCGAATTGAACGTTGGAACCACCGGTCTCGACGCCGATCTCGCGCAGTACCGCCAGCGAGGCGTTACGCAGGATCTGGTATTCCTTGTCGGTCAGCGTCTGGGCTGGAGCTACGGTGATCGAGTCGCCGGTGTGCACGCCCATCGGGTCGAAGTTTTCGATCGAGCAGACGATGATGCAGTTGTCCTTTTTGTCGCGGACAACTTCCATTTCATATTCTTTCCAGCCGATCAGCGATTCGTCGATCAGCAGCTCTTTGGTCGGCGACAGGTCCAGACCACGGGCGCAGATTTCTTCGAACTCTTCACGGTTGTAAGCGATACCACCACCGGTGCCGCCCATGGTGAAGGACGGACGGATGATGCACGGGAAACCGAGGGTTTCGAGGACCGCGTTGGCTTCTTCCATGCTGTGGGCGATGCCGGAACGCGGGCACGCCAGGCCGATGGATTTCATCGCCTTGTCGAAACGCGAACGGTCTTCAGCCTTGTCGATGGTGTCGGCGTTGGCACCGATCATCTCTACGCCGAACTTCTCGAGAACGCCTTCGCGCTCCAAGTCCAGAGCGCAGTTCAGAGCGGTCTGGCCACCCATGGTTGGCAGTACGGCGTCCGGACGCTCTTTTTCGATGATCTTGGCCACGGTCTGCCACTTGATCGGTTCGATGTAGGTGGCGTCGGCCATGTCCGGGTCGGTCATGATGGTGGCCGGGTTGGAGTTCACCAGGATGACGCGGTAACCCTCTTCGCGCAGGGCTTTGCAGGCCTGGGCGCCGGAGTAGTCGAATTCGCAGGCCTGGCCGATCACGATCGGGCCAGCGCCGAGAATCAGGATGCTTTTAATGTCTGTACGTTTTGGCATGGTTTGTCACTCAAATCCGCAGGTCAGTCGGCAAGCCGTCTTGATCGATTTCTGAAGTCCCGAGGGGGCCGCCGGAACCGGGGCCGCCCTCGAGGCCTTCTCTCTACAGTCTCAAGGCGAACGCTTAGCGTCGCTTGACCATCTCGTTGATGAAGCGGTCGAACAGTGGCGCGACATCGTTCGGGCCCGGGCTCGCTTCAGGGTGACCCTGGAAGCTGAACGCGCTCTTGTCGGTGCGCTCGATGCCTTGCAGGGTGCCGTCGAACAGCGATTTGTGGATCGCGCGCACGTTGGCTGGCAGTGTGGCTTCGTCTACCGCAAAACCGTGGTTCTGGCTGGTGATCATCACCACGCCTGTGTCCAGATCCTGCACCGGGTGGTTGGCACCGTGGTGGCCGTGGCCCATTTTCAGGGTCTTGGCGCCGGAGGCCAGAGCCAGCAACTGGTGGCCGAGGCAGATGCCGAATACCGGCGTCTCGGTTTCCAGGACTTCCTTGATCGCCTGGATCGCGTAGTCGCATGGCTCCGGATCACCAGGGCCGTTGGACAGGAACACGCCGTCCGGCTTCAGCGCCAGCACATCGGCGGCTGGAGTCTGCGCAGGCACTACGGTGACGCGGCAGCCGCGCTCTACCAGCATGCGCAGGATGTTGACCTTGACGCCGTAGTCGTAGGCGACCACGTGATATGGCAGCTCGGAAGCTTCGATGGTCGCGTGGCTGTCGGTTTTCAGATCCCAGACAGTCGAGCGCCATTCGTATTGGGTCTTGGTGCTGACGACTTTCGCCAGATCCATGCCCTTCAGGCCCGGGAAGCCTTGCGCAGCGGCGATGGCCGCTTCTTCGGAGATGTTGTCGCCGGCCATGATGCAGCCGTTCTGAGCGCCTTTTTCACGCAGGATGCGGGTCAGGCGACGGGTGTCGATACCGGCGATTGCCACCACGTTGTTGGCTTTCAGGTAATCGGACAGGGACATCGTGTTACGCCAGTTGCTCGCTACCAGCGGCAGGTCACGGATGACCAGGCCAGCGGACCAGACGCGGTCGGACTCGGCATCTTCCGGCGTGGTGCCGGTGTTGCCGATGTGCGGATAAGTCAGGGTAACGATCTGTTGGGCGTAGGAAGGATCGGTAAGGATTTCCTGATAGCCGGTCATTGCGGTGTTGAACACCACCTCACCAACGGTCTGACCGTCGGCTCCAATGGCTTCGCCGCGAAAAATGCTGCCATCAGCAAGGGCGAGTATGGCTGGCTTAGTCAAGAAGACCTCCCGTAAATAACGCATGAAAGGGCAATCGCAGGTTGTAAAAAAGCGGAGTGACGTATGGACACGTCACCCCGCTTCTTCACTGAAATTATTCTGCGCGCTTTTAGTGGACACACTAAAGCTGTAGCTTACAGAAAAGGGCGTTTTTGGTCCACCGCTAAAGAGCCTTAAAGGCCGGAGAATGCGACAGGTCGTCGCCAAGCGGTAAAAACCGGCGCAAAACGGGACGTTTGCGCCGGGTTCAGCAACGACTCAACGCAGGTCGAGCACGTCTTGCATGTCGTACAGGCCCGGCTCGCGACCGTCCAGCCACAGCGCCGCACGCACCGCGCCCTTGGCGAAGGTCATGCGGCTCGATGCCTTGTGGGTGATCTCGACGCGCTCGCCATCGGCAGCGAACAGCACGGTGTGATCACCAACGGTGTCGCCAGCACGCACGGTGGCGAAACCAATGGTTTCACGCTCCCGAGCACCGGTCTGGCCTTCACGACCGTAGACCGCGACCTTCTTCAGATCACGCCCCAGGGCATCGGCAATCACTTCACCCATGCGCACAGCCGTACCTGACGGAGCATCGACCTTGTGGCGGTGATGGGCTTCCATGATCTCGATATCGACATCGTCGCCCAGCACGCGCGCAGCGGTGTCGAGCAACTTCAGGCAGAGGTTGACGCCGACGCTGAAGTTGGCGGCGAAGACGATCGGAATGTCCTTGCCCGCCTCGGCCAGCAATTGCTTCTCTTCAACACTGAAACCGGTGGTGCCGATGATCATCGCTTTGCCGTGTTTGCGGCAGAACGCGAGATTCTTCAGGGTCACGGTCGGGTGAGTGAAGTCGATCAGCACATCGAACTCTTCGACCACACGATCCAGATCACCGGACAGCGGCACGCCGATACGGCCCAGCGCTGCCAGCTCACCGGCATCCGCGCCAACCAGCGTGCTGTCGGGACGATCGACCGCCGCCGTCAGACCGGCGCCCGGCGTCTGCTGCACCGCTTCAATCAGGGTCTTGCCCATGCGCCCGGCGGCGCCCATCACTGCAATACGTCGCATGCCGACTCCTTACAAATCGCCGAAGAAACGCTTCACACCGTCGAACCAACCGGTGGTTTTCGGCGAGTGGCTGTTGTCGTCGGCCAGGGAGCTGCGGAATTCTTCCAGCAGTTCACGCTGACGACGGTTGAGGTTGACCGGCGTTTCCACAGCGACACGGCACATCAGGTCGCCGGCACCGCCGCCACGCACTGGCGCCACGCCTTTACCGCGCACGCGGAACTGCTTGCCGGTCTGCGTGCCTTCGGGGATTTTCAGTTTGACCCGACCGTCGAGGGTCGGAATTTCCAGCTCGCCGCCCAGTGCAGCGTCGACGAAGCTGATCGGCACTTCGCAGAACAGATGCTTGCCGTCACGCTGGAAGATGTCGTGTTCGCGCACATTGATCACAACGTACAGGTCGCCAGTCGGCCCGCCCTGGGTACCCGCCTCGCCTTCGCCGGACAGACGAATGCGGTCGCCAGTATCAACACCGGCAGGCACTTTGACCGAGAGGGTTTTGTACTCTTCGACACGACCGTCGCCGTGGCAGGAGTCGCAAGGATCGGAAATGATCTTGCCCTGGCCATGGCAGCGCGGGCAGGTCTGCTGCACCGAGAAGAAGCCCTGCTGCATGCGCACCTGACCGATGCCGCCGCAGGTCGGGCACGTCGTCGGCGACGAGCCTTTCTTGGCGCCGGAACCATCGCACGGCTTGCAGTTGACCAGTGTCGGAACGCGGATATTCACCGACGTGCCGCGCACCGCTTCTTCCAGATTCAGTTCCAGGGTGTAGCGCAGATCGCTGCCACGCTGGGCGCCGCCACGGGCACCGCCGCGACCGCCACCGAAGAAATCACTGAAGACATCGCCGAAGATGTCCGAGAAGTTCTGGCCACCGAAACCGGCACCGCCGCCGCCCATGCTCGGATCGACGCCGGCATGACCGTACTGATCGTATGCCGCGCGCTTGCTGGCGTCGGACAACACTTCATAGGCCTCGTTGGCCTCTTTGAATGCTTCTTCCGAAGCCTTGTCGCCGGGATTACGGTCGGGGTGGTGCTTCATGGCCAGACGGCGATAGGCCTTCTTCAGGTCCGCTTCGCTCGTGCCCCGCTCGACACCCAACACTTCGTAATAGTCACGCTTTGCCATAAGTTCTTTGCACTCTTAAGGACGTTCGGCAAACCCCTCCTGAGCCTCGCCAAACTCGTTGAGCCCCCATTAAGGCCCGGACCCAACTCACGTCAATTCAACGATCCTGGTCTTGATTGATGCGGTATCTGCGGCGCGAAAAGCAGGAGCATTCCCGGCCATACCGCCAACATCCGAACGGTGTCGCATGCTGTAAAAATTCACGTATTCCAGATACGCCAACGCGGGAGGCAAGCTCCCGCGCGGCGACATCCTACCAGTCACCGCCGCAAGGCAGTCAACCGGGCGACCAACAACTTACTTGTGGTCTTTGACTTCTTCGAACTCGGCGTCGACAACGTCGTCAGCCTTCTCAGCCGATTCGCCTTGCGGGGCTGCGCCATCAGCTGGCTGAGCCTGTTCGGCGTACATCTTCTGAGCAACCGGAGCGGAGACTTTCGACAGCTCTTCAACCTTGGCTTCGATGGCTGCCTTGTCGTCGCCTTTGACGGCGGCTTCCAGCGCAACCACTGCAGCTTCGATTGCAGTCTTCTCTTCGGCGGTGACCTTGTCGCCTGCGTCAGCGACCATCTTGCGAGTCGAGTGCACCAGTGCATCACCCTGGTTACGGGCAGCGGCCAGCTCTTCGAACTTACGGTCTTCCTCGGCATTCGCCTCGGCGTCACGCACCATGCGCTCGATTTCTTCGTCGGACAGACCGGAGTTGGCCTTGATCACGATCGACTGGGTCTTGCCGGTAGCCTTGTCCTTCGCGCCGACATGCAGGATGCCGTTGGCGTCGATGTCGAAGGTCACTTCAATCTGCGGCACGCCACGTGGAGCTGGTGGAATGTCGGCCAGGTCGAACTTGCCCAGCGATTTGTTCTGGGCAGCTTGCTTGCGCTCGCCCTGCAGAACGTGAATGGTCACAGCACCCTGGTTGTCGTCGGCAGTCGAGAACACTTGCGATTTTTTGGTAGGAATCGTGGTGTTTTTCTCGATCAGCGCGGTCATCACGCCACCCATGGTTTCGATACCCAGGGTCAGCGGGCTGACGTCGAGCAGCAGCACGTCTTTCACGTCACCGGCCAGAACAGCGCCCTGAATCGCAGCACCCATGGCAACAGCTTCGTCCGGGTTGACGTCTTTACGCGCTTCTTTACCGAAGAAATCGGTAACCAGCTTCTGTACCAGCGGCATACGAGTCTGACCACCGACCAGAATCACGTCGTTGATCGCGCTGACGTCGATACCGGCGTCTTTCATGGCAATGCGGCAAGGTTCGATGGTGCGCTGAACCAGGTCTTCAACCAGTGCTTCGAGCTTGGCACGGGAGATTTTCACGTTCAGGTGCTTAGGACCGGTCGCGTCTGCAGTGATGTACGGCAGGTTGACGTCGGTCGACTGAGCGGACGACAGCTCGATCTTGGCTTTCTCAGCGGCTTCTTTCAGGCGCTGCATGGCCAGCGGGTCACCTTTGAGGTTCATGCCGCTTTCTTTCTTGAATTCGTCGACGAGGTAGTCGATCAGACGAATGTCGAAGTCTTCACCGCCGAGGAAGGTGTCACCGTTGGTGGCCAACACTTCGAACTGGTGCTCGCCGTCAACTTCAGCGATTTCGATAACGGATACGTCGAAGGTACCGCCACCCAGGTCATAAACGATCACGGTGTGATCGCCCTTGGCCTTGTCCATACCGTAAGCCAGAGCAGCTGCGGTTGGCTCGTTGATGATACGTTTTACGTCCAGACCAGCGATGCGGCCGGCGTCTTTGGTGGCCTGACGCTGGCTGTCGTTGAAGTAGGCCGGAACGGTGATCACCGCTTCGGTTACTGCCTCGCCGAGGTAGTCTTCGGCGGTCTTCTTCATCTTCTTCAGAATTTCAGCCGAGATTTGTGGCGGTGCCATTTTCTGGCCGTTCACTTCTACCCAAGCGTCGTTGTTGTCAGCCTTGACGATCTTGTAAGGGACCATCTGGATGTCTTTCTGCACAACTTCTTCGTCGAAACGACGACCGATCAGACGCTTTACTGCGTACAGGGTGTTGTGCGGGTTGGTGACAGCCTGACGCTTGGCCGACTGACCTACCAGGATTTCGCCATCGTTGGCGTAAGCGATGATCGACGGCGTAGTACGCGCGCCTTCAGCGTTTTCAATAACTTTGGCTTTGCCGTTTTCCAGCACGGAGACGCAGGAGTTGGTAGTCCCCAGGTCGATACCGATAATTTTGCCCATGTTCACTCTCCCGAAACTTTGGATTTTGTTGCCGCAGCAGTGGTGGCTGACTGCGGTAGCACTTAAACGCTTGACTTCTAAATGGGGGCCTTGCGGCTAATTTCAAGCCTGCTCGTCAATCGAAGGCGAAACCGGTGCCGGCGCCTTGCTGACCACGACCATCGCCGGGCGCAGCAGGCGACCATTGAGCTGGTAGCCCTTCTGGAAAACCTTCAACACGCTGTTCGGCTCGACGTCGGCACTTTCCTGCATGGCCATCGCCTGATGGTGAACGGCGTTGAACGGTTCGCCATGCGGATCGATCGCTTCAAGCTGGTAGCGCTTGAGGGTGTCGTGGAACATTTTCAGGGTCAGCTCGATGCCTTCGCGCATCGGGCGGATGCTTTCGTCGTCCGGGCTCGACAGCTCAAGGCCGCGCTCCAGGCTGTCGACGATCGGCAACAGGTCGCTGGCAAATTTCTCAAGGGCAAACTTGTGCGCCTTCTCGACGTCCTGCTCGGCACGGCGGCGAACGTTCTGCAGATCGGCAGCAACACGCAGAGACTGATCCTGCGCGGCGGCCAATTGCTCTTCGAGCACTTGCACACGGGTCGCCAGGTCGTCACCCGAACCTTCGGGCGCCTGATTGGCATCTGGGTTTTGCGTATCTACTGTCTGTTCGTCAGCCATAGAATTCTCCTTTCAATTTCGTCCGCGAGCCTGACTCGCGCTTCTGCCCCGATATATGGGGCCGCAAAATCAGGCTTCAAGGGCTGAAAACAATTGTCCCTACAAAAAAGTGCTGAATACTCATTCTTGAATGCGCTAAGAAAACCCTGAGATCAAGCAAATCGAGCTAAGGGCGGGCATTGTCAGCCCTGAACAAAACACTGTATAAATAACCAGACCTCAAGCCTGGGAGCTGCCTTTATGCTGGTGCACCTGTCCGTACATAACTACGCCATCGTTGAACATCTCGATCTCGAACTTGATCGCGGGATGAGCGTGATCACAGGGGAAACCGGCGCCGGCAAGTCGATCATGCTCGATGCCCTGGGCCTCACCCTGGGTGATCGCGCCGACAGCGGCGTGGTTCGCCCGGGCGCTGATAAAGCCGACATTCTCGCCACCTTCGATCTCGCTGATATCCCTGAAGCCAGCGCTTGGCTGGCCGAGCGCGATCTGGAAAACGACGGGCCGTGCATCCTGCGCCGGGTCATCACCTCGGAAGGTCGTTCGCGCGGATATATCAACGGCACGCCCTGCCCGCTTGGCGACCTCAAAGCCCTCGGCGAGCTGCTGATCGATATCCACAGCCAGCACGAACATCAATCGCTGCTGAAAACCGACACCCATCGCCGCCTGCTCGACGAATACGCCGGCGCGACCGATCTGGCGCGTCAGGTGCAACTGGCCGCACAGCGCTGGCGCCAGACTCGCCAGGAACTGGAGCGCCTTTCCAACTCCGGCGACGAACAACGCGCACGCCATCAACTGCTCAGCTATCAGCTCGAAGAACTGGAAAACCTCGGTCTCGGCGAAAACGAACTGGAGCAACTGGAGCAGGAACACAAGAACCTGACCAACGCCGAAACCTTGCTGGGCATTTGCCGGCAAGTGGTTGAGCAATGCAGCGAAAGCGACTCCGGCAATGTGCTGAATGCGCTGACCGCCAGCCTAAATCGACTTTCCAGCGTGAACAGCTCAGTGGGGGCGCTCGGTGAAGCCAGCAGTCTGCTGACCAGCGCGCAGATTCAGGTGGAAGAAGCAGTCGGCGAGCTCAACCGCTTCCTCGACAACTTCGATGCCGACCCGGCTCGCCTGCAATACCTCGAAGAGCGTCTCGACGCGATCTACACCCTGGCGCGCAAACACCGGATTCAACCGACCGAAGTCGGCGAGATGCAGCAGAAGCTGCTCGATGAAATCGAAACTCTCAACGCCAACGATGAATCCATTGAACGCCTGGGCGAAGAACTGGCGTCCTACGCCCGCCACTATCAAGAGAAAGCGCGCGAGCTGAGCGACCTTCGTCATCAGGCGGCCGGCAGCCTCGCCAGTGCGGTGGAGCAGGAAATCCAGCGCCTGGGCATGCCTGGTGGCCGCTTTACCATCGAACTGAAAGCCAACAGCAGCGACGAGTTGCTGCCGAATGGTCTGGAACAGGTCGAACTGCTGGTCAGCGCCAACCCCGGCCAACCGCTCAAAGCGCTGGCAAAAGTCGCCTCCGGCGGTGAGCTATCGCGGATCAGTCTGGCAATTCAGGTCATTACAGCCCAGACCTCCCGCGTGCCGACGCTGGTGTTCGACGAAGTGGATGTGGGTATCGGCGGCCCGACTGCCGAGATTGTCGGCCAGTTACTGCGCCGTCTCGGTGATCGCGGCCAGGTCCTGACCGTGACGCACTTGCCCCAAGTGGCGGCGCAAGGGCATCAGCATCTGTTCGTGCACAAGGTTCGCGACGAGAAGGCGACTCACACCGCTGTCGCCAAGCTCACAAAGAACGAGCGCATCGAAGAAGTCGCGCGCATGCTCGGCGGTATCGATCTGACCAAGGAATCCCTGGCTCACGCGAAAAAAATGGTGGTGACCGCCAAGGCGTAACAAATAGCAGAAAGCACGAAGGCGACCCTTGGGTCGCCTTCGTTCGTTTCGCGAATGTGAAATTCGCGCGACATGCTTACTTTTTCTTGCGTACGTACAGCACCAGGTTGTGATCAACCATCTCGAAGCCATGCTTCTCGACGATCGATTTCTGAAGCTTTTCGATTTCTTCGTCGAAGAATTCGATCACTTCACCCGATTCCACGTTGACCATATGGTCGTGGTGGCCACCGTCAGCCAGTTCGAAGACCGCGTGGCCGCCGTCGAAGTTGTGGCGGACCACGAGGCCGGCCGCTTCGAACTGGGTCAGTACACGGTAAACCGTGGCCAGACCGACGTCCTCACCAGCTTCCATCAACGCCTTGTAGACGTCCTCGGCACTCATGTGACGCTGCTCGGTAGAGTCGAGCATTTGCAGGATCTTGACCCGTGGCAGGGTCACTTTGAGGCCGGCTTTGCGTAGTTCGCTATTTTCAACCATGGTCAGCTTTCTCGCGATGCTGCTTCGCAGCTTCTCTTAATGCGGGTATGATCGGCGTTTACGTTGTCCCAGCCAAGATAGTGGAAGTCGCCCACCGATGCAAAACACCAAGCTCTTGCTAACCAGTTTCACCTTTGTGGGACTGCTCGCACTCGCCGGTTGTTCATTCCCCGGGGTTTACAAAATCGACATCCAGCAGGGCAATGTCGTCACGCAGGACATGATAGACCAGTTACGCCCGGGAATGACCCGGCCGCAAGTACGGTTTATCATGGGCAACCCTCTGCTTGCCGACACGTTCCATGCCGATCGCTGGGATTATCTGTACAGCCTGCAACCGGGTGGCGGTGAACGCCAGCAGGAACGAATCAGCGTTATCTTCAACTCCAACGACCAGCTCGTCAGCCTGTCCGGTGACTTCATGCCCGGCGTGAGCCGTGATGAAGCCATTCTCGGCAAGGACAGCGGTACTACCGTGACCGCGCCTGCTGAAAACGCCGACAAGCCAGAAGCTGAAAAACCAGCCAAACCAGGCTCCTTGCTGGATCAGATCCAGAAGGACGTCGATGGTGTGGAAACCGTACCGGTTCCGACACCAGAGCCGCTGGACACCTCGCCGCAGTAATAGGCGAGGCAATAAAAAACCCGGACATTCCGGGTTTTTTATTGCCTGCAGTTTGGTCTGCTCAAGAATTGCGTGCTTTAGCCTCGGCAGCCTTGGCCGCGCGCAAGCGTCGAACTTCTTTGGGATCAGCCAGCAGCGGTCGATAAAGTTCGATCCGGTCGCCCGCCTGAACAGGGCGAGAATCCGCGTCAGCCACGACCTTGCCAAAAATCCCCAGCGGACACTCCGCAAGATTCAACTCAGGAAACTCTGCCGCGATGCCCGATTCGTGCACCGCAGCACGAACACTAACGCCCTCAGCAACGCTGATCGTACGCAGAACCTGGCGATCAACCGCCGCGTACGCGACTTCTATCTCGATCACCGGCTTAACCATGCATCTGCTTGGCGCGCTGGCAGAAAGCATCCACCAGCTGGTTAGCCGCCTGATTGAACAGCGGGCCCAACGTAGCGCGCACCAACGGCCCGGCATAATCGAACGACAGATCCAGACTGATCTTGCAGGCCTTTTCGTTCAGCGCCTTGAATACCCAGATGCCGTGCAACTGAGTGAACGGGCCTTCTTCAAGATTCATCTCGATCGACTGCCCCGGCACCAGCGTATTGCGCGTGACGAAATGCTGACTGAGGCCGCCTTTGGCCACGCCGACACTGGCGCGCATGTGTTCCGGGGAGCTTTCCAGCACTTCAGCCTCCGAGCACCACGGCAGAAACTCCGGGTAACGCGCGACGTCGTTGACCAGGTCGTAGAGAAACTGCGCCGGGTACGGCAGGAGCGCGGATCGTTGGATATGTGTCGTCATGTAAGCGTTACTTCCAGAGCTGAGCGGCAAAGACTACAAGAATGCCGATAGGCGCCACGTAGCGCATCAAGAACAGGGACAGGGCAAATAGAACCGGGTTACGGATGGACAATTCATCCCGCACCGCTTCACGCCCCATTACCCATCCCGCGAACAGCACGAAACACAAGCCACCAAGGGGCAACATGATCCGCGAGGTGAAGAAATCGATCACGCCGAAGAAGTCGAGACCGCTCTGCGCACCCCATTGATAGAGGCTGAACGCCCCGCCTTCGTTCACGAAAAACTTGGCTTCCTTCCAGATATTGAAAGAAAACACCGTGCCCAGACCAACGAACCAGCAGGTGAACGCAAGCCAGAACGTCACCCAGATGCGGCTGATTTTAGTGCGTTCAACCAGGTAAGCCACCATCGGTTCGAGTAGCGAAATAGCCGAACTCCAGGCAGCCACCGCGACCAGCACAAAGAACACCACGCCCATCAACTGGCCGAAAAAGACGTTACCAAAAGCAAACGGCAGGCTGACGAACATCAGCCCCGGGCCTTCGCTTGGATTCAGACCAGCAGCAAATACAATTGGAAACAATGCCAGACCGGCCACCAGCGATACGAAAGTATCCAACAGCGCAACACCGACCACCGTGCCCGACAGCGAGGTGTTCTTCGGCATGTAGGCGCCGTAGATCATGATGGAGCCGACGCCGACGCTCAGCGAGAAGAACGCGTGCCCCATCGCTGGCAGCAGGCCGTCGAGGACTTTTTCCGGGTGGAAGTCGAACATGAAATGCACGCCTTCCATGAAATGCCCGGTGGTCATGCTGTAGCCCAGCAGCACCAGAATCATCACGAACAGCAGCGGCATCATGATTCGCAGGCTGCGTTCAAGCCCGGCGACCACGCCTTTGGCGATCACGAAGGCCGACAGCAGCATGAAAATCGTGTGCCAAAGTGTCAGGCGCCATGGATTGGAGATGACATTGCCGAAATAGGCGCCGACCTGATCAGCCGTCGCGCCCTGGAAATCGCCACGGCCCATGTCGACGATGTAATCCAGCGACCAGCCGCCGACCACACTGTAGAAAGACAGGATCAGCAGGGCCGTAATCATCCCGGCGAACGCGCCCCACGACCATTTGGCCGAGTGCCCGGCTTCCAGTGCCAGCACCTTCAGGGCATTCGCCGGACTTTGCCGGGCGCGCCGGCCGATCAGGGTTTCCGCGAGCATGACCGGGACACCGATGAGCGCGATGCACGCCAGGAACATCAGCACAAAGGCGCCGCCGCCGTAGACCCCGACCATGTAGGGGAACTTCCAGATACTACCCAGTCCCACGGCCGAACCGGTCGCGGCGAGTATGAATACCCAGCGGCTAGCCCAACTGCCGTGGACAGAAACCTTGTCTGTCGACATCGTTTATCACGCCCAAGCGTTAGAAAAAGAGGCCGCATTGTCCGGGATTCACTCAACCTGCTCAAGCACGCAGCAACACCGTAGCCGACAGCCGAACAACTCCATATAATGCCGCCCCTATGGCTAAACAGAAGAAACACCCAACAGGGACCATCGCGCAGAACAAAAAGGCGCGACACGATTACTTCATCGAGCACAAGTTCGAGGCTGGTCTGGTCCTGGCCGGCTGGGAAGTAAAAAGTCTGCGGGCGAGCAAGTTGCAGCTGGTCGACAGCTATGTGCTGCTCAAGGATGGCGAAGCATGGTTGCTCGGCAGCCACATCACGCCGTTGATGACCGCAAGCACTCACGTCATCGCCGACCCGGTGCGCACTCGCAAACTGCTGCTCAACCGCCGCGAGCTGGACAAGCTTGCCGCCGCCGTGCAGCAAAAGGGTTACGCCTGCGTCTGCCTGTCCTGGTACTGGAGCAAGCACATGGTCAAGTGCGAAATCGCTCTGGGCAAGGGCAAGAAGGAATACGACAAGCGCGACACCGAGCGCGAGCGCGATGCCGGGCGTGAATTACAGCGTGCGGTGCGCAACAAGGGCAAGGAAGATTAGTTTTCCACCCTGATCGTTCCCACGCTCTGCGTGGGAACGATCGTTTGCAGAACTAACTGACTACATCCCCTTGCGCCGCTCCGCCCGAGCCATGCGCTGCACCTCCTGACGCACCTCTTCCAGCACCTCCTGCACATACAAAATATGTCGGCTGGACACTTCCCGCGCCTGCTCGGCACGCCCTTCGATAATCGCCAGATACAATTCCCGATGCTGCGAGATCAGCATGTCGCGGGTTTCCGTGCGCTGTTTGTACATACCACCAATGTTGGTCACGACGTTGCGCTTGAGCAGATCGAACAGTCCGCGAATCGTATGCAGCAACACCGCGTTATGGCTGGCCTCGGCAATCGCCAGATGAAACTTCGCATCCGCCGCGCCCTCTTCCGCCCGGCTGACTTCTTCATGGCGCGAGTAGCAATCCTGCAACTCCTCGAACGCAGCGGTCAGGCGCTCGCGATCGACATCGGTAGCGCGCAATGCGGCGTAGTAGGCGCACGATGCCTCCAGGGTGTGCCGGAATTCGAGCAAATCACGTTGCGCTTCGGGATTGCTTTCAAGCAATTGCAGCAGCGGATCGCTGAACGTCGATCCGAGCCCCTCCACCACATAATTGCCGCCGCCCTGGCGACTGACCAGCAAACCTTTGGCCGCGAGTTTCTGAATCGCCTCGCGCAACGACGGGCGTGATACGCCAAATTGTTCGGCCAGCGTGCGCTCGGCCGGCAGCCGCTCGCCCGACTTCAGCGTGCCCTCGAGGATCATCCCCTCAAGGCGCTCGACAATATCGTCAGACAAACGGCGCTGACGTATCTGATCAAAGCCCATAACTCATTTCTCCACGATCCCGACCGCTCGCCGGGGTGTCTATTCTGGCCTATCCGCGCGCCGCCGACACCTGCCAGACACCACTTCGCCAAAGCGGATCAGTTGCCCTCTGCACCGCATCTTCGACGAAAGTTTCAGAGCGGCAAATTGACACACCGCCACCAAGGCTTTTACCCTAGCCGACAGTGCTTGTAAATTGGTCTTACCAATTATCCAAGATTACTCACAGTGCCTGACCAACAACAATTAGGGGCCACCCCACCATGCAAACCTGGCAACAGCTCTACAGTCCGCTCGGCAGCCTTGGCGTCTCCGCTCTCGCGGCCGTCATTCCCATCGTGTTCTTCTTTCTCGCCCTGGCGGTGTTCCGCCTCAAAGGCCATGTGGCCGGCAGCATCACCCTCGCGCTTTCGATTGCCGTGGCGATTTTCGCCTTCCAGATGCCAGTGGACATGGCCTTCGCCGCCGCTGGTTACGGTTTCGCTTATGGCCTGTGGCCGATTGCCTGGATCATTGTCGCGGCGGTGTTCCTCTACAAACTGACGGTGAAAAGCGGTCAGTTCGAGGTCATCCGCAGCTCGGTCCTGTCGATCACCGATGACCAGCGCTTGCAGGTGTTGCTGATCGGTTTCTGCTTCGGCGCCTTTCTGGAAGGTGCCGCCGGTTTCGGCGCGCCGGTAGCTATTACTGCCGCACTCCTTGTAGGACTGGGCTTCAACCCGCTGTACGCCGCCGGCTTGTGCCTGATTGCCAACACTGCGCCGGTAGCGTTCGGCGCGCTGGGGATTCCGATCATCGTGGCGGGACAGGTCACTGGCATCGACGCCTTCAAGATCGGCGCCATGACCGGTCGCCAGCTGCCACTGCTGTCGCTGTTCGTGCCGTTCTGGCTGGTGTTCATGATGGACGGCCTGCGCGGCGTGCGCGAAACCTGGCCGGCCGCGCTGGTGGCAGGCTTGAGTTTCGCCATCACCCAATACTTCACTTCCAACTTCATCGGTCCGGAACTGCCGGACATCACTTCGGCGCTGGCCAGCCTGATTTCCCTGACCCTGTTCCTCAAGGTCTGGCAACCACGTCGCGCCGCCGGCCAGCACATCGTTGGTGCCGTATCCGCTTCGGTGGTCAGCGCCAGCGTCGGAGGTTTCGGCCAGAAGCGCACCACCGTGGCTTCGCCCTACAGCCTCGGGGAAATTTTCAAGGCGTGGTCGCCGTTCCTGATCCTCACTGTGCTGGTGACGATCTGGACGCTGAAGCCTTTCAAAGCGATGTTCGCTGCCGGCGGCTCAATGTACAGCTGGGTGTTCAACTTCGCGATTCCGCACCTTGATCAACTGGTGATCAAGACTGCGCCAATCGTGACCAACCCGACCGCGATTCCAGCGGTGTTCAAACTCGACCCGATTTCCGCCACCGGAACCGCGATTTTCTTCTCCGCGCTGATTTCGATGCTGGTGCTGAAGATCAACTTCAAAACTGGTCTGACCACTTTGAAAGAGACCTTCTACGAACTGCGCTGGCCAATCCTGTCGATCGGCATGGTGCTGGCGTTCGCCTTCGTCACCAACTACTCCGGCATGTCGTCGACCATGGCCCTGGTGCTGGCGGGTACTGGCGCCGCGTTCCCGTTCTTCTCGCCGTTCCTCGGTTGGCTGGGCGTGTTCCTCACCGGCTCGGATACTTCGTCGAACGCGCTGTTCAGTTCGTTGCAAGCGACCACCGCCCACCAGATCGGCGTCAACGACACCTTGCTGGTGGCGGCCAATACCAGCGGCGGCGTGACCGGCAAGATGATCTCGCCGCAATCGATCGCCGTGGCCTGCGCCGCGACCGGTCTGGTCGGCAAGGAATCGGATCTGTTCCGCTTCACCCTCAAGCACAGCCTATTCTTTGCAACGATTGTCGGTTTGATCACCCTGGCTCAGGCCTACTGGTTCACCGGCATGCTGGTGCACTAAACCTACAAGAAAGACGGAAATAACCGACGCCGGCCCGTGATCCGGCGTCAGCAATTCACCACCGGGTCTGTAAGGCTGCTGAAAGCAATGCGCTTTATATTCGGCAGCCGCAGCAGACGGATAACCGGGCCCACCCGGAGACACGCCTGATGAGCGAGCTTTTTTACAACGCTGTGCCGAACGCGACCCGCGTGGCACCGCCACTGCCCGAACCTCGGCAATACCCCAGCGAGAAACCGTCGCGGGTCTACCTTTTCGGCACGTGTGTGGTCGACCTGTTCTACCCCGAAGCCGGGATGGACGCGATCCATCTGCTGGAGCGCGAAGGGATCCGGGTCGAGTATCCGCAAGGGCAGAGCTGCTGCGGCCAACCGGCCTACACCTCGGGTTACACCGAGCAGGCGCGGACGGTAGCGCGCTCGCAACTGGCGTTGTTTGCCGGCGATTATCCGGTGGTGGTGCCGTCGGGTTCCTGCGCCGGCATGCTGCGCGAGCATTACGCCGACTTGTTCAAGGACGAGCCGGAAACGTTGAAACAGGTGCAGGCCCTTGCGGCGCGCACTTATGAACTGGCCGAGTTTCTGCTGTTCGTCTGCAAGGTGCAGCTCAAGGACAGCGGCGAACCGGTGAAAGTCGCGCTGCACACCTCGTGTTCGGCACGCCGCGAAATGAACACCCACCTGCACGGCCGCGAGTTGTTGGCGCAGTTGAGCAATGTGGAGCGGGTCAATCACGACCACGAAAGCGAATGCTGTGGCTTCGGTGGGACATTCAGCGTCCGTATGCCAGACATTTCCGGCGCGATGGTGGCTGACAAGACCCGCGCGCTGAAGGAGTCCGGCGCCCACAAGGTACTGAGTGCCGACTGCGGCTGTTTGATGAACATCAACGGCGCGCTGGAGAAACAGCAGGAAGCGTTACGCGGGCAACATCTGGCGAGCTTCCTCTGGCAGCGAACCGGAGGTGCACAATGAGCGCCTCCACGATTATTCCTACGGTCGCCGTAGAAGAAGATTTCCGCACCCGGGCACACAATGCCTTGGGTGATCAGCAGCTGCGGAACAACTTCCGCACTGCCATGGATTCACTGATGACCAAGCGGGCAGCGGCTTTCAGCGATGCCCACGAAAGAGAACACTTGCGCGCACTGGGCAATTCGATCAAGGCCCGCGCGCTGTCCAAGTTGCCCGACCTGCTCGAGCAACTGGAACAGAACCTGACCCGCAACGGTGTGACAGTGCACTGGGCGGAAACGGTGGACGAAGCCAATGGCATCGTCTTATCGATCATCCGTGCTCACGAGGCGCGGCAAGTGATCAAGGGCAAATCGATGGTCAGCGAAGAGATGGAGATGAACCATTTCCTCGAGGCTCGGGACATTGAATGTCTGGAGTCCGACATGGGGGAGTACATCGTCCAGCTCGACCACGAGAAGCCTTCACACATCATTATGCCGGCGATCCACAAGAATGCCGGTCAGGTCGCGTCCTTGTTCCACGACAAACTTGGCGTGGAATACACCAAGGACGTTGACCAACTCATTCAGATCGGTCGCAGGGTCCTGCGGCAGAAATTCTTCGAAGCCGACATCGGCGTCTCCGGCGTCAACTTCGCCGTGGCCGAAACCGGCACCCTGCTGCTGGTGGAAAACGAAGGCAACGGGCGCATGACCACCACCGTTCCCCCGGTGCACATCGCCGTCACCGGCATCGAAAAAGTCGTGGAAAACCTGCGCGACGTGGTGCCGCTGCTGTCACTGCTGACGCGCTCGGCGCTGGGCATTCCGATCACCACCTACGTCAACATGATCTCCGGCCCGCGCAAGGAACATGAACTCGATGGCCCGCAGGAAGTGCATCTGGTGCTGCTCGACAACGGTCGCAGCCAAGCCTTCGCCGACAGTGAATTGCGCCAGACCCTGAACTGCATCCGCTGCGGCGCCTGCATGAATCATTGTCCGGTATACACCCGAGTGGGCGGCCACACCTATGGCGAGGTCTACCCAGGCCCGATCGGCAAGATCATCACCCCGCATATGGTCGGCCTGGCCAAGGTTCCGGACCACCCGAGCGCGTCCTCCCTGTGCGGCGCCTGCGGTGAAGTCTGCCCGGTGAAGATACCGATCCCGGCGATCCTGCGCCGTCTGCGCGAGGAAAACGTCAAAGCCCCGGACGCACCGAATCAGGTGATGCGCGGCCAGGGCAGCAAATATTCGCGCAAGGAGCGCTTCATCTGGAACGCCTGGGCCAGACTCAACAGCTCGCCGACGCTGTACCGCTTGTTCGCTTTTTTCGCCACGCGCCTGCGCGCCCTTACGCCGAGCAATGTCGGCCCATGGACGCAAAATCACAGCGCGCCAAAACCGGCCGCGCGTTCGTTGCATGACATGGCCCGCGAGCATCTGGCCAAACAGGGAGAGCGTCGATGAGCGCCAAGCAAAATATCCTCGGCAAGCTGCGGAAAAGTCTGACCGGCACCACGCCAATTGCCGACAACTTCGATGTCGATCTGGTCACCCAGCCCTACACCTACAGCGCCGAGCAACGCATCCCGCAACTGCGCAAACTGATGGAGGCGGTGCACACCGAAATCCACCTGACCTCGGGCGCCGAGTGGCCGGCATTACTGGCGCAACTGCTGCGTGACCGCCAGTTGCCGAGCCTGCTGATCGCACCGACCACACCGCACGGGCAACGCATCGCACAGCACTGGGCGAACAATCCCGAGCTGCCTGCACTGAAATCCTACAACCGGCCAATGGAAGCGTGGAAAGCCGAGCTGTTCAACGACACCCCGGCCAGCCTTACCGGCACCCTCGGTGCCATCGCCGCGACCGGCAGCCTGATTCTCTGGCCAACCCGTGAAGAACCGCGTTTGATGAGCCTGGTGCCACCGGTGCACTTCGCCCTGCTCAAGGCCAGCGAAATCCGCGACAACTTCTATCAGGTGCAACAGGAATTCGAATGGGCGCAAGGCATGCCGACCAACGCGCTGCTGGTCTCCGGCCCGTCGAAGACTGCCGATATTGAACAGGTCCTGGCGTATGGCGCGCATGGCCCGAAAGATCTGGTCGTGCTGATTCTGGAGGATCAATGAGTCTTCCTGCTGCTTTCCTGCGTGATGCCGAGCGACTGATTCCAGCAGACCGGCGCTTCGACGATCCGCTGTCGACCCTGGCCTTTGGCACCGACGCCAGTTTCTATCGACTGATCCCGAAACTGGTGATCCGCGTCGAGTCTGAAGACGAAGTCGTGGCGCTGCTGCAACTGGCCCAGCGCGACAAGGTGCCGGTGACCTTCCGCGCCGCCGGCACCAGCCTGTCCGGGCAGGCGATCAGCGACTCGGTGCTGATCGTGCTTGGGGATAACTGGAACGCCCGCGAGATTCGCGGCCAAGGCACGCAGATCCGCCTGCAACCGGGCGTGATCGGCGCGCAGGCCAACGCCTGGCTGGCACCGTTCGGGCGCAAGATCGGCCCGGACCCGGCGTCGATCAATGCCTGCAAAATCGGCGGCATCGTCGCCAACAACGCCAGCGGCATGTGCTGTGGCACTGCGCAGAATACCTATCACACATTAGCCGGAATTCGGCTGGTGCTGGCCGACGGCACGCGCCTCGACAGCGAAGACCCAGCCAGCGTCGCGGCATTTCGCTCCAGCCACGGCGACCTGCTCGAACGCTTGGCGACATTAGGCCGCGAGACCCGCGCCAACACCGAACTGGCCGCAAGAATCCGCCACAAATACCGTCTGAAAAATACCACCGGCCTGTCGCTCAACGCCCTGGTGGATTTCGACGAGCCTGTGGATATCCTGAGCCACCTGCTGGTCGGCTCCGAAGGCACGCTCGGCTTCATCAGCGCGGTGACTTACGACACCGTCATCGATCACCCGAACAAGGCCTCGGCGCTGATCGTGTTCCCCGATGTCGAGACCTGCTGCAACGCGGTGACCGTGCTGAAAAGCCAACCGGTGTCAGCAGTGGAGTTGCTCGACCGACGCAGTCTGCGTTCGGTGCAGGACAAAAAAGGCATGCCCGCTTTCGTACAGCGGCTGTCGGAAAATGCCTGCGCCCTGCTCATTGAATCCCGCGCCGCCTCGTCGACATTGCTGCAGGAACAACTGGCGCAAATCATGGCGTCGCTGCGCGATTTCCCCGTCGAGAAGCAGGTCGACTTCACCGAAGACCCGGTGGAAAACGCCCGCCTCTGGGCCATCCGCAAAGACACCTTCCCCGCCGTCGGCGCCGTGCGCAAAACCGGCACCACAGTAATCATCGAAGACGTGACCTTCCCGGTCGAACAACTGGCCATCGGCGTCAATCGCCTGATCGAGCTGTTCGACAAACATGCCTACGACGAAGCGATCCTTTTCGGACACGCACTGGAAGGCAATCTGCACTTCGTCTTCACCCAAGGCTTCAACAGCCCGGAAGAAATCGCACGCTACCAAGCGTTCATGGACGACGTCGCGCAACTGGTCGCGGTGGAATTCGGCGGCTCGCTGAAAGCCGAACACGGCACCGGCCGCAACATGGCGCCGTTCGTGGAACTGGAATGGGGCAGCGACGCCTATCAACTGATGTGGCAGCTCAAACGCCTGCTCGACCCCAACGGCATTCTCAATCCGGACGTGGTGCTCAGCGAAGATCCGCAGATCCACCTCAAGCACCTGAAACCGCTGCCGGCGGCGGACGAGATTGTGGATAAGTGCATCGAGTGCGGTTTCTGCGAACCGGTCTGCCCATCGAAGGGCCTGACCCTGAGCCCGCGCCAGCGCATCGTGATCTGGCGTGATATCCAGGCGAAAAAGCGCGCCGGCGTCGACACCACCGAACTGGAAAAAGCCTACGACTATCAAGGCATCGACACCTGCGCCGCGACCGGTCTGTGCGCGCAACGCTGTCCTGTAGGCATCAACACCGGCGAACTGGTGAAAAAACTCCGTGGCCGACACGCCACGCATCAGAAAACCGCTGACTGGATCGAAGGAAATTTCGCCAAAACCCTGCAAGGCGCACGCTTCACGCTGCACGTCGCCAACGGCGCGCGAATGATGCTCGGCGCACCGCGTCTGGCAAAGTTGTCGGCGACGCTGACGCGCTTGTCCAAAGGCCAAGTGCCGTTGTGGACCAACGCCATGCCCCAACCGGAAAAAGCCATTCGTTTCAGCCCGAGCGTGGCGGACGAGCGCCCGCGCGTGGTTTATCTGGCGGCTTGTGTGTCGCGGGTCATGGGTCCGGCGGCGGGTGACAAAGAACAAATGTCGCTGTACGACAAAACCCGTGGCCTGCTGGAAAAAGCCGGTTATCAGGTAGTCTTTCCCGACAACCAGGACAACCTCTGCTGCGGCCAGCCGTTCGCCTCCAAAGGCTACGCCGAACAGGCCGAACACAAACGCCAAGAGCTGATCAGCGCCCTGCTCCACGCCAGTCGCGGCGGCCTCGACCCGATCTATTGCGACACCAGCCCGTGTACGTTGCGACTGGTGCAGGACATCGGCGAAACACGATTGGATCTGTACGATCCGGTGCGCTTCATCCGTACGCATCTGCTGGATCGTCTGGACTTCACACCCCAGGAAGCGCCGATTGCCGTCCACGTGACCTGCAGCACTCAGCACTTGGGCGAAAGCCAGGCGCTGATCGATCTGGCGCGCAAATGCAGCAACACCGTGGTGATTCCCGAAGGCATACATTGCTGCGGATTTGCCGGCGACAAAGGCTTCACCACACCGGAGCTGAACAGCCATTCGCTGCGTACGCTCAAGGACGCCGTGCAGCACTGCAGCGAGGGGATATCCACCAGCCGCACGTGCGAAATCGGCCTGACCCAGCACGGTGGCATCGACTACCACGGGCTGGTTTATCTGGTGGATCGGGTGACACAGGCCAAAGTCCGCTGAAGAGAAAATCAGAACCCTTGAGCGAGGCGGTAGTCCACTGCACATGCCCCGGACGATTCGGGGCCTGTTCAACGGTCAGCGAAGTCTGAACCCTCAGTTCAAGGAGATACACATGAACCGCTCTGTAATGTTAGGTCTGTTTGTCACTGCCTCGATGATGGCGTCCACTTCGTTCGCCGCTGAAAAACCTGCCGATTTGTGCGATGCCAATCTGCAGAGAATCGATAGCGCCAAGACTCAATACCAGACGTCACCGGATCTGAATGCGCGCGTCTCTGCCAGTGTCAGCAAAGCCCGCGCCCTGAAAGCACAAGGCAAGATTGACGACTGCCTCGCTGAAACCCAGCAAACCCTGCTGGACATTCAAAACGCTACCGGTGACACCAAAAAATGATTCATGCGCCGACCTTTTACAGGTCGGCTGCATCGGCACCTGGCCGACCGATCTGGCCTTTTGACATTCGTTGCAAATAAAACCGAATTCCTGCGCAGTGAAGCGGTCAACCAGACAGGTCCTATACTGACCTCGCTTGTCTTGACCTCGGCATCGCGGCCAGACCGTCCGGCAGCACCGAGCCCCCATCGTTCAAGGAGATACCCATGAAGCATTCTGCAATTGCTGGATTGTTTATCACTGGTGCACTTCTGGCCTCGCCGGTGTTCGCGGCCGACAAAGACCTTTGTGCCGGGAATCTTCAAAGCATCAAAGACTTCGTCACCAGCCAGCCGTCCCTTCCTGAAAGCTCCATGAATAACATCAAGGAAGCACAGGAAAAAGCCACTGCGGCTCAGGCGTCCGGCAACGACAAGGAATGCATCGAGGTTACCAACGGCATCATCAGCAAGATGCAGATCCGTAACCCGACGCGTAACTGATGTCGCGCAGGCCAACCTTCGGGTTGGCCTGCCAAGCGTTTTGACGTACACTGTGCACGCTTGTTGCCCGAACAGATTCACCGGGCAATGAGTTCGGGGCCGTTTAGGATTCGACGCCGGTTGCGAAACTCTAGGTGCATGCCGACTTGGTAACAGAAGTCGTAAATCCACTGTTGCAACTACTTATAGTTGCCAATGACGACCAATACGGTGTTGCTCTCGCTGCTTAATTGCAGCTGACAATGCTCCTGGTACCTTCGGGTCCAGCAATCATCAGGGGATGTCTGTAAACCCGAAATGATTGTCATATAGAACAGAATCGCCGTGCAGTACGTTGTGGACGAAGCGGCTAAAACTTACACAACTCGCCCAAAGCACCCTGCCCGTCGGGTCGCTGAGGGTTAACTTAATAGACACGGCTACGCATGTAGTACCGACAGCGGAGTACTGGCGGACGGGGGTTCAAATCCCCCCGGCTCCACCAAATAAACATCTAAAGACGTCCAAGGGCGTCTTTTTTTGTGCCTGAAATCCAGTAAATACGGGGATTTCAGGGCTATTGGGCTCCACAGCGCTTCATGCTGATCCATTTGAAATGTATTCCAAGGCGCATTCCAAGCCCCTGACTGATAAATTTTGGAATACACAACCAGCGTTGGATTACCCATGGGAGCCCGAACCACACGCCTTTCGGACCTTAAGATCAAAGCCGCCAAGCCCATCGACAAAGCCCGCCCAGTGCGGGCTTTGTCGTATCTGAGTCTTGTCGAATGAGCACCGATTTTCCTTCCCATTCTCAGGCCTTCCGGTGGCTGGGAATGTTCGAAGCGTACTAAAAGTACGCTGGGGGCTGCGGCACTACTTCAGCTCACTCTCCGATTAAACGAAACCAGTTTGGCTGTAAGACGAATGCGCTTGTGTGATAGCAAAACCACAGCCATCCCCTTACCATTCCGCGGCTGGCTGGAAGCCTCGCAGAGAAAACCGGTTCGCATGTGGAAACTCAACCTGCACAAGGAAGGCAATAAAGCATGAGCTTCATCGAAACAATCCAATCCAAGGAAGTCGATATCTACATATCGGCGTTCTTCACCATCCTCGGCCTGATTCTGGGAGCCATTCTGGATCGGGTACTGAAAGGCGATTCTCCACAATCCGCCAATCAGTCGGGCCTCTCTTTAAACCTGACCTTCAACACGGTGGTCAATCCACCGCCGGGCGTGAACGCCACCAACACCAGCCAGGACATGACTCCAGTCATCTGCATGATGATGCTGATCGCCGGGCTGATTTATGTTTTTTTCCGGGCCGAAATACTGAATCTGCTTTCCTGGATCACGCTATTCACCATTTCCCTGTGGGCTGGCGGAACCTTGCATAGCCTTTATCGGGGCTTCTTCGCGGGCAGCAAGTGGGTGGTTTCGCTGATTTTTTCCATGGCCTTCTGCGTGGCAGCCACCTACCTCACTGATGAAGCTTTTATGCCCACCCTGGCGCCGCAAAACTTTCAGTACAGCCAGCAGGTCATCAATGAGCAGGGCCTGACGGGAATAAAAAAATATTTCGTCTTGCTGGACATGTACTGGTTCTTGCTACACCTGATAGGCGTACTGCTGTTTATCTATACCAGCCTTCGGATGATGCTTTTTTCAACCTACTTCATCGTTGCGGGCGCACATGCCAATAACAACGGCACTCACGAACCATGGCTTTCCAGAAAAACCCGCAAGTACGCCATTCTGCGCAAAAACATCATCTTCATGCCTATCCTGCTGGTTCTCGCGTATCTGCTTACCTCGGGTCTTGCTTTCGACTGGTTCATCCACACCATGCCAAATCAGGTCAATGCGTTGATGAATACGGTGCTGTATGGGCGCTGATATTTTCATCGTGCGCTGAGGATCGACTGGCGGGACACCAACCCTGTTGGCAGAAGCGACATGAATTTTTCTTCACTGCGCCCAACCGGGACAGCCTGTAAAGTCCATTCGCTCATTCAAGAAACTACGGTTCGCCCGCGCTCCTAGCGGGCTTTTTTTCGCCTCGGCTTCTCCATATCTTGCCGCTCCCCACCATATGCGCGACTCTGCCAGCAGATCCCTCGCCAAGGAGCGCTCGATGCCGCTGTTATCCCTGCCCTGCCCGCGCCTCACGCTGGCGATCCTCTCCCCCGATCAGGCCGAGCTCGAAAGCGCTTTCTACCTACGCAACCAGCGTCACCTCGCCCGCTGGTCGCCCATCCGCACCACCGACTATTTCTCCACCGCCAACATCCGCCGTCGCCTCGAGATCCAGGCCAGCGCTTTCGAAGCCGGGTTAGCGATGCATTTCGCGCTGCTGTCGCCGGACGGTCAGCAGATGATCGGCGCGTGCAATTTCAGCGGAATCATTCGCGGGGCGTTTCAGGCGTGTTATCTGGGTTATCACATCGATGAGGCGCATCAGGGGCAGGGTTTGATGCAGGAGGGGCTGGAGGCGGGGATTGGTTATATGTTCGATGTGCAGAATCTGCATCGGATCATGGCCAATTACATTCCGGGCAATGAGCGCAGTGCGCGTTTGCTTGAGCGCTTGGGTTTTGAGCGTGAGGGCTATGCGAAGGCGTATCTGAACATTGCCGGGCGTTGGCAGGATCATGTGCTGACGGCGCTGGTCAATCCGGGGTTCGAGGCGCCGGATCAGCGCTGGTCGCGGCGCCTCGGTTGAGTTGCGCTAAATCTGTCAGACAAAAATCCTTTCAGCTCTCGGGTTTGCGGCCGATACAGACCTGCTAACACCCCTGCTGGCTCAAAAGAACAACAATCTTCCAGCTTAACTGACGACCAAGAAACCCAACGTTTCTGGAGGATTTGCATGAATAGCTGGTTCGGTAACATCAGCGTGAACATGAAACTCGGCCTGGGCTTCGGCCTGGTGCTGGCCCTGACCTGCATTCTGGCGCTGACCGGCTGGACCAGTCTTGGTGGCCTGATCGACCGCAGCAACTGGATGAGCGACATCACCCAGCTCAACGCTGGCCTGACCAAATTGCGCGTGGTGCGCCTGCAATACATGCTGACCAACGGCGACGAAACCGCCGCGCAGAATGTGCAGACAACCCTGGAAAGTTTCGCCGCTCAGCAGCAGGCGTTGATCAGCAAATTCAAGAGTCCGGAGAACGTCAAACTGCTCAAGCAGCAGGCTGCGACCATCGCTGAATACCAGACCTCGCTGAACAAAATGCGCAACGCCTATCGCACCGGCAACAGCGCGCGCGACACCATGAGCGCCAACGCCCAGACCGCCTACAACCTGATCGAATCGATCAGCCAGCGCGTGCAGCAGTCGGAGTTGAGCGATCAGCGTTTCGAGCAGTTCCAAGCGGTTACTGCGGCCAAGGAAGCGTTCATCCTCGCGCGCTATGAAGTGCGTGGTTACACCGCGACCAGCAACGCCGAGACCGAGCAGAAAGCCGTTGGCCAGATCGACGCGGCCATCGCCAGCCTCAAGCCGCTGAACGCGCAATTTGCCGCGACTCAGCAGGATGCCCTGCGCCAATTGGAAACCGCGCTGACCAGCTATCGCAGCGCGTTGATGGCGTACAAGAACGCCAACACCGAAGCCGTGCAAGCGCGTAAGGAAATGACCGATCAGGGCACCACCATCGTCGCCCTGAGCGAGCAGCTGTACCAGATCCAGCTTGATCGCCGTGACGCTGAAAGCGCCCAGGCGCGCACCTTCCAGTTGATCAGCACGTTGTTGGCACTGCTGGTTGGCGTGATTGCGGCGGTGATCATCACCCGTCAGATCACCCGTCCGTTGCAGGAAACCCTGGCCGTGGTCGAGCGCATCGCCAGCGGCGACCTGACCCAGAACGTCACCGTCACCCGTCGCGACGAACTCGGCGTATTGCAGCAAGGCATCGCGCGCATGGGCGTGACCCTGCGTGATTTGATCAGTGGCATCCGCGACGGCGTCACTCAGATTGCCAGCGCCGCCGAAGAACTCTCGGCCGTGACCGAGCAGACCAGTGCCGGTGTGAACAGCCAGAAAGTCGAGACCGATCAGGTCGCCACTGCGATGCACGAAATGACTGCCACCGTGCAGGAAGTTGCGCGCAACGCCGAAGAAGCGTCGCAAGCCGCCGCTGCGGCGGATGGCGAGGCCCGTGAAGGCGACAAGGTGGTGAATGAGGCCATCGCACAGATCGAGCGTCTGGCCAGCGAAGTGGTGCGTTCGACCGAAGCGATGAGCGTGCTGCAACAGGAAAGCGACAAGATCGGCAGCGTCATGGACGTGATCAAGGCGGTCGCCGAACAGACCAACCTGCTCGCGCTCAACGCCGCGATCGAGGCGGCACGTGCCGGTGAAGCCGGGCGTGGTTTTGCCGTGGTGGCCGATGAGGTGCGTGGCTTGGCTCAACGCACGCAGAAATCCACCGAGGAAATCGAAGGTCTGGTCGCCGGTCTGCAGAACGGCACCCAGCAGGTTTCGGCAGTGATGAACAACAGCCGCGCGCTGACCGACAGCAGCGTCGCCCTGACGCGCAAGGCCGGCGCCTCGCTGGAAAACATCACCCGTACAGTGTCGAACATCCAGTCGATGAACCAGCAGATCGCCGCCGCTGCCGAACAGCAAAGCGCCGTGGCCGAAGAGATCAGCCGCAGCATCATCAACGTGCGCGACGTGTCCGAGCAGACCGCAGCGGCGAGTGATGAGACGGCAGCGTCGAGTGTTGAACTGGCGCGGTTGGGTGGTCAGTTGCAGCAGATGGTCAGCCACTTCCGCGTTTGACGTTGGTTTTGCGCTGAGGCTGAAACCGAATCGCGGGCAAGCCCGCTCCCACAGGTTTTCGTGGTCGAGCACTGTTGATGTGTTCACCTCGATAACTGTGGGAGCGGGCTTGCCCGCGATGGCGGTGGGTCAATCAAATCGACGTTGCCTGACACTGCGCATTCGCGAGCAAGCTCGCTCACACATTTGGATTTATGTGGGTCGCAGGATTTGAGCACACCGCAGATCCCTTGTGGGAGCGGGCTTGCCCGCGAAGGCGGTGGGTCAATCAAATCAAAGTTGCCTGACACTGCGCCTTCGCGAGCAGGCTCGCTCCCACATTGGATTTGTGTGCCACGCTGGATTTTGAGCACACCGCAATACCCCTGTGGGAGCGAGCTTGCTCGCGAAGGCGGTGGATCAGCCAAATTAACAGTGCCTGACACTCCGTCTTCGCGAGCAGGCTCGCTCCCACGTTGGATTTGTGTGCCACGCTGGATTTTGATCCTGTCGCATAATCCCTGTGGGAGCGAGCCTGCTCGCGAAAGCGGTTTAAATGACAGAGCAGATTTTCAGACCTGCCACGGATTGATCACTTTAACCCCGGAAAACTCGAAGTACCGGACATTACGTGTAGCAATCGCGGCTCCACGATTTCGGCAGATCGCTGCGATTTGCGCATCGGCCATCGCAATCCCCCGCCCTTTCGCCTCTGCATCGGCTACCAGCGTCGCGTACTCGACGGCTGCGTGGGCATCAAATGGCAAAATCCGCCCGGCAAAATCCTCTTCAAACATTGCCAAAGCGTGGGCCTGGAGTTTTTGTTTGCGCTTGCCGGAAGGTAATCGAGCGATGCCGTGCAGTATCTCCGCCACGGTGATTGCGCTGATGGCCAGGTCCATGGCCGGTTGCGCATCCACCCAAGCCAACACTTGAGCCTCGGGTTCGATGCGCATGAATTCGGATAGAACGTTGGTATCGAGCACTATCATTCAGAAAAATCCACCCCGAGCAGTTTTTCTGCACGCGCAGGCAGATCGAGGTCCGCTCCGCCCTCGGCGCTGAAACGCTGGTGAATCCTACTGCCCAGCCCTCCGGCACGATCAACCGTGGTGAGCGCTCGGCCCAGAATCAGCCGAGCCTCTTCTTCCATGGAGTGTCCGTTGTGTGCTGCGGTAATGCGCAACTGCTCCTTGAGCTTCTCGTCAAGGTTTCGAATGGTGATGCTGGCCATGTCGCCCTCCTGCAATCAATGAAATCATCGATTGCAGGCTAGCATATTCAGGTTTGATTGGAGTCAGGCCCGCCGAGCGGCATCGTCGGCACTGGCACACCGCAATACCCCTGTGGGAGCGAGCCTGCTCGCGAAAGCGGTGGATCATTCAGATCATCATTGACTGACACTGCGCATTCGCGAGCAGGCTCGCTCCCACAGGGGTCTATGGTGTCAGGACTATTCGGGATACCCGGTGATTTTGCGGATGCTTTGGTACAGAGGTTTGAGCTGCCGGTACATGCGCAAATACACCTCTTTATACAACTGCTCATAAACCTTCTGCGCCTCAGGCTGCGGTGTGAAAACCGCCCCCACACGAGTCATCGCCGCAATGGCCGCTGGAAAATCCCCGTGCAACCCCAACCCCACCGCACAGCAAATCGCCGCCCCTAACCCGGACGCTTCATAGACATGCGGGCGCTCTGCCGGCAGGCCGAAGATGTTAGCGGTCAGTTGCATCGCGGCGTCGCTTTGTGAGCCGCCGCCGGCGACGCGCAGGCGCTGGATCGAGACCTTTGAGCGTCGCTCGATGTTCTCCATGCCCTGGCGCAGCGCGTAGGCCAGGCCTTCGAGAATGGCCCGGTAGATGTGCGCGCGGGTGTGTACGTCGCCGAAGCCGATCATCGCGCCTTTGGCTTCCACGCCCGGTTCGCGGATGCCCGGTGACCAGTAAGGTTGCAGCATCAAACCCATCGAGCCCGGCGGCACCGCGTTGACCAGCGCGTCGAACAGTTGCTCCGGTTCGATGCCCTGCTCTTTTGCCTGCTGCATCTCGCGCAGGCCGAATTCGTTCTTGAACCAGCTGACCATCCAGTAGCCGCGATAGATCATCACTTCGCAGTTGTACTGATCGGGCACGGCCGAGGGGTACGGCGGGATCAGCGGGACGATTTCCAGGTAGCGCGAGCGGGTGCTGGTGATCGTCGCGGTGGTGCCGTAGGACAGGCACACGGTGCGCGCATCGACCACGCCGGAGCCGATCACTTCGCAGGCCTTGTCTGCGCCTGCGGCAATCAGCGGCAGGCCTTCGGGAATGCCGGTGTGGCGCGCGGCTTCGGCGCTGATGTAGCCGAGGGTTTCGCCGGGTTTGTGCAGGCTCGGCAACTGCTCCGGGCGCACCGCCAGTGCCTGCCATTTCCAGTCGCGCGGCGCCGCCCATTTAAGCCGTTTGAAGTCGAAGGGCAGATAACCGACGCAGCAGCCGACGGAATCGACGAAGCGCCCGCACAGGCGATGAGTGAGAAAGCCCGAGAGCAGCAGAAACTTATCGGTCGCCGCCCACACTTCGGGCTGATGCCGAGCGATCCAGTTGGCCTCGGCCTGGGCGCGGAAATAATCCACCGTCGCTTGGGCGCCGACCAGTTTGAACAGCCAGCCCCACGGCCCTTTGATGCCGCCCTCGACCTCAGCCTGACGTTGATCGAGCCAGACAATCGCCGGGCGCAGCGGTTTGCCGCTGGCATCGACATTGATCACGGTGCCGCGCTGGGTGGTCAGGGATACGCCGGCAATCTGCGCACGGTCGATGCCAGTCTGCTGCCAGAGTTGCTGACAGGCCTCGCCGAGTTTCGCCCAGTAATATTCCGGGTCCTGCTCGGCCCAACCGGGTTGCGTCGAGTAGTACGCCTGCAAGTCGACTTTGCCTTTGCCGAGCAGATTGCCCTGCAGATCGAAGAGCAACGCGCGCACGCTCTGGGTGCCGTTGTCGATGGCTAACAGGTATTTCATGGCGTGATCTCCGGCAACCCGTGATCGCGCAGCCACAACAATCGATAACGCTGAATTTCCGCTAGCCAGCGCTCATCATCCCAGGCCAATCGTGGCTGGCACAGCGTGCGGATCGCCGGGAAAAAATCCTCGCCACCGCGCGGCAGCAACAGGCCCAAACGGGTGCGACGCAGCAGCAAATCATCCAGGTGCAGAATCATTTCCGCCTCGCAGGCGAACGCCAGCTCTGCCCACAACGTATCGCTGGCGCCAACCGTCTCCAGACCGAGTTCGCCGAGCAATTGCGCCAGCCTCGGCAGGTCTCGACCGTGACGTCCGGCCAAGCGTCGCCATTGACTGGCGCCCAGTCCCGCAATTGTCAGCGGTGGCACAGCGGCGAACACCGGCGCGCCGTCATCGACAAAAGAGCGCCCGAGCATCACCGCACACGCCTTGAGCACTTCGATCGCTTGCGGGCGAAACGTGGTCAGTTTGCCGCCGGCCAACGTCACGCAACCCGGCTCCTGCCACAACACATGTTCGCGGGTCTCGTTGGACGGTTTGCCCTGCTGCGCACCCGTCGCGCTGCCGACCACCGGACGCACGCCTGACCAGGTCGACAGCACGTCGTCGACGCCCACTTCGGCGCCGGGAAATTGCTGCTGGCACGCGGCGAGCAGATAGTCGAGTTCGTCGCTGGAAATGCGCGCGCTGTGGTCGAGGTCTTCGCGGTGATCGAGGTCCGTGGTGCCGACCACCGTCGCGCCTTCCCACGGAAACACGAATACCGGGCGCCGATCGCGCGCATGCAGAAAGGTGAACGCCTGCGCCACCGGCAAGCGCCAGCCCGGCAGTAACAGATGACTGCCGCGCAACGGGCGCAACTGCTTCGCTGACTCAACGGGACGCAAGCGCTCAGCCCACGCGCCTGTGGCCACAGCCAACACAGCGGAGCGCAATTGCAGCGTCGCCCCGCCCTCGCCATCTTCGATCTGAACCCCGCACACCCGCCCGCCTTCACGCAGCAGTTGCGTGACCCGCACACCACTGATAATCACCGCACCATCGGCCCGGGCCTCGCGCAGTACGCGCATCACCAGCCGCGCGTCATCGGTCAGTGCATCGACAAAACAGCTGCCGCCGAGCAGGCCGTTTTCCTTCACCCCCGGGGCGAGAAAACGCAGTTGCTGCGCGTCATGAAAAGCATGGTTGCGCCGCCCCGCCAGCGCGTCGTACACCGCGAGCAAGCCGCCCATGACGCGCGGGCCGGGGAAGCCGCCGCGATAGTGCGGCATCATGAAACTCATCGGCTCGACAAGCCCCGGCGCCTCGTCGAGGAGGCGCTGACGCTCGCGCACCGAATCGCGGGTCAGGCGCCACTGGCCCTTGGCGATGTAACGCAAACCGCCGTGGACCATTTTCGATGATCGGCTGGACGTACCCCAGGCAAAATCACGCTGTTCCAGCAGCAAACAGCGCCAGCCCCGGCGCGCGGCTTCGCGGACGATTCCGGCGCCGCTGATGCCGCCGCCGATCACGATCAGGTCCCAGGTTTCATCCGCTAGCGTCGGCAGCATCTGCTCGCGCCACTGCGCGTTCCAGTTCGCCGTCATGGCCGCGACTCTGGCAACAGCGTGCCCGGGTTGAGGCGCCCCTCCGGGTCGAAATGTTCGCTCAGCGCCTGCAACGTCTGCATCGCCAGCGGGCCTTTTTCGCGCAGCAGATAGGGTGCGTGATCCTTGCCGACGCCATGCTGATGGCTGATGGTGCCGTGGTTGTCGACGATGGTCTGGCTGGCCGCGTGCTTGAGCATCCGCCAGCGCGCCAGCGTCGCGGCATAGTCGGCTGCCGGGCGAAACACGTAAGTGGTGTAAATGCTCGAGCCTTCGCCGTAAACGTGCGAGAGATGAGTAAACACATGCACGCGCTCGCCCTCGGCGGCCAAGGCGTCGCGCAGGCTGTTTTCGATCAGGCTGAGCAAGTGATCGACGTTGCTCCAGTCGGTGGCCGTTTCGAGGGTGTCGACCACGTAACCGGCGTTCCACAGGTTCTCGCGCAAGTAGGGAAAGCGGAAGCGGTTCTGCGCCCACTTCTTGCCCAGCAGGGTGCCGGTGAACACGCCGCCGAAGGCTTTTAGATGTTGGCGGGCGTGTTTCAGCGACAGTGCGTTTTGCTGGCGATTGCCGGTGACGCCGAAGGTCAGCAGGCATTTGCCGTCGCCGGCGCCGCGCAGCTTGAGGTACTTTTCCAGCCAGGCGATCTGCTGCGGATGGCCGGCCAGCGCCAATTGCGTTTCGGTTTCCACCGCGTTCGACAGACGCAGCATCGACAGCGGTACGCGCGCCTGCGCCAGTTGCCGGATTGCTTGCAGCGCGTGCGGCCAGTCGGGCAGGAACACACCGTAGAAACGTTCGTCCGCCGGCAACGCACTGACCCGCACCTTGACCTCGGAAATGATCCCGAAACGGCCCTCGCAACCGAGCACCATTTCACGCAGATCCGGGCCGGCCGCCGACGCGGGAAAGGTTGGAATCTGCAGAGGCCCGGCGAACGTTTCCAGGGTGCCGCCGGCAAACAACTGCTCGATCCGCCCGTAGCGCAACGACTGCTGGCCGCTGGAACGACTGGCCACCCAACCGCCCAGGGTCGACAGCTCCCACGACTGCGGAAAATGCCCCAGCGTGTAGCCGCGCGCACGCAACTGGCTTTCGACTTGCGGCCCGCTGGCGCCGGGGCCGAATGTCGCCAGCAGGCTCTGTTCGTCGAGGTCGGTCAGGCGATTCATCCGCGCCAGCGACACCGTCAGCACCGGCCGCGTGGAGTTCGGCGGATTGATGTGCCCGGCCACCGATGTGCCGCCGCCGTAGGGAATCAGGCACAGATCCTGATCATGGGCGAGCGCCAGCAATTGGCGGATCTGCTCGGCGGTTTCGGGAAAGGCCACGGCATCGGGATATGTGCCCAATGCGCCTTCGCGCAACGCCAGCCAGTCCGGCAGGCTCTGGCCGCGCGCGTGCAGCAGGCGATCGTGAGCATCGACGCTGTACAAGCGATGCGGCACCAGGCGCGAGGTCGGCACTTGCGTCAACGCCGCTTCCAATGTCGCATCAGGCAATGCGCGGCCAGCGCCCAAGCGTTCGTGGAGAAATGTCGCGCCCTGGGCCGGCAGTTCGACCACCGTGCCTGCCTCTCCCCAGCCGTTCCAGCGTCGCATGCGTGTGTCCTTTTTCTGCCGTTGGATCAAGCTTGCATACTAGTCAGCGCTGTAGATCTGTCACGGTCGCATCCGGCCAGATCCTGTAGCGAATGGCGCCAAACGTCCGGGCATTTACTTTCGCCGGGCAATCCACTTACCTTGCGCCATTCACTCGCTCACGCGCCGTCGATCAAAGGACCGCGACCATGCCATCGCTTGGCTTCACTTCCGTTCCGCCGCTGCTCAAATACCTGCGCCATGCTGAACAGTTGGGCATGGCCATCGAGCCTGCATTGGCGGCGGCCGGGTTGCAGGCGCAGCAGTTGAGCGACAACACCTTGCGCCTGCCGGGTGAGGTTCACGAGCGCTTGCTGGATTATTTCTGCGAGCACTCCGGCGATGGGTTGTTCGGGCTGCATGCGGCGAATTTCGTCCTGCCCAATTCGTGGAGCGTGCTTGGTTACATCACCATGAATTGCGCGACGTTGGGCGATGCCATGAGCCGGATCATGCCGTTCGAAAAACTCGTCGGCGACATGGGTGTCAGCCGCGCCGAGGTGCAGGGCGAGCACGTGCATCTGATCTGGACCTGCCGCTACGAGCGGCCACGGATTCGTCGGCATCTGGTGGAAAACGTGCTCGGTTCCTGGCTGCACTACGCGCGCTGGATCGCCGACACGCAGCTGTCGCCGGCCTGCGTATGGCTGGAGCATGCGCGGCCGGATGCGGTGACGCAGGCCGAGTACGAGGCGTTTTTTGGTTGCCCGGTGCGGTTCGATCAGGCGTATTCGGCGCTGGTGGTGCCGCTGGCGTATTTGCAGTTGCCGCTGCGCCAGGCCGATGCGCAATTGCTGCGAACCCTGGAAGAACACGCGATGGGTTTGCTGGCGACGCTGGAAGATGCCTCGCTGGCGCAGCAGGTGAAAAACATCCTGCGCGGTTTGCTCAAGGAGGGCTTGCCGCGCAAGGAGCAAGTGGCCGAACAGCTCAGCGTCTCGGTGCGCACGTTGCAGCGGCAATTGCAGCAGGTCGGGACGTCGTATCAGCAGATTCTTGATGAGCTGCGTCAGGAACTGGCGGAGCACTATTTGCTCAACAGCACGTTGCCGATTCAGGACATTGCGCAGTATCTGGGCTTCACCGAACCGCGCTCATTTCATCGCACGTTCAAGAGCTGGCGCGGGATGCCGCCGGGGGAGTTTCGGTTGCGGAATCGGCGGTGATGCTGATGGCCCCTTCGCGAGCAAGCTCGCTCCCACAGTAGTTTTTCGGTTGCCTGCACTTTCGAGTTCATCGCAGATCCCCTTGTGGGAGCGAGCCTGCTCGCGAAGGCGTCATTCGCCACACCGATTAAACACGCCTTGGCACAACTGTTTAAAGCCGCCAGACATCCAGCGAAACCACCCACAATTCCTTGCGCCGCTGCCTACGCCTGCGCCAGAATCCGCCGGCTTGTGCGCCCCAGACCTCATCGCTACTGTGATTGCGTCACTGCCCATCAGTGATCGGGTTTAGTAGCCCGGAGTATTTGGGGTGCATCGTTCATCAGACAGTCAGGTCTCGCCTGAGCTTTATGGTGGCTGTGCGCAGGGCGCTCTCGGGCGCGCCGGTTTCCCAGATCCCCGGTCTACTAACCTGCGCACAGCTGCCTCCACTTTCTTTAGTAGGAAAGCGGTGGCCAGCCAAATGAGGATCTGGATATGTTCAAAGTAACCCCAAACCCGCCACCCACCGACTCGGCATCTCCCTACGAATCCGCCGACTCAAAGAAATTCCACGAAGCCGCCGACCGCGCCCTCGATCATTACCTCGGCCCGTCCAGCGCTGAATTCATGGCCCCGCCCTACAAGTCCAACACGCTGTACATGGCCAATCCCGACGCCGACAACGAATCGCTATTGGCCGACGCCTGCGAAACGTTGGGGTCGGCGACGGTAATGCTCAACGATCAGGCGGGGCTGGTGAACGGTTCGCAGCGCAAGACGTTACAGGGCATTGCGCAGATTGTGATGGTTGCGGAGATGGCGGTGAACCGGGTGCTGGATCGGTTGGTGCCGACTGATTGAGGGTTTTTGAGGAATTTGGTGTGGGCTGGTTTTGTGGGGTGTCAGGGTTTGCCCTCACCCCAGCCCTCTCCCAGAGGGAGAGGGGGCCGACCCAGCTGTCTTGCGCTGTCCGTCGACCTGAAAGACCGAGTCGATTATGGATTCAGCACAGCACATTCAGGTCGGCGTAACTCCCGAGCATCCCGCAATCGGTCCCCTCTCCCCCCGGGAGAGGGTTAGGGTGAGGGGCTTTTGATCTTGGGCGCCAAGCTCAAAGACTGATCGCATTGGTAAACACCAACCGATTGCCAAACGGATCGGCAATGGTCATGTCCTGACTGCCCCACGGCATCGCCTGAATCTGCGGATGCGAGAACTTGTAATCCTTGGCCATCAGTTGCTGCTGAAACGCCTCCAGCTCATCGGTTTCGATACGCAGCGCCGAACCCGGGCAGGCATCGCCGTGATGCTCGGACAGATGCAGCACGCACTCACCACGCGATACCTGCAGATACAGCGGAAAATTCGCTTCGAAGCGATGCTGCCAGTCAATCTTGAAGCCGAGAAAATCGACGTAGAACTCGACAGCCTTGGCCTCATCGAAGATCCGCAGGATCGGGGTGGTTTTGCCGAAGCTCATGGGGTGCTCCCTGACTGATTGGCCCCACAGTGTAGACGGGGAGGATGTCAGCAAATCGGCTTGTGGATGGCTTTCTTTAATTGCAATATGCCATCACTGTGACGCACACCACGAATCCTTAACGAAAGTGGTCGCGCAGGTCACCCTGTCGCGCAAGAAACCGCCCTGCCCTCGCCCCATTCGCCTGCCCGTCGCGATAACTCAACACGCCGTTGACCCAAACCCCGTCGATCCCCTGCGCCGCCCGCTGCGGATCGTTGAAATCGGCCACGTCACGCACGGTCGCCGGATCGAACAACACCAGATCCGCCCAATGCCCTTCTCGAATCTCGCCCCTTTCCTGCAAGCCAAAACGCGCCGCCGACAGGCCGGTCATCTTGTGCACGGCGGTGTGCAGCGGAAACAACCCGACGTCGCGACTGAAATGGCCCAGCACCCGTGGGAAAGCGCCCCACAGGCGCGGATGCGGGAACGGGTCTTCCGGCAGTCCGTCAGAACCGACCATCGAAAGCGGATGGGCGAGGATTCTTCTGACATCGGCCTCGTCCATGCCGTAGTACACCGCGCCCGCCGGTTGCAGACGTTTCGCGGTTTCTTCCAGCGACAGTTTCCATTCGCCAGCGATGTCGATCAGGTCGCGCCCGCTGACTTCCGGGTGCGGCGTCGACCAGGTAATAGTGATGCGGTGGGCATCGGTGACTTGCTTCAAATCCAGGGTCGAGGAGCTCGCCGCGTACGGGTAGCAATCGCAGCCGACCGGATGGGTTTTCGCTGCCTCTTCCAGCGCTGCGAGCAATTGCGGACTGCGTCCCCAGTTACCGACGCCGGCGCATTTGAGGTGGGAAATGATCACCGGCGATTGCGCGTGTCGGCCGATTTGAAATGCTTCGTCCATCGCCTCCAGCACCGGAGCGAATTCGCTGCGCAGATGGGTGGTGTACACCGCGCCGAACGCCGTCAGTTCTTCGGTCAGTTGCATGACTTCATCAGTGGACGCGTTGAAGGCGCTGGCGTAGGCCAGGCCTGTGGATAAACCCAACGCGCCGGCCTCGAGGCTGTCGCGCAGTTGCTCTCGCATCGCAGTGATTTCAGCGGGCGTTGCGGTGCGGAACAAGTCGTCGAGGTGATTGCTGCGCAGCGCGGTGTGGCCGACCAGTGCGGCGACGTTCAACGTGGTGTTGGCCGCTTCGACGGCGGCGCGGTAGTCGCTGAAACGCGGGTAAACGAACGCCGCTGCGCTGCCGAGCAGGTTCATCGGATCGGGTGGATTGCCCTTCAAGGTGACCGGCGAAGCGCTGATGCCGCAATTGCCGACAATCACCGTGGTCACGCCTTGGCTAAGCTTGGGCAGCATCTGGGGTTGGCGAATGACCACGGTGTCGTCGTGGGTGTGCACGTCGATGAAACCCGGCGCCAGCACCCGGCCGGCGGCGTCGATTTCTTCGCTGGCGCGGGCGTCAGGCAGATCGCCGATGCGCTCAATGCGGCCATTGAGAATCGCCACGTCTGCGCGGTAGCCCGGCGTGTTGCTGCCGTCGATAACCAGCGTGTTGCGGATCAGGGTGTCGTACTGCATGTCAGTCTCCCAGCGGCAGGTGATCGTCGCCGCCACGGTATTCGTCGAGGGCGAGTTTGATTCGCCGCAGACGTTCTTGATTGTCTTCAGGGCTGGCCAGCGCCAGCTCGGTGGCGAGCACGTCGATGGCCAGCAGCATGCCGTAGCGCGCCGCCGTCGGTTTGTAGATGAACGAGGTTTCCGCGCCTTGCAGCGGCAGTACGACGTCGGCCAGTTCCGCCAGTGGTGAATCGCCGCGAGTGATGGCGAGAATGCGCGCGCCGTAGTTGCGCGCCAGCTCCACGGTTTCCAAAAGCTCCGGGGTGATGCCGGTCAGCGAGCAGGCGATCAGCACTTGCTCGGCGTTCAGACTGGCGGCGGTGACGCGCATCATCACCGCGTCATGACACACCGCAATCGAGTAACCGAGGCGCACCAGGCGCACCTGCAATTCATCGCTGCACAGGGTCGAGCAACCGCCCATGCCGAACGCGTGAATCATCCGCGCCTGACCGAGTAATTTCACTGCGTCGGCGAAGCGCGATTCGTCGAAACCGGCCAGATGCTGGCGCAGCGTGGTTTCGATGTCGCCAACGATCTGCCCGTAAAACGCCGACTGCTCAGGCGTGCCCGCCGGGTCGAGAAACCGGCTGCCAACGCCGCTGGCCTGGGCCAGTTGCAGGCGCAGATCACGCAGGTCACGACAGCCGACCGTGCGGGCAAAGCGCGACAGCGTGGCGGTGCTGACCTCGGCGCGTTGCGCGAGGTCTTCGAGGCTGGCGCTGGCGGCAAACCCGACATCGTCGAGCATCAACCGCGCAATGCGCCCCTCGCCGGCACTGAAGGAATCCTGGCGGGCGCGGATCTGGTAGAGGATGTCCATGGGCGGCGGGCTCCGGTTACAGCAGGTAGGAAAGGCCGACGGTCAGCGCGAAAGCGACCAGCGAGATCAGCGTCTCGAGCACGGTCCAGGTCTTGAACGTCTGCGCGACCGTCATGTTGAAGTATTCCTTGATCAACCAGAAGCCGCCGTCGTTGACGTGGGAAAAGATAACCGAGCCCGCGCCGGTCGCCAGCACCAAAAGCTCAGGATGTGGATAACCCAGACCGATGGCCACCGGCGCGACAACACCTGATGCGGTGGTCATCGCCACGGTGGCCGAGCCAGTGGCAACGCGCATCAGCGCAGCGAACAACCAGCCCATGATCAGCGGCGACAGGTGAAATTCGTGAGCGAGGCCGACGATCTGATCGGTGACGCCGGCATCCACCAGAATCCGGTTCAAGCCGCCACCCGCGCCGACCAGCAAGGTGATGCTGGCGGTGGGCGCGAGGCATTCGTTGGTGAACTTGAGGATCGATTCGCGGTTGAAACCCTGAGCAGCGCCCAGCGTCCAGAAGCTCAGCAAAGTCGCCAGCAACAGCGCGATCACCGAATTGCCGATGAACAGCAGGAACTGGTTGAACGCGCTGCCGGGGGTGGAAATCAGGTTAGCCCAGCCGCCGATCAACATCAGCACCACCGGCAGCAATATGGTCGCCATGGTAATGCCGAAACCCGGCAGTTTGTCGCGCGGTTCGCGCTCGAGAAATTGCTTTTCCAGCGGATTGTCCGCCGGCAATTGAATGCGCGGCACGATGAACTTGGCGTACAGCGGCCCGGCGATGATTGCGGTCGGAATGCCGATCGCGATCGCGTACAGCAAGGTCTGCCCGACCGAGGCCTGATAGGCCTGCACCGCGAGCATCGCCGCCGGGTGCGGCGGCACCAGCGCATGCACCACCGACAGCCCGGCCACCATCGGCAGCCCGACCATCAGAATCGACACGCCGACGCGGCGTGCCACGGTGAAAGCGATTGGCACCAGCAAGACGAAACCGACTTCAAAGAACAGCGGCAAGCCGACCAGAAACGCGATGCAGACCATCGCCCAATGCGCGTTCTTCTCGCCGAATCGCTCGATCAGCGTGCGCGCCATCTGCTCGGCGCCGCCGGACTCGGCCATCATCTTGCCGAGCATCGTTCCCAACGCCACCACCAGCGCAATATGCCCCAACGTCTTGCCGACACCCGCCTCATACGCACCGACCACCGCCGACGGCGGCATCCCGGCCACCAGCGCCAGGCCCAGGGAAATCAGGGTGATGACAATGAACGGATTGAGCCGGTAACGGGCGATCAACACGATCAGCGCGATGATGGCCACAGCGGCGTAAACCAGCAGCCAATAGCCGAGGGAAGGCGTCATGCGGTACTCCTCGAAAGGGTCACGTTCGAATGGGTTGTGAAACTCATAAATCATTTCGAGATCGAGATTTCAAACCACATGAAAGTAATTTTCGTGGAGAGACAAGAGATGTCGCTGGTGGGTATGGGGTGTCGTGTTTAATGAAAATCGGAGGGCGGGATTTTCATGGCTTCCTGGCCACCACAAAGTCCCTGTGGGAGCTGGCTTGCCAGCGATGACGGCGCCACGTTCAACATGGGTGGCGACTGATCCACCGCTATCGCTGGCAAGCCAGCTCCCACAGGAATTACATTTTTCCAGGCAGAACGCGGTCACCTGTGGGAGCGAGCTTGCTCGCGAATGGCTTCACTCGGTGCGCGCTGAACTCACACCATTTCGTTACGAATCCATTCCACCACCGACGTGCGCTTCGGCGTCCAGCCCAGCAGTTCCCGGGCGTGTTTGCCGCGTACGCGGCTGTTGGAACCGAGGCCGTAGTTGGCCATTTCATAGCCCCATTCGGCTTCGGCGTCTTGCAATGGCCAGTCTTGCGGTTCGCCCAGATTGAGGGCTTCGGCCATGGCGGTGGTCATGTCGATGAACGACGCTTCACCGCTATCAACGAAGTAGAAAGTGCCCGGCACATTCCTGGTCAGCGCCAGCCGATACAAGGCGACGACGTCTTCGATGTGCACGTTGGACCAGATGTTCTGCCCTGTTCCGACGTGGCGAACGACGCCGCTATTGCGCGCCTGCTTGAGCAGTCGCGGCAGTTGCACGCTGTCGCGGTTGACGCCCAGGCTGTGGCCGTAGATCAGGGTGTTGCAGATCACCGCCGAGTTCACGCCATCCTTCGCCGCCGCGAGTACCAGGTTGTCGATGGCCACGCGCGCAGCTTTGTCGACAGTCGGCTCCGGCAGGTTGTCCTCGTAGTAAATGTCATCGCTGGATTTGCCGCCGGAAGCATCGCCGACAATGCTCGAACCGCTGGTGTGCAGAAAGACTTTATTCGAGCCGCGCAAAGCGTCGAGTAACGCTTCCACCGCACCGCGATGATCGCTGCTGGCAGCGTTGATGACGGCATCGGCAGCACGGGCCTGTTGCGCCAGCAATTGGCTGTCATCGAGGGTGCCGATTACCGCGTTCATGCCCAATGCTTTCAGCTCATCAGCCTGCTCGGCGCTGCGCACCAGGCCGGTGACGTGGTGCCCGGCCTGCACCAGACCGGTGGCGATGGACCCACCGATAAATCCGGCCGCGCCGGTAACGAATACGTTCATGGAGTAACTCCCTGCGTGAATAAGTGATGCAGCGAGTATCGGCCGATGAAACCCGGCGAAAAAGCCGCCCTCGGCCAATTCACTCTTGCGCAGGGATCACGAATCAGCCTTTGAATTCGGCGCTGGCGTAGGCGGCGAGTTTGCCCTGGATAAAGTCGAGGAAGCACTGGATGCGCAACGCCAGTTGCGAGTTGCGGTAGTACACGGCGTTGATCGGCTGGCGGTAGCCGCTGTTGAATTCGCCGAGCAGGACTTTCAGGCGTCCGGCGCGGATGTCGTCGATGGTCATGAAGTGCGACAGGCAGGCGATGCCCTGCCCCTCCAGCGCCAAATGGCGCACGGTCTCACCACTGGAAGCGCTGATTGCCGGGCTGATCGGCCAGCGGTCGCCATGCACATAGCGCAGCGGCCATTGGTTGAGGCCTTCGTTCTGGGTGAAGCCGAGCAGCGTATGTTCGCTCAAATCCGCGACCTGCCGGGGCGCACCATGCTTCTTCAAATAGGCAGGGCTGGCAACAATCATCAACGGACTGCAACCGAGCGAACGCGCATGCAGCGTCGAATCGGCGAGGGTGCCGATGCGGATGGCGACGTCGGTGCTTTGTTCCAGCAGGTCAATGATCAAGTCATTGCTGTTGAGTTCGAGCTGAATGTCCGGATACAGCTGCCGGAATTCGTCGATGTAGGGAACGATGGCGTGGAGCATGAACGGCGAGGCGGCGTTGATGCGCAGGCGTCCGGACGGGGTTTGCTGGCGCGAGGACAGGCGTTCTTCGAGTTGATCCATCTGGTCGAGAATCAGCTTGGCCTGTTCGAAGAAATACTTGCCCTCCTCGGTCAGGTCCATGCGTCGCGTGGTGCGGTTGATCAGCGTGGTGTCGAGCTTGGCTTCGAGCTTCGACAGCGTGCGACTGACGGCCGACGGCGTCTGGCCGACCTGCTCGGCGGCGGCGGAAATCGAACCGCACTCGATCACGCAGACGAAAATCTGCAACTCATCGGATCTGGCTTTCACGGGTGTCCTCGCTGGAATCGCCGATCGCAGCCCGTCGCCATGCCCCTGCAGGAGCTGCCGAAGGCTGCGATCTTTTGCTGTGACCCCGATATTAGCCTGAAAGCCTCAAGCCTTGAGGCCAAACACCTCAGTCAGATGCTGCTCATAGCGCACCACATCATTGTCGATATTCGGACGCTTCATTACGTCGACGCAGAGGAAGGTCGGCAGTGCGGTCATGCCCAGAAACTCGTTGGCCTTGTGGAACGGGAAGTACACAGCGTCCACGCCTTTGGCTTCGAAGAAATCCGTTGGGTCATCGAAGGCTTGCTGCGGCGCGTTCCAGGTCAGCGACAGCATGTATTGCTTGCCCTGAATCAGACCACCACTGCCGTACTTCTGCGAAGCATCGGAACGTGTGCGACCGTCGCTAGCGTAGAGGCTGCCGTGGCCTTCGGTGAAGACTTCGTCGAGGTACTTTTTCACCGTCCACGGCGCGCCCATCCACCAGCCCGGCATCTGATAAATGATCACGTCGGCCCAGAGGAACTTGGCCACTTCTTCGGCAACGTCGTAGCCCTCATCAATGAAGGTGGTCTTGACGTCGACACCGCCGCGATCGAGCACGCTCAGCGCGGTCTCGTGCAGGGTGGTGTTATAGCGGCCATCGGAGTGGGCGAATTTTTTACCGCCATTGAGCAACAGCACTTTCTTCATCGGAAAACCTCGGCGCAGCCTTCAAGGCTGGATTGAAACAGGAATTGGAATGGCGGCAGATTAACCATCGATCTCGCGCGGAAACAGCCACATCGACGCAAAATACATTTGATCAAAACGCACGAATCGATCGCCAATTGTTGCCGTAGCATTCAGCGCTTTCTGCATTCGAGGAAGTTGTGATGAGTGAACGCCAGGGTTTCATCCTGCACGCCAAGACCCGCCCGGAAAAAACCGCCGAATTCGAAGCGCTGTTCCGTGCTTACGTGGAGCCGAGCCGCGCCGAACCGGGCTGCATCGAGTACCACATGCTGCGCGACCAGCAGGATCCGACGCTGTTTATCTTCTACGAGATCTGGGCCAGCCAGGCGCATCTGGATGAGCACTCGGCATTGCCGCACATGAAAGCGTTTTTCGCCAGGCGCATGGACTATCTGGAGCGCGATTTCGATATCCGCCCGATCGACATGCTCAGCGAATCGTCGGCTAGCCGCTGATCAGCAAATGGGCGCCGAGCGCGCCCAGTCCGATAAAGAACACGCGCTTGAACAGCATCGCACTGATGCGCTGACGCAACCATTGGCCAAGCCACATGCCGAGCATGGCCGGGATCAGCGCCAGCAGCGAGGCGCTCAATTCGCCACCGTCGAGTGCGCCGTGCCAGAGCAGCCCCGCGGCCAGCGCCAGGGTCGAGACGGTGAAGGACAGACCGAGCGCCTGCACCAGCTCATCGCGGCTCAGCCCCAGCGCTTGCAGGTACGGCACCGCTGGAATCACGAAGACACCGGTAGCGGAGGTGATGACGCCGGTGATCAGGCCACACAGCGGGCCGAGCCAGCGCTCATGACGCGGGTTGACGTGCAAAGTCGGCAGAAACAGTCCGCTCAATGCATACAGCAGCAGCGCCGCGCCAAGTCCGCGCACCACCCAATGGCCGCCGGTCATGCCGATCCAGAGGGTGCCGATGCCGGTGCCGAGGAAGATCATCAGCAGCATCGGCCAGAGGCGTTTGATCAAGCTTTTCAGATGGCCACCGAAGGCCAGTTGCCAGAGGTTGGTCAAAGTCGCGGGGATTATCAACAAAGCAGCTGCCTGCGCCGGCGCCATAGCCAGACCTAGCAGACCCATCGCAACGGTGGGCAGGCCGAGGCCGATCACACCTTTGACCGCGCCCGCAAGCAAGAAGGTGGCGATGACCAGTAGGGACAGGGTCAGGCCGAGGGTTTGGTAGAAGTCGGTTAGTGTGTGCATTGGGGTAATGTGCACTGATCCGGGCTGGGGGGAAATCTGCCATATACTGAGGTAGCCTCTTCCTTTGCAAGAGGCTGACATCGGCGTTGAGGCATCTGACCTCTTCGCGAGCAGGCTCGCTCCCACACGGGATCTGCGCTGTACATAAGTCCCTGTGGGAGCGAGCCTGCTCGCGAAAGGGCCAGCCCAGCCACCGCGAAACTACAGGCAAACCCCATGCACTTCGACCTCACCGACCTGCGCCTCTACCTGCACACTCTCGACACCGGCAACATCACCGCCGGCGCTGCCCGCAGCCACTTGTCCCTCGCCGCCGCCAGCGCTCGAGTCCGCGCGATGGAAGCCTCGCTGGGCGCCGAATTCCTCGAACGTGGTCGGCGTGGCGTCACCCCGACGCCCGCCGGCAAAGCCCTCGCCCGCCACGCGCGCATTCTTTTGCAACAGGCCGAACGCATGCAGCAGGATCTGGCCGATTACGCGCATGGCGTCAAAGGTCAGGTGCGGCTGTTGTGCAACACCACGGCGATCACCGAGTACCTGCCGGAAGTGCTCGCGGATTTCCTGCGCAGCCATCCCAATCTCGACATCGATCTACAGGAACTGCCCAGCGCGCGGATCACCCATGCCTTGCGCGAAGGAGCGGCGGATCTGGGGATTGTGTCCGACGCGGTCGACACCAACGGCCTACAGACTCAAGCGTTTCGCGACGATCCGCTGGTGCTGATTCTGCCGCTCGATCACCCGTTGTCTGACGCCGCCGAGGTCAGTTTCAGCGACGCGTTGCAGCACGACTTTGTCGGACTCAGCGCCGACAGCGCACTAGCGATCTATCTGGAAGAACAGGCGCTGCACAGCGGCGCACGAATGCAGGTGCGCATTCGCGCCGATGGCTTTGATGGCGCAATGCGTATGGTCGCCCGTGGCGCCGGCCTGGCCATCGTGCCGTTGGCCGCTGTCCAACGCGCGATGCTCGAGCAGTTCAAGTGCGTGACTCTGAATGAGCCATGGGCGCGTCGCAGGTTATTGCTCTGCGCGAGAGACTTCGCCGCGCTGCCGGGTTATGCCACCGCGTTGTTACAAGCGCTCAGCGCTGCGCGCGTTTCTGAGCACTCCGATGTCGACCCCAGACAACTGAGCGAAAACCGGGCGCTATAGGGTGCGACTTCAATTCTCAAGTCCACTTGCCCGGAGTCCCCATGACCGCGACCGCCCCTATCACCGTTCTGCGCGACACTCACCCGCTGCCGGTACTCGACGCCTGCAAGTGGGAAAAACTCGAAGGCGACCCGCACACCGTCAACCTCAACGCCTACACCAGCGAAGACGGCAGCAAGATCATGGGCACCTGGATCTGCACACCGGGCAAGTGGCGCGTCGATTATGTGAAGTGGGAGTACTGCCATTTCCAGGAAGGCTACTGCGTGATCACCCCGGACGGCATGGCGCCGATCCACCTGCGCGCCGGCGATATCTTCGTCGTTGAGCCGGGCATGAAAGGCACGTGGGAAGTTGTCGAGACCGTGCGCAAATATTTCGTCTTCGCCTGATGCAAAAAAGCCGGGAAATCACCCGACGTGATTTCCCGGCAAATGTCCCGGCGTTGCTAAAACCTGTGGCGAGGGGATTTATCCCCGCTCGACTGCGCAGCAGTCGCAAACCCTGAGCACTCGGTTTACCTGACACAATCCAGGGGGCTGCTGCGCAACCCAACGGGGATAAATCCCCTCACCACAAGGGCTGATCGCGATTACTGCGGCTTGCGATAGCTGTTTATGATCGCCGAGAAGTCTTTCCCGCCATCACCGCGCTGGCTCATCGCCTGATACAACTGCTGCGCCACCGCGCCGAGCACCACCGGCTGGTGCGCCTGCCGCGCCGCTTCAGTCGCCAGCCCAAGATCCTTGAGCATCAGTTCTGCCCCGAACCCGCCGGTATAACCGCGCGAGGCCGGCGCCGTTTCGACGATGCCCGGCCACGGGTTGTACATCTCCGAACTCCAGCAGCGGCCGGTCGAGCTGTTGATGATTCCGGCCAGCACACCGGTGTCGATCCCCAGCGCATCGCCCAACGCCATCGCCTCACTGACGCCGACCATCGAAATCGCCAGCAGCAGGTTGTTGCAGATCTTGGCGATCTGGCCGGTGCCGACTTCACCGCAATGCACGATGTTGCGGCCCATCTGCGCCAGCACCGGTTGCAGGGTGGCGAACAGTTCCGGGGTGGCGCCGACCATGAAGGTCAGCGTGCCGGCGGTCGCGCCGCCAGTGCCGCCGGAGACCGGCGCATCGGCCATGGCCACGCCGTGTTTGGCGGCGGCCGCCGCTACGTCGCGGGCGGTCTGTGGATCGATAGTGCTGCAATCCACCGCCGGCACGCCTTGGCGAATGCCGGCGAGCACGCCCTCCTCACCCAGCCAGACGCTGCGCACGTGCACAGCCGCCGGGAGCATGGTGATCACCAGTTCGGCATCTTCCGCCGCCTCGCGGGCCGAAGCGCGGATGGTGCCGCCCAGTTGCTCGAGTTCCGCCAGCACGGTTTTGTTCAGGTCGACCAGGTTCAGGGAGTGGCCGGCCTTGATCAGGTTGCGCGCCATCGGCGCGCCCATGTTGCCCAGCCCGATAAATGCGATTTTCATGATCGAATCCTCAGCGCAGGTTGATGGTGGTGTTCACGCCGTCGTTGACGCTGTCGTCGTCGAACCAGCGCGCCGTGACCGTTTTGGTCTGCGTGTAGAACTGCACCACTTGCTTGCCGTACGGGCCGAGGTCGCCGAGTTTCGAACCGCGCGAACCGGTGAAGCTGAAGAACGGTACCGGTACCGGAATCGGGATGTTGATGCCGACCTGACCGACGTCGATTTCAGTCTGGAACTTGCGCGCCGCCGCACCGCTCTGGGTGAACAGGCCAGTGCCGTTGCCGAACGGGTTGGCGTTGACCAGCGCAATCGCCTGATCGAGGGTGTCGACTTCCAGCACCACCAGCACCGGGCCGAAGATTTCCTGGGTGTAGATCTGCATGTCGGTGGTCACACCGGAGAACAGGGTCGGGCCGACAAAATTGCCTTGTTCATAACCCGGCACGCTGATGTCACGACCATCGAGTTCAAGCTTGGCGCCTTCCTTGATGCCGCTTTCGATCAGTTCGAGAATCCGCGCCTTGGCCTTTTTCGAAATCACCGGACCGACATCGGTGCCCGGCTCGCTGCCGGCGTTGACCTTGAGTTTCTGCGCCAGCGCTTTCAGGTCTGGCAGCCACTGTTTTGCGGCACCGACCAGCACCACCACCGACGTGGCCATGCAACGTTGCCCGGCGGCACCGAAACCGGCGCCGACCAAGGCATTCAGCGCTTGCTCGCGATTGGCATCCGGCAGCACCACAGCGTGGTTTTTTGCGCCCATCATCGACTGCACGCGTTTGCCGTGTTTGCCGGCCAGGTCATACACGTGGGTGCCGACAGCGGTCGAACCGACGAACGACACGGCTTTGATGTCCTTGTGCGTGCACAGGCCATCGACCACATCCTTGCCGCCATGAACGACGTTGAGCACGCCCGCCGGAACGCCAGCCTCAATGGCCAGTTCCACCAGCAGCATGGTCGACAGCGGATCCTGTTCCGAAGGCTTGAGCACGAAGGTGTTGCCGCAGGCGATCGCCATCGGGAACATCCACAGCGGAATCATCGCCGGGAAGTTGAACGGCGTGATGCCGGCGCAGACGCCGATCGGCTGGCGCAGGGTGTAAGTGTCGACGCCGCCGGCGACGTTCTCGGCGAACTCGCCCATTTGCAGGGTGCCGATCGAGCACGCGTGCTCGACCACTTCCAGGCCACGGAAAATATCGCCTTCGGCATCAGCAATGGTCTTGCCCTGCTCGGCGCTGAGGACCACGGCGATGCGCTTGGAGTGCTCGCGGATCAGCGCTTGCAGCTTGAGCATGATGCGCATCCGCGCGCCGATCGGGGTGAGTTTCCAGGTCTGGAAGGCACGCTGGGCGGCGCTGACAGCGGCATCGACCTCAGCGGCGGTGGCGAACGGAACCTTGGCCAGCACTTGCTGGGTGGCCGGGTTGACGATGTCGTGCCACTCGGTGGTCTGCGACTCGACCCATTCGCCGTCGATCAGCAGTTTGACCTTTTGCAGCGTGGTGTCATTGGGCGTAAGCGATGCGTTCATGCTGGTCTCCAGAACTTGTTTTTATCGTAGGAGCCAAGGCGAAAGGTTCGCCTTGAGATGAGGCGTGTGTCACGAATTGGTCGTCGGACTGTTTTTGGAGTATAGATGTGCAAACTTCTAATAAGAACGCACATATAAGCCCGACCATCATGCAAAAAAACATCACCTCGCTAGGCTCGCTGAACTGGGACGACCTGAAGTTTTTCCTCGAAGTCGCCCGCACCCGCAAGGCCAGCACCGCCGCCAAACGCCTGGCTGTCGACTACACCACAGTGTCGCGACGGATCAGCTCGCTGGAAGCGGCGCTCGGCACATTGCTGTTCGAAAAATCCCGCACCAGCGGCTTCGTCCTGACCACTGAAGGCCAGCGCTTGCTCGGTTATGCCGAGTCGATCGAAAGCACGTTGCACATGGCCTGCGAGCAAGTCTCGGGCTCGGGCGTTGCCCTCTCCGGGCACGTGCGCATGGGCTGTACTGAAGGCTTCGGCAGTTTCTTCATCACCCCGCAACTGAGCCACTTCGTCGACGCCTACCCGGCAATCTCGGTGGACATCCTGCCGCTGCCGCACTTCATCAGCCTGTCCAAGCGCGAGGCCGACATCGTCATTGCCCTCGAGCGGCCGGAGCACGGGCCGTACGTCTGCTGCAAACTTTGCGACTACCGCTTGCAGCTGTACGCAACCCAGGACTTTCTGGACAAACACCCTCCCATCCGCCACCCGGCCGACTTGAGCAAGCATCAATTCATCAGTTATGTGGATGATCTGGCGTTCAGCTCGGAGTTGCTCTACCTGGCCAACGTGCTGCCCGGCGCCAGCGCAAACTTGCGCAGCACCAGCGTGATTGCACAATACGTCGCCGCACAGCAGGGGCGCTCGCTGGCGATCCTGCCGTGCTTCCTCGCCGCGCAGGATCCACGATTGCTGCCGGTGTTGCCGGAGGAAATCGACATCACCCGGCAGTTCTGGATGTACTGCCGGGAGGATCTGCGCAAGTTGAAGCGGATTACCTTGTTGTGGGATTACATTCGTGAGGTGACTGAGCGCAATCAGGCGTTGTTGATGGGGGAAACGCGGGAGATGCGCTTTGCCGATTAATCGGCGCTGACCACAATCGACACCCGGCGATTTTCCGTGCGCCCCGCTGCGGTGTCGTTGGAAGCCACCGGTTCGCTGCTGCCGAGGCCTTGCAGCTGGATGTTTTCCGGCTTCATGCCGACCGTGCCGAGGACGTTGGCAACGCTCTTGGCCCGGCGCAGCGACAGTTGCTGATTGTAGGTTTCCTTGCCCGACGCATCGGTGTGGCCATCGACGCGCACCCGCTCGATCCCCACGCCGAGCAACGCCTTGCCGATGCGTTCGACGATTTCCGTGCTGGCTGCGTTCAGGCTTTCGACGTCGCTGCCAAACAACACTTTGCCCGACAGGCCGAATTCCCAACCGTCGTCGGTCAATTCGAAACCCTGCTGTTTGAGCACGGCAACCTGCGCCGGTGTCAGGCCTTTCTGCGGGGCGGTCTGGCAACCGCTCAGGGTCAGCGCGGCCATCAGCAGCAATGCGGAAAACAGTCGAAAGGGAAGTGTGAACACGGGCATCAGCTCCTGGTGTGAACGGAATCGACCGGGCGCTCCGACCCGGCGGTGAATTGCGCGCCGCGCGACAGGCGCTTGGCCTGATACATCGCCGCGTCGGCTGCGTTGAGCAAGGCGCCCGGCGTGGCGCCATGATCGGGATAGACGGCGATGCCGATACTCAGCGAGGACATCACACTGCTGTCGCCGGGCAGGGTGATCGGCATGTCCATGCTGGCGAGAATCTTGTCTGCGATGTGCTCAGCGTCTTCGACCGTGTGCAGCGGCGCGAGCAGCACGGCGAACTCGTCGCCGCCCAGCCGCGCGACCAGATCATCCTCGCGCAATTGCGCTCGCACTCGATTGGCGATCGCCACCAGCACGGCGTCGCCCGAGGCGTGGCCGAAGTTATCGTTGATGCCTTTGAAGCGGTCGCTGTCGAGAAACAGCACGGCGACCCGCTCATCGTGTTTTTTGCCGTTGCGCAAGGCGCGCATCAAGCGGCCTTCAAAAAACGCGCGGTTGGGCAAACCGGTGAGGCTGTCGTGGGTCGCTTGGTGAGCGAGAGTTTCGTTTTCGTTTTGCAGATGGGTTTGCCACGACTCGAGTTCGCCGAGCAAGGCATTGAAGTCGTTGCCCAGATTATCCAGTTCAGCGATTTGCGCCGGCGGCACGCGCCGATCCAGCGCTCGTTCGCTACGGGCGGCGTGGGCGACGGAGGCGAGGCTGTGCAACGGGCCGATGATCGCGCGCAACTGCCGCCGCGCCAGATAGAGCGCGACCCAGGCGCTGATCGCGGTGCACAGCACAATCCCGGCCAGGCCGCTGAGCAGGAAGCGCATCAGGCTGCCGCCGTGGCCGATGAGCAGGACGCGACCGATTTCGCGGTCCTGATGCTCAATCGGCAGGCTGACCGGTTTTTCCAGAATGGCGCGGGTGATCTGCATTTCCAGCTCGGAGAACAAGCCGGTTTCAGCGCGCTGCCATTGCGCGATCAATTGGCCTTGCGCGTCGAGCACTCGGGCATCTGCCACTTCCTCGGTGGAAGCGATGATCGCCAGCGCTTCGGTTGCCGCCGCTTTGTCATTGAACACGACGGCCGCTTCGACGGTGTAGCTGATTGAACGGGCGATCAAGTGCAGGTTGTGGTCGGCATACACCCGCAGCGCCAGCACGCCCAGCAAGGTCAGCGAAACACTGGCCATCGCCACCGCCACCAGCGCGACAATCAAATGCCCACGGCCGATGACCGAGCCAAGAGTGGGGCGAGCCTTCCAACTGAACAGCTTCATGGCGCCGCCGCTTTGCGACGGGACAACTGCAACACGCTGGGGTGTATGCGCACACCACTGCGAGCCACGGAGTCGAGATTGACCTCGAACGACACTTGTTCATCGCCAACGCGCAGGCAGAACAGACTGCCGACGGTGCATTGATCGTCCGCTTCGCTGATGCTCAGCACCGGGTGCCCGATCAACGATGCAAACAGGCGACTGCGTTCGTCGGCGGTGAGCTTGCCGATGTACACCGCATCGCATTCGCTGACGATGGCCGGGTTTTCCGCTAGCAGACGCCGCACAGCCACCGGCCGACCCGTGGCTTGGGTGGTGCCTTTGACCAGGTCATCGGTGTATTCGGTGGGGCCGACGATGCACAGGCGCAATTGCGCCGGTTCCACCGGCCAGCGTGCATAGCTGAGGATGCCAAGCACTACTTGCGTGACCGCTTTGGCTCGTTGCTCGGCCGGCCCGGTTTGCGCTTGGGCGATGGCGCTGCCCGTGAACAACCAGAGCAAAACGATCAGCAATGCGTGCTGGCAGGCCACCACACGCTGTGTCGCCCAGACGGCCACCTTCATGGAGGGATTCTCTTGGAGCGTAACGAAATGATGCCGCAACGATAGCACAGCGCCAGAACACCAGCGAGGCGCCTGCCTCTGACCGGTTGGTCAGTATTCGTTGTCGGTCATTCAGCACTTCATCCCTGAGACTCGGTGCCCTCCTCCAGTTCCAGCATCAGCCCGCTCAGACGCTTGACCTTGCGCTGCACCGCTTCCTCAAACACGCCGGCACGTGGCTCGATCAAGGTGAACCAGTGCCGGGCGCGAGTAATTCCGGTGTAGATCAGTTCTTTGGTCAGCACGGGGTTCAACGCATCCGGCAGGATCAGCGCCGTATGGGCGAACTCCGAGCCCTGGGACTTGTGCACCGTCATGGCGTACACGGTTTCAACATCATTGAGCCGACTCGGCAACACGAAGCGCACGCCGCCCTGACCATCGTTACGCGGGAAGGCCACGCGCAGAACGGTTTTGCCGATCTCTGCGCCTTCACGCTCGGGCAGTTTCAGGGCGATGCCGATGTCGCCGTTCATCAGGCCCAGACCATAGTCGTTGCGTGTCATCAGCACCGGCCGACCTTCATACCACTGCTGATCGCTCTCGATCAGACGCGCCTTGAGCAACGCAGCGGTGATGCGCTGGTTCAGACCTTCAACGCCCCACGGCCCTTTGCGCACCGCGCACAGCAACTGGAACGTATCGAACGCCTGCAAGACTTCCCGCGCCCAATCGGTCCAGTCCGCATGCTCAAGAGGCCGCGTCGACGGTGGACGCTGATCGCGCAGTACGCTCAGGTAATGGCGATAACCTTGCGGGCCGTTGCCGTGACCTTCGAGCAACAGGCGTTCGAGCTTCTGATCATGTTCGCCTTTGAGCGGCAGCGAATACACATCGTCGTAGCTGCCGGCCGCGAGCAACTGTCGCGCCTCGTCGGCCAATTGCTGATTGACCCGGCGCGCGAGCTGACCGATGCCACTGCCCTCGCCGAAACGGCGCGAGTGACGCAGCATCACCACTTGCTGCGCCAGCGGATGGGTGCCGTCGCGGTCCTCATGCAAACCACTGCCCTGCAACGACTCGCCACTGACTGACTCCAGCCATTGCCGCGTCTGCGGGCTGTACCAACCGCCCTCGGCGTCACGGCACAGATCGCCCAGCACCGCACCGGCCTCGACCGAGGCCAGTTGATCCTTGTCGCCCAGCAGCACCAGCCGAGCATGGGCCGGCATGGCGTCGAGCAAGTTGGCCATCATTTCCAGGTCGATCATCGAAGCTTCGTCGACCACCAGCACATCCAGCGGCAGGCGGTTGCCGGCATGGTGACGGAAGTGGCGAGTGCCCGGTCGACTGCCGAGCAGACGGTGCACGGTGGTCACGTCGCTGGGGATCGCCGCGCGCACCGCTTCGGCGACTTGCAGTGATTGCACTTGCTGACTGATCGACTCGGTCAAACGCGCAGCGGCCTTGCCGGTCGGGGCGGCCAGACGAATGCGCAGCGGATGGCCAGCCTCGACGGCTGGTGCCTGCAGCAACGCGAGCAAGCGCACCACGGTAGTGGTTTTCCCCGTGCCCGGGCCGCCAGTGATGATGCTGAAGGCGCTGCGCGTAGCGAGAGCACAGGCGAGTTTTTGCCAATCGATGACAGCTGCGGATTCCGCGCCGCCGAACAATTCGTTCAGACGCTGCGGCAGATCATCCGGCGTCGGCTCCTGTTGCATCAAGCGTTGGCGCAACGCTGCATCGATGCGGCGTTCGTAGGTCCAGTAGCGGCGCAGGTACAGGCGTTTCGAGGACAGCACCAATGGACGTGTCTGCGCTGTTTCACTCGGGTCAGCAGCCAGGGCCACCAATGGACTGCTTGCCAGCACTTTGCACCAATGGGCTCCATCGAGCGTTTCGAGCAGTTGCGAGGGCAGCAGCAACACACCGCCCTGCACGTCGCCTTCGGGCGGCAATGACAGTGCAAAATCCGGCGCCTTGAGGGTTTCAAACAGGTCCAGACACACATGACCATGGCCGAGCTGGTGACTGGTCAACGCCGCTGCCAGCAACACCAACGGGTCGGTCTCGGGCCCGAGCTCATGCAGGAAAGCGACAAAGGCGCGGTCCAGCGCGCGCAGCCAGCCGCGCTCGACCCAACGGCTCAGCAACAACAGCAAATCATCGGCGCGGGTCAGCGGCGAGAGTTTCGACAGGCTGTCCGCTTCCAGCGGCGTCGGCAACAGATCGGCGAATGTGCGGCTCATAGCAGGACTCCCTGTTCCCAGGCGGGTTCGGACTTGGGTTCGGGTTTGCCCTGGAACATCCGGTCGAGGCGTTCGATCAATTCCCGTGGCGGACGCACGAAGTACACGCCGCGACTCTCCGCACGCGTACCGCGTAGAAACAGATACAGCGCCCCGCCGACATGGCGGTCGTAATCGTAATCCGCCAGCCGCGCTTTCAACTGGCGATGCAGTGCCAACAGATAAAGTACGTATTGCAGGTCGTAACGGTTGTCGAGGATCGACTGCTCCATGGCCTGCACGGTGTAGGCCTGATCATCCACGCCGAGCCAGTTGGATTTGTAATCGGCGACGTAATAACGGCCTGCGTGCTCGAAGGTCAGGTCGATAAAGCCCTTGAACATGCCGTTGAGTTGCACGGGTTCTGCCGCAACACGAGCGACGCCATTGTGGGTGTGCTGGCGCACCTGTTCATCGAGCTTGAGCACGTCGACTTTGTGGCTGGCGAACCAGAACTCCATCTCGACGCGGTATTGCTTCAACTGCTCAAGAACCACCGGCGGTTGCCCGCCCGCGATCGGCAACGGCGACTTGAGCAAATGCTGCAGCCAGTCAGTCAGCGTGGTAATCCAGCCTTGCCAGCCGCGCAGGTTGCAACGCCGGGCAATCGCATCTTCCAGCGCTTCGCGGGTAACCGAAAAACCTTCAGCGCCCGCCCATTCGAGCAAGCCATGCAGAAAGGTGCCGGGATTCGGTCCGCGAGGAAAACGGTGGATATCGGCGCCACCGCTGATGATTTCGCGGGGTGCGTCGGGATCGAGGCGCTCGTCGTCGAAGAGCTTTTGCGCCTGCGGACTGTCCGGTGCTTCATCGCTGCCGATGCTCATTATGTCGCTGATGCGCAGGGCGCTGTACGACGCGATCCACCAGTTTTCACTGGCTTTGCGCTTGGGCCGTAGCGTCGCTCGCAGCACCGCTTCATTGCGCGGCGGCTGGTAATGCTCATCAATGGGCTGAGGCATTTCGCCGATGCCAATCGCCGCGCAGTCTTGCTGCAGATCGCGCAGCCAGCGATTCAATTCGCTGGACTCGCCCAAAGCGGCACCGCCACCGAGCAAATAACCCAACGCCGACAGGTGCAACACCGAGCTGTTGTTATTGCCGCGTTTCAGGTCAGTGACGCCCAGCCAGCAGGCATGCTGCGCGCGGGTTAATGCGACATACAGAAGACGCAGATCTTCGGCCAGACGCTCATCGTCAGCCAGAGCGATCAACTCGGGAGTCGGCTTGAGGCTGATCTGCGCCTTGCCCGCAGCGTCGTGGTAATGCAGCGGCAAACGGCTGCCATCCACCGGTTTCGCCGAGCAAATGAATGGCAGGAACACCAGCGGATATTCCAGGCCCTTGGATTTGTGAATGGTCACCACCTTGACCAGTTGCTCATCGCTTTCCAGACGCAGAATCTGCTCTTCACCGGCCTGACCGGACAGTGCCAGCAGCTCGGCCAGATGGCGGATCAGCGCTTGCTCGCCGTCCAGTTCAGCGGCGGCTTGCTGCATCAGTTCCGAGAGGTGCAAGAGGTTGGTCAGTACGCGCTCGCCGTCACTGCGCTGCATCAGGGTTTGCGGCAGGTGGAAGTCGTGAAGCAGGCGCCGCAACATCGGCAACACACCCTGCTTGCGCCAGAGCTCTCGATAGCCGCGGAACTGCATGACCCGGGCTTCCCAGACCATTTCATCCTGGTTCAGGCGCTCCAGCTCGATCAGCGGCAGGTTCAGTGTGGTGCAGGCCAGCGCAGCCTTGAGCGAGCGTTCGACATCGGGTTCGGCGCAAGCCTTTAGCCACGCCAGCAGGTCGTGCGCCTCTTGCGCGGCGAACACCGAATCCTTGTCCGAGAGATAAACACTGCGCACCCCTCTGGCGGCGAGTTCAGCGCGTACGGCCTGGGCTTCTTTACCGTCGCGGACGAGGATTGCAATATCCGAAGGACGCAAACCTCTGAAGTCATCTCCCTGAACAAAACCAGCGCTACCGTTTTGCCCGCCATTGAGCAGTGCGGTGATCTGACTGGCACAGGCGGCAGCCATTTGCTGGCGATAGACCGCGCCGGACAGCGGCTGATCGCTGGGCAATAGCCAGACATTAAGTGCCGCGACGTTTTGCCCGGCAATCCGCAGCGTCTCCTTGCGTCCCTGAGCCTCGACCGGGAGGAACGGTACCGGGTTTTCGCCGGTTTTCTCGCGAAACAAAAACGCGCCGCGTCCTTGCTCTCGGGACTCGGCGCGTTCGAATACGTGATTAACCGCTGTCACCATGCCGTGGCTGGAGCGGAAGTTGGTGCCGAGCGTGTGCAAGCGGCCGGTGGTGGCCTGGCGTGCGCGCAAGTAGGTGTAGATGTCGGCACCGCGAAAGGCGTAGATCGCCTGCTTGGGGTCGCCGATCAGGAACAGGCCGGTGTCAGGGTGATTGTCTTCGATGCGGTAGATGCTTTCGAAGATGCGGTATTGCACCGGATCGGTGTCCTGGAATTCGTCGATCAGCGCGACCGGAAACTGCTCGCGGATCAGCGTTGCCAGACGCTCGCCGCCCTCCGATTGCAGCGCGGCATCCAGACGCAACAGCATATCGTCGAACCCCATTTCCGCGCGGCGACGCTTCTCTTCTTCAAAACGCGCGCCGACCCACTTGGCAGCGTGTTGCAGAACAGCGGCATCGGGCGTCGGCAATCCGTCGAGGCTCGACTTCAGTTCGGACATGGCGTTCAGCCCCGGATGACTGGGCGCCTGGCCTTTCCAGGCTTCGGCCATGCCATCGGGTGTCAATCGGGTGAAGCCGGTGCCAATGTCCAGTTGCTCAAGCGCCTCGTCTTCGGCCCAGGTCTTGAGTTTCTCGAACCAGGGCTCGAAATAACGCGCCTGCATCTTGCGGCCATCGACGGTTTTGCTGGCCACGCCTTCATGGCAGAGCGCGAGCAGTTCGTCTGCCCAATCACGCCAAGGCGCTTTCAGTTCGACCAATGCTGCTCGCCGCTCCAGCAAACACTCAGCGATCAGCTCCGCAGGCACCTTGCCTTCATCGGTGTCACGCTCGCTGGCGAACAAGCCACGTACGCGAGGCAACAACGCTGCGGGGCCACCCCAATTGCTGCGCACCCAGTTCAGCGCATCGCCCTGCATCGGGTAACAGAACAGTCGCCAGTAATCGCGCAGCACCTCGCCGAGCAAATCGCTGTGATCGGTTTCCAGCGACTGCATGAACAGGCTGCCACTGTCGAACGCATGCTCACGCAGCATGCGCTGACACCAGCTGTGAATGGTCGAGACGGCGGCTTCGTCCATCCACTGCGCGGCGATATCGAGGCGGTTGGCACAGCCCGGCCATTGTTGCGGATCAAACTGATCGCGCAACTCGGCAATCAGTCCGTCGGGGGCAGTGATTTCATCGCGGAAGAATCGCGCGGCCTCAGCCAAGCGTGACCGAATGCGTTCACGCAGCTCTTTGGTAGCAGCGTCGGTAAACGTCACTACGAGGATTTGCGGCGGCAGTAATTCGCGTAAAAACCCGCTTGTCTCGCCGCCATGGCCGAGAATCAACCGCAGATAAAGTGCCGAAATCGTGAAGGTTTTGCCGGTGCCTGCGCTTGCTTCGATCAACTGACTGCCGCGCAGCGGGAAGGCCAGAGCCAACGGTGTTTTGGTACTCATGCGCGCGCACCTTCGCTGGACAAGGAACGCCACGGCGCTTCGAATACTGGGCGGTACAACGCGTCGCACCAGCCGGTGAAGGTTTCGTCTGCCAACAATGCATCGAAGTCGGGATATTGCCGGAGCAGTGCCGGGCTTTCACGCCGCTCGCCGTTGCTGGTCTGGCCATCACCGTCATAGGCTTTTCGCGCAGCTGCTTCGGCTTTGACCGGGTCAGTTTGAGACAACCAGGCGAACGCGGTTTTTATCGCAATCGGCAAGGGTTGGCGCATGCCGGATTGCCAAGCAAGAAGCAGGTCACCGAGCAAACGCAACGCTCGGTCTCGCTCCATTGGCTCAAGCAACAACGTGTCGTCACTGGCGACCAATGCCGTGGTCAGCGCATGCTCGCTGGCGCAGGCGACCAGATGGGTAACCCACGATTTGGTCAGCCGATGCCACTTGCGAGTTTTGATCGAGCCGATGCTATTGGGAATGGTCGTGACCGACAGCAGGCCGCCATCGGCGCGTTGATGCAGGTTTGCGAGCCAGCCCTCCAGCCGCAAACCCTGCAAGTCGAGACTGACCGGGATTGCACTACTCAATGGCGTCGGCCATAACGTCAGCAACTGTTGATAACGCTGCAGAAGATCCGGCAGCGGTTCGATCAACTCTCGCTGCAGACATTCGCCGAAGCCAGCCATCGGCAACAAACCACTGTTTTGCAGGCGCAGCGCCCGGGCGTGCAGTGCCTGATCGACATCGTCCGGCTGACTGAGTGCGGCCTCCAGCAAACTGTCGCTCAGCGTGTAGCGCTGTAGGGCGTCCAGCACGAAAGGTTCTTCATCTGCCAACGGCGCTTGCGCAGCCTCGAAATAGACCTTGAGACGTTGTGTGAAAAAATGCCGAACCGGATTACGCAGAAAGTCCTGCAGCAATGCCAGCGTCAGCGGTTCCTCTTGAACATATGGCGCGAGTAGGGGTGCTTCACTTTGCTGCGTTTTCTCTTGATGCAACACCTGCCACTCGCTGGCGTAGCTGAACAGTTGCTCGCCTTCGTGGAAATAGCGGGCACTGAAAGGTTGCAGGGGATGTTCTTCGGTCAGCGCGTCCAACAGATCCTGGCTTGGGTCGATTGAACGCCAGCCGCTGGCGAGGTGATCGCGCAACTGGCCGATGAGCACCGAGGCAGGTCGTTCGCTGTTGTCACGGATGCTGCGACCGACCCAACTGATATAGAGCTGAGTGCGTGCGGATAACAGCGCTTCGAGTAACAGGTAACGGTCGTCTTCACGTCGTGAGCGGTCGCCAGGTCGGTAATCGCTGCCCATCAGATCGAAGTCCAGCGGCGGCTGCGCGCGCGGATAATCGCCGTCGTTCATGCCCAGCAGACATACCAGCTTGAAAGGAATGGCACGCATCGGCATCAAGGTGCAGAAATTCACCGCACCGGCGAGGAATCGTTGCGACAAACGGCCCTGATCCAGCCCGGCGAGCCAGGCTTCGCGCACGACAGTCAGCGGCAGTTCGTCAGTCAGCCCGACCGCCTCGCAGGTTTCCAGCCAGGTCTCGCGAAGCTCTTCCAGTTGGGTCAGCAGGTAGTCGTCGTGCTCGTTGCTCGCCTGAAAGAACACCTGCATCAGCGCTTGCAAACGCAGCCCCCACTCTTTCGGTTGAGCCGGTTGCGTGAGTTGCCGATGAGCGATTTCCAGGGCATCCAGCAGAGCCACCAGTGGACCGATCAGGGCAGCATCAAGCCCACCAATTTCGTCGTAAGGCTCGATACCTGCACATGCGTCGGCACTGCCGACGGCGTAGCCCAGCAGCATTCGGCGCATGCCGAAATGCCAGCTGTTCTGCTCCAGTTCCTCCGGCAAACCGAGACCGGCCCGTTGCTCGGCACTCATGCCCCAACGCACGCCGGCGCCTTCGATCCAGCGATGCAAAGTTGGCAGGTCGCGCTCCTCTACGCCAAAGCGAGCACGCAGAGCTGGAACATCGAGCAGGTCGAGGATCTCGCTGACCGGGAAACGGCTGTCCGGCAGCTTGAGCAGGTGCTCGACGGCGATCAGTAATGGATCACGTCCTCGCTGGCCCTGGTCCGCCAAAGTGAACGGAATGAAGCGCGGGTCAAATCGATCGAGCTGACCGAAAACCGCGCGGATATGCGGGGCGTAGCTGTCGATATCCGGGACCATCACGATCACGTCCCGTGGGCGTAGAGCCGGGTCAGCGCTGAAACGCGCCAGGAGTTGATCGTGCAGGATTTCGACTTCGCGCTGGGCACTGTGGGCGATGTGAAAACGTATTGAATGGTCTTGGGTTGCATCGACCGCTGGCCAGAGTTCGCGTGTCTCGTTGAGGGGGCGTAACTCCAGAATGTCATCCTGCAGCTGGTTAAGCATGTTGCGGGGCTGGGCTTCGCTGAACAGGTCGATGCGGCCGTCACGAAAGGCTGCGCGGTAGCTGTTGGGATCGTCGTAGCTGTCGAGCAGGTTGATATAGTCGCGACCTTGCTTCCCCCAAGCGGCCAGCAACGGATGTGCGTGCTGATGCAGGGTCTCGGCATCAAGTACAACTGGCATCCCGCTTTTGCGTTGTTGGCGCTTGTATTGATGTCGCAGCAGATCCTTGTCGGCAACGATATCGGCCCAGTGATGGCGACAGGGGTTGTGTACGCAAAGCAATACCTGGCTAAAACGTGCCAGACCGGCGAGCGCTTCAAGTACCTGCGCGGGTAGCGAAGAAATACCAAAAACGATCACACGCGGTGGCAGTGAAGCCGGTGCCTCATCAAGAGTGTTGATGCGCTCCATGAAACGTTGATGGACTCCGGCACGACTCTGCGCCATGCCTTGTTCGCCGACGTCATCCAGCAGCGCTCGCCACAACTCGGCCTGCCAGCAACTGGTCGGTGGCAGAGGTTTGATTTCACCTCGCACATTGCGCAGTTGGTGGCGGCCTTCCGCCCAATCTTCCAGCCAGTCGGCCCGATAAACTTGATATTGGTCGAACAGGTCCGCGAGGCGCTCTGACAATTGGTAGCGCTTACGCAGATCGCTGTCGTGGGTGAGGAAGCGTTGCAGCGGCTCGAAATGTGGGCGGTCAATTACCTGTGGCAAGAGGCGCATCAGGCGCCAGGTCAGCGGGGCTTTGTCGAGCAGGGATTTAGCCGGAATTTCTTCTCGTCCCAATACCATGCGATACAGCTGCCACATGAAACTGCCGGGTAGTTGCACGTCAATCGCCGCAGCGATCCCGCAACCGCCAAGGTCATCGTCTTCGGGATCCTCAGCCAATGCCAGTTTGAGCCATTGGGCGATGCCGTTGCTTTGTACCAAAGCGATTTCGTTCTCCAAGGGTGCGAGTGGATAGCGCCGCATGATGCTGACCACAAGGCTGCGCAGCTCATCGAGACTGTTGCTCTGAACCACCATGAATGCAGCGTTGAGGGACTGGGCGTCCGACATATGGATTCCTTGGAAAATCGCTAAAGCCGAGGCAGAACCTTAGCATTGTCGGCCGGCTGTGACAGCCGGACGAGGTCTGCGAAGCTTGTAAGAACTTTCTCGCAGGCAAAACAAAACCCCAACTGCTTTCGCAATTGGGGTTTCGGAATTTAATCTTGACGATGACCTACTCTCACATGGGGAAACCCCACACTACCATCGGCGATGCATCGTTTCACTGCTGAGTTCGGGATGGGATCAGGTGGTTCCAACGCTCTATGGTCGTCAAGAAATTCGGGTACTGACTCGTGACCAGATGGCCTCGCTTCAGCAAATTGGGTATGTGACAGCTTTCGGTGTTTGTGCGTTTCGAACTTTCGGTTCGTTTCGTCTTCACACACCGCAATCTGGCCTTTCGACGCAAATTGCTTGGGTGTTATATGGTCAAGCCTCACGGGCAATTAGTATTGGTTAGCTCAACGCCTCACAGCGCTTAC